>NZ_JBHTBW010000006.1:0-388412 GCF_042665195.1 Laceyella putida
GGCGACTTGGCTCTTACCTCGGTTGGACTTTCACCAACTAGCAATTAACGGCTTGCTGGGCACGCCAAATACAAAGCCCTTGGTTACCCAAGGGCTTCTCTTCTTCCCGCCGCTATCGATTCCGTCGCACCCGCGCCACATACCATCGTGATCCGTGCAATCCCTCCCCCTCTTCCGGTTCGAACAGGGGCGGATCCAGCTCCCTGCGGATGACGGTATAGCTGTCACCGCTCTCTTCCAGTATGCCTTCAATGAAGGGCAGGCCGGGAGCGTAGATGAAGCAGCCTCCCACTTGGAGTGAACGCAGGATCTCCATATATTTTTGCGCATAGGCGGCGTAGTCCCCGTCTTTCCTGATGTGGTGATGCCAGAAGTGGTTGGAGAAGGCCATGTTGGAGATGATCGTGCCCCACTTGTCCGGAACAAAGTGGAAATCGAGCCAGTTGGCCGCATAGATGAAAGGGCGGTCTATCTGTTCCAATCGTTCCAACCCATACGCCTCAATGCCTTGTTCCCTGAGGGCGCGAACCAACATCGCTTGTGCGCCGCAACCGAGATCGAGCACCGGTTCGCGGAGGTCATCCACCTTGATTCGCAACAAATCGAGTTGGAAAGACGCTTCGTATTCGGCACAGGGGACCCGCCGCAACATGAGTTGATGATCGACCAGTTGGAATACCTGCACGCCATTGGTCTCCAGCAACAACCGACTCACCCTTAGCGCATGCTGGTTGAAGAGCTGTTCCAGATCATGGGGGGTGATCTCCCCTTGTTCGTAGAGCTGGGCCAGTTGCGTGAGCAAAGAACGCATCAACCGCTCCAACTGGCGAATGTCCCGTTGGCGAAAGTTGATGTATTGGTTGGTGGTGATAAACGAATCCGCCGAGGATCGGGCAAGGTCGGCGGCGTGATCTTCCAACCGTTCCTCATCGGCGCACAAGGCCTTCAGCTCGGAGCGCATGCGTTCCCGCTCTTCGATCAAAGATTGGATCAGTTCGGGAGACGGGGCCAGGAGAAGGCCTTTGTCGGGAATGAGCGTAAACAAGCCGTGTTGATTCCATATCGATAATAACATGTTTCTACGTTTCCTTTCTCCGTTGACGCATGGGGCCGCTATTCGATTGCCGGTAAATGGCGCCTTATTGGTACAATTATACAGTTGGCGACATCTTGGTTCAATGACTTGAGGCCAAGGGAACAGCCAACACGAAAACTCCGTTACTCCCTCTCATTCACATGCTGTTCCATCAAGCCGGCAATCTCTTTGGCGTCACCCCTTCCCGCTTCCTTGAGGTGCTTGATCGTCTTTTTTTGCCGCTCAACCGGATGGTGCTGGTTCAACTTCCATTTCCCCTGGATGTCGGTGATGGTGATTTTAAAGCCTTTGACCGCCTTCAACTCGGCTTGGTTATGCTTTTGTTTCAGGTCCGTGCTCCAAGGTTGGGGCATCTCCGCCTCATAAAAGCGGATGCTCTCCATCATCATGTTCTCCAATTCCCGCTCATCCTCAATTAAGGCAAAATCGCCATAGACGTGGACAGCGACATAGTTCCACGTGGGCACCGTTTTCTCTTCTTCATACCAAGTGGGCGAGATGTAAGCATGAGGGCCGGGAAACACCACCAACACTTCCCGCCCGATCTCTTTCCAGTGGGGGTTGGCCAAGGCCATATGCCCGTATAGCACCCCAAGTTCCTCCTCATTCTCTTTCAGCAGAAGCGGAAGGTGACTGGCGGTGGCCACCCCGTTCTCCTTGGAAAACACGATGCCAAAGCTGTGCTGATGGATGAATTGGATCAGGGTGTCCCGGTCATCCACCTTAAACGGTTTGGGAATATACATGTTCTCTCTTCCCCCTCTTCTCATGCTGATTGAAAAAACGCGTCCTTTTCGTTTCTGACTTGATGAACAAAATAACGAAAACCATTAATCTGAATATACCTAAGAAAATTTTTAAAATAAACAATTCCATTCGTTTTTAACCATGACAGAGCGGGAAAGAATAAGCGAATGTCAACGAAGGGTGCGGTGATTCCCATAAGCAAGCAACATGTACATCCCAGGGCCATGCGTGTTTGGGCCATCACGGAGGCGCTTATCTTTCTGCTTTTGATTCTCGCCTATGCAGGGGCGCTTCTGCTCTTTGACCTGTTCACAGCCTATCCCCTGCTCTCTTGGGGCGGCTTCATCGCCTTATGACTGGCGGGGGGATTGAGCGCCTTCCTATATCCCCGACCGCGCTGGCGTTATTTGGTCTACGAAGTGACGGAAAAAGAACTCTTTATCGGCAAAGGATTTTTCTTCACCAAAGAAACCTTCATCCCCATGTCGCGTATCCAACATGTCCAATCCAAACAAGGACCGCTCTTGAGAAGCTGTCAACTGTCCAATGTGGAAGTCTTTACCGCAGGCGGCGATTCCTTTGTGATCCCCGCAATCGATCAGGGGGAAGCCGAACGGCTCAGAAAAAAAATCATCGAATGGGTAAGGGTGGAAGAGCATGAATAACCCCCGACGCCTCCATCCCTTGGCCATATTACGCTTATTGGCCAAAGCGCTTCAATGGGCGGTTCCGGCGGCCATTGCGTTGCTTTGGCAAGGTAGCCTCTCTTGGGCAGCGAAAGGCGGTATCATCGTATTGTTTTTGTTGGGCGCAATGGGAGTTGGAACCTTTCAGTGGTTAAGAAAAGTTTATTATGTCGAAGAGAACGAATTTCACCTTAAACAAGGGGGCTGGTTTAAGAAACATGTTTCGATCCCCTTGGAGCAAATTCAGGCGGTGGAGTCGGAACAACCGCTGCTCCATCGCCTGGTTGGACTGTACATGGTCCGCATTGAAACGGCGAGTGGCAAGCAAACGGAAGCCGTATTGGAAATAGTTACGGAAGAGCAAGCTTCGGCTCTGAAAGAAGCGTTAATGGGCGGCGAGAGCGCGGCGGGGAAGCGCACCGCCGCGCAGGACGAGCCACCCTGCTACCGTTTATCCGGCAAATGGCTTCTCTATGCGGGCATGACGTCAGAAAAGATATGGGTCACCCTCTTTTTTCCGATCATCTTTCTCTTGAAATATCTCGATCAAGTGCGGCTCTTCTTTACTGACGAAGAAATCCGGTCGTTTAGCGAGCACTTTCTGCAACTGGAAATGCTCACCTCCTTGCTCTGGTTCATCCCCGTCATCTTACTCGCCGCTTGGGCCATATCCATCGCCTGGATGGGTGTGCTCTACTATCGCTTTCAGATCAAGCGGGAAGGGGATCACATCTATATTGAATATGGATTGCTTCACACAAGAAAATTCACCGTCCCAGTCAAGCGGATTCAATTATTGCGATTGGAAGAGAATTGGGTGCGGCAATGGTTGGGCTGGTACACCCTGCAGATGGAGGTGGCCGGGCTTGAAGAGAAAGAGAACAAAGGGAAAAAACAACTTATCTTCTTTCCTCTCTTGCCCAAACGGAAGCTTCCGGCAACACTCTTGCCGGAATACACGCCCTACCTTACCGTTTCACTCCAGTCGCCCACCAGAAAGACGCTGTCCTATCATGGAATCCTTCTCTTCCTTGGTGCCGTGATTCCAGGAAGCTGGGATTGGCCTGTTTCACCAGCCGCGTTGCTTCCGGCAGCCGTGTGAAAACGGATTTTATCAGCCATGAACAAGTGAGTGAAATCATCAAGTGGACGGATGCCACACGCAACCCTTCTTCCCAACCAGATGAATAACCCAAGCCCTCGATATCATGCCGAGGGCTTCTTTGCATGTGACACCCCCCCGCATATTGACAAATGCCCACTAGCAACCCTTCCGCATCAATCCATTTCTAACACATTTGAATAAATTTCATAAAAACAGTCATATTTTCCGATTAACAAAATATTTTTGGGTGTGACAAATAAATCAATCACGACCTTCGATGCAAACCTTTTCCCACTGCCAAAACGTTGATTTTTCACATGACCTTAAAGAAAGGGTGTTGTTCAATGAAGAAGTATGCAAAAGCGCTTTTGTTAGCGGTCGGTGTCATGGTGTTGATGATGGGGATGGTATTCATCTCCGCAAGCGCGGAGCCGCTCTACGCGGAGCAATCCCAGCCATTGGCCCCGCAAAAGGCAGGAGCGATGAATCAAGCCGAGCAGATGATCGATTTGGCTGATTTGGGGTTAGACGCCGGATTGGATGCGGACGCGGGCGCCGGCGGGGTTATTTTCAATCAATAACGCTTTTAAATAAAGACGCAAGCCCGGTTTTGCACCCCTTGGGGATTCTCCCTCTTTCGCTTGGTGAACCCCCTTTTTCCCAACTGCCAAGAAGCGAGATTTCACATTATTCTTAAGGAGAAATCAGGATGAACCGATGGTGCAAAAAAATGATTTTCTTCTCTTTGCCTGTCCTGTTGAGTTTCGCTTTGATTGTTCATTTCACCCTGATCATCTTGCAAGTCATGCCGTTAAACCCGCTCAGCCTTTCGCTGGGAAATGCGGTCAAATCCTACACAACCCCTTTGTTCAAACAAAACTGGCACCTTTTCGCGCCCAACCCGATTTCCAGCAACCGCCTCATATACATAAAGTTGCGCACGAAAACAAAGCAAGAGTCGGGTTGGATCGATATCACGACCCCTCTCATCCAAGCCAAGTTCACCCATTACATCACACCAATGAACAAAATCTCCCACATTCCCAGCAAGATCTTTTCCCAGATATACCAGTCGAATGAACGATCGGTCAAATTAAAGCTGAAATCCAGGAATCAGGAGAAAAGTCGGGTCCATATGGCCATTGACCAGGTTCAAGACATTAAAGGGGAACGGACAAAAGAACTCATCTATCGGTTTGCCTTTGCCGCCGCCACCAAGATCCTCCCGCCCCAACAGATCGATGCCATCAACATACGGCTGGTGAACGAAAAGGCCGTTCCCTATGCGGAAAGAAACAATCCCCATGCATCAACAGAACGGAAATACCATGAACTGGGTTGGCGACCTTATGCGGCGGTCAAAGCTTGGTAAGGGAGGAAGGAAAATGCCCGGAAAAATGAATCGATCTGGCTGGTTTTATGATTTTTTCTATAAAGAAAGGTTTCTCATCGGGGCCAGTTTGGCGCGGATCGGCTTTGCTTTGGTGATGCTGTACTATTATCTCATCCATTATCATCAGCGTTATTTTTTGTGGACGAAAGAAGGGATGCTAGGCGATCAGCTGTCGGGGTTTAAATGGTCCCTCTATGCCCTTTCAACCTCCACGCTCTATTTTGACATCATCTATCATCTAAGCATCCTCATCGCTCTCTTCACCTTGATCGGCTATAAAACGCGGACCGTCTCAGTCCTGTTTTATGTCACCACCTTCTCGATTCTGAACCTGAACACGTTCATCGCGGACGGCGGTGACGACCTGTTGGCCGATATTTTGTTTTTCTTGATGTTCGCCAATACTTCCGCCCACTTTTCCGTTGATGCGCTGGACAGAAGGCTCCTGCGCCGGCAACCGGAAGGAGCGTGGCTTCCGCCGGTATCGGCTCTATTCCACAACATGAGCATCCTGGCATGCATCATCCAGTTATGCATCCTGTATTTTACGGCGGGATTCTACCAAGTCATGGGGGAGTTGTGGAACAGCGGAGTCGCCGTCTACTATATCGCGCAAGTGGATATGTTTTCAGCCCCGTTTCAGCAAAAGCTCATTCTTCACAACGACGTCCTGATCGTTCTGTTCACTTACGCTTCGATCATCATCAAGCTGGGTTTCCCTTTCATGCTGTTCAACCGGGGCACCAAGATCATTGCCGTCATCGGCATGATCCTGTTGCATCTGGGCATATTGGCGGGAATGGGACTGGTCAGCTTTTCGCTGATCATGATCATCGCGAATCTTCTGGTCATCGGGGATGAAGGGTACGGTAAACTGTTGCGAACCTTCGCCCACCTCCGCCACATAGCAAGCCAAACATGGCGGAATGGTTGGGCCTGGATCAGCCAAAAGCCCCTTATGCAAAGGCTGCGGCACGTTAACAAATGATTTGTCCGGGATCAGGCATCCTCAAGCGGGGTGCTTTTTTTTACGCTCATTTGTGTTAAAAAAAACGTGACTTTCCCTCATTTTTCATTTCAGATCTATCTTAATTTTATATAAAATGGTATATGACATCATACATATTGATGGATAGGAGAGCAACTGACCAGTATCATGTGAAAAATCGCCGCAAAGCGGAACGGTCCATTCCGCCACTTTCGTTGATTCTTGCGCAAATATGCCAATCAACGGGTGGATTCGGTTCATTGACCGGGGGTTGGACCGTCAAGGAGGCATGAGTGATGAAAGAACAATTCGATCAGTTGATGAGGCAGGCCGCTTCCTTACCCTATGGCGCGACCAAAGTCGCCCTCTTGGAACAAGCCGTCCGCTTGGCGGATACGCACCAGGACGTGAAACGGGGTTTTGAGGGACGCTTGGAGTTGACACGCGCGGCCAATTTTTCGGGTAAAACGGAAAAGGCCATTCTCGCGTTTGGCTGGTGTTTGGCCCAGTATGACAAGCAACCGGAGGCCTATGACAGCCGCACGGTCATGTGGATGTACAAATGGATTGTGGGGAGTTTGGATGACTTTCCCGAAATCAGCCGGGAACAAATCGAAGCGATGCTGGAAGATCTGCGCAAACGCTATGCGGAACTGGGCTACAGCCAACGCGTCTACCATAAAATCAAACATGCCATGGCCCGGGACGAAGGAGACCTTGAGGCGGCCGAACGGGAGTATGAGCTTTGGCAAAACGAAGGGCGGGATGAGATCTCGGATTGTCTCGCATGCGAACGGAATGGCCAAGTTTCCTATTATCTGGACGAAAAAAACGAGTTTGCGGAGGCTTATCGCTTGGCGCGGCCGATCTTGGACGGGCAGATGCGTTGCCGATACGTTCCCCACAACACTTATGCCAGCTTCCTGTTGCCTCTCTTGCGCGAAGGGCGGGCGGCGGAGGCGGCCGAATTCCATGAACGGGGCTATCGGCTTATCCATAATGAAAGCGGCCACCTCTGGTCCAAAGCGAAGCACCTGACCTATTTGGCCGTCGTGAACCCGAAGCGCGCCATGGCCCTGTTGGAAAAGCATTTGCCGGAAGCCTTGGACTCTTATGTGCCCGGAGCCAAATTCAGCCTCTTTTTGGCCGCGTCGGTCCTATTCACCCAACTGAGCGAACAGGAAAAACAGCTCCTTCACCTTCCCGCCCACGTGACGGAAGCATGGATCAACGCGGAGTTGCGGGAGTTGGCCCGGCGGTTTGACTCGCGGAATGGCACGGACAGCTTTTCACGGAGAATCGGGAGGAGACATGCCGAAGTGGCGGAGTTGATCAATCACATGAGGCGAAGTTGATGGAATGAAGCTTGGATGCCGACTCTCCACCCGTCCGAGGCATTTTCTCCATGCTTATCCGCTTTCCGCCAACCGCCCTTCGGAGACGACGACTCTCCCTTTCTTGATCACGGCATTCACATGATTCACCCCAAAATGATAAGGCAGATAAGCCAAGTTGGGAGCGTCAAAAATCACCAGATCGGCTTGCTTGCCCACCTCCAGACTGCCGATCGTGTCCGCTCTGCCAATGGCGTGGGCCGCATTGATGGTCATCGCCGTCATCACTTCTTCCGGAGTCATCCCCAAATTCAAGCAACCCAGGGTCATGACCAATTGCAAGGATTCGGTCGGGGAACTGCCCGGATTATAATCCGTGGACAAAGCGACGGGCACCCCCATCTCGATCATCGTTCGGGCGCGGGCATGCGTTTTCAGGCCTAAGTTAAACGAGGTGGCGGGCAGACATACAGCGACCACCCCCGCCCGCCGCATGGCGGAGAGCCCTTCGTCTGTCGCCGCCAACAAGTGTTCCGCCGAGATGCAGCCCAACTCGCCGGCCAACTGCGCCCCGCCCATTGGTTCAATCTCATCGGCGTGGAGTTTGAGGCCGAATCCCCATTCCCGGGCGGCCGTCAAGATGCTGCGGGATTCCTCCACCGAAAAGACGCCATGTTCGCAAAAGACGTCACAGAATTCGGCCAAGCCTTGCCGCTTCACTTCCGGAAGCATTTCACGAATCACCAGTTCCACATACTCCGCCGAACGCCCTCTGTATTCCTCAGGGACGGCATGGGCCCCCATAAATGTGGGCACAAGATCAACCGGATGGCATTGGTCCAGCTTTTTCACCACCCGCAGTTGCTTCAATTCCTCCTCCACGCTCAGCCCATACCCACTTTTGGCCTCCACCGTCGTGGCACCAAAGAGAAGCATCCGATCCAAGCTTTTTTTCGCTTTTGTGAACAGTTCCTGTTCCGTTGCGGCGCGGGTGGCGCGAACGGTGCTTAAGATCCCGCCCCCTTGGGCCAAAATCTCCAGATACGGCACCCCTTTTAATTTCAAGGACAGTTCATGCTCACGGGAACCGCCGTGGACCAAATGGGTGTGGGGATCGATCAAACCGGGGGTGACCAGTCGGCCGTTGGCATCCCATTCCTGTTTCACCGTCATGCCCGCAATCTGGGCGCGGACATCCCCTTCCCGGCCAACGGCGAAGATGTTTCCGTCCCGGATGGCGACCGCCCCCATTGGAATGGCACCCACCTCGGACATGTCACGCCCCGTGCGCGGTTCCGCCTTCCCCCGCATCGTCACCAACAGGCCGATATGATGGATCAGTAAGTCGATGGTCTTGTTTTCCATACGCTTCCTCCTCCGTTGGAACCACCTTAAATCCCCAGCATGGGTACACGGATTCCGCGTTTTTTGGCTGTTTGAATCGCCAGTTCATAGCCGGCATCGGCATGACGAATCACACCCATCCCCGGGTCTGTATTCAGGACGCGGGAAAGACGTTCTTCCGCTTCGTTGGACCCATCGGCCACGACGACCATCCCCGCGTGCAAAGAATACCCCATGCCCACACCGCCACCATGATGCACAGAGACCCAACTCGCGCCGGAAGCCGTGTTGACGAGGGCGTTCAGGATCGCCCAATCGGCCACCGCATCACTCCCATCTTTCATCCCTTCGGTTTCGCGGTTGGGTGAAGCGACTGAACCGCAATCCAAATGGTCGCGACCGATGACGATCGGCGCCGAAATTTCCCCCTTACGCACCAATTCATTGATGGCCAATCCCATTTTGACTCGTTCCCCGTATCCCAACCAGCAAATGCGCGCCGGCAACCCTTGGAAAGCCACTTTTTCCTTGGCCAGTGAAATCCAGCGGCACAGGTGTTCATTGTCATGGACCAGCTTCAACACCAACTCGTCTGTTTTGTAAATATCCTCCGGATCGCCGGACAACGCGGCCCAGCGAAACGGCCCTTTCCCCTCACAGAAAAGGGGGCGGATATAGGCGGGGACAAAGCCCGGGAAGTTGAAGGCGTCTTTCACCCCTTCATCAAAGGCCACCTGGCGGATGTTGTTGCCGTAATCGAAGACGACCGCCCCCCTGTTTTGCAGGTCAAGCATCGCCTGAACATGAACCGCCATGGACTGTTTGGCCCGTTTCACATAAGCGGCGGGGTCATTTTTGCGCAGATCGGCCGCGGCGTCAAGCGAACAGCCGATGGGGACATAGCCGTTCAATGGGTCATGCGCGGAAGTTTGGTCGGTGACAAAATCAGGAACCACGCCACGCCGCACAAAAGCCGGGAATACCTCCGCCGCATTGCCGACCAGTCCGATGGAAAGGGGTTTGCCTTCTTCTTTGGCCCTTTGCGCCAACGTTAGCGCCTCATCCAGATCATGAACCATCACGTCACAATACCGGGTGTCGATCCGACGCTGGATGCGTTCCGGGTCCACATCCACCCCGATCACAACCCCACCATTCATCGTGACGGCCAAAGGTTGCGCACCACCCATCCCCCCGAGTCCCGCCGTTAAGGTGAGGGTCCCTTTGAGCGTCCCGCCCGCATGCTGTCGTGCGGCTTCGGCAAACGTTTCATACGTTCCCTGCAAAATCCCTTGCGTCCCGATGTAAATCCAGCTTCCGGCCGTCATCTGCCCGTACATCATCAGCCCTTTTTTGTCCAGCTCATGGAACGTGTCCCAATTGGCATAAGCGGGAACCAGCACCGAATTGGAGAGAAGGACGCGCGGCGCCAGTGGATGGGTTCTGAAAATGCCCACCGGTTTGCCCGATTGGATCAGCAAGGTTTCATCCGCTTCCAAGTCCGTCAAACATTCGACGATTTTATCAAAACAGTCCCAGTTTCTCGCCGCTTTGCCGATTCCCCCGTATACGACCAGATCTTCAGGGCGCTCGGCCACTTCCGGGTCCAGGTTGTTCATCAACATCCGCAACGCCGCCTCTTGTTGCCATCCTTTGGCGTTCAACTTCGAACCACGGGGCGCGCGAACGGTCCGTGTGTTGGCCATCTGTCATCTCTCCCATCGTTTTTTTGGGTGTGGGGATCAAACAAACTTACTGCCATCAAGTGTGTTGGTTTACCAGAATTAATAAGTCGTTGATGGAGGCGGATTTTGAGTCTGCGTTCCTTCTCTCCGTTTCATATATCCCGCGAGGAAGGTCAAGATCGCATGCAAGGTCATGCGAACGGTGGTCCGGCGGGGATCCTGCACCGGATCGACGCAAACGATATCAAATCCCTGCACTCGGGGATGTTGCCCCAACAAGAACACCGCCTCCAACAACTGCCAAGAGGTCATGCCCGCCGCCACCATCGCGGGCACCCCCGGGGCAAACGCCTGATCCAGGACGTCCATGTCCACGGTGACATAAATGGCATCCGTGCCGTTGCCCGCCACCGCGAGCGCTTGTTCCACCAGCGGTTTTATGCCTTCCCGGGCCACTTGGCCCGCGGTGAACTGCGTGATTCCTTGAGACAAGGCATACTCCCGATAAGGCTTAGAGTTGGCGAAGCTGTGCAGCCCGATTTGGGCGATATGGCGCCCCTCCACTGTTCCCGATTCAATCAGTCCGCGAATCGGAGTTCCGTTGGATGGGCCCCCGTCTTCCAGATTCCTTACATCCATATGGGAATCAAGCTGGACCATGCCCACTTTGCCGGAAAATTTTTTCTTAAAAGCCTTCACCGACGGGCAGGTGATGGAATGGTCCCCACCCGCGATAATGGGAAACAGATGGGGCATCGCTTCGTAAATCTCGGTCAATCCCTGTTCGATATTGCGATGGCAACGCGGCAAATCGGTCACATGCATCTGGACGTCGCCCAAGTCGCGCGCCTTTAATTCCTGCAAATCCACATCATGATCCATGTCATACGTCGTCATGCCGACAAACCATTCCCTAAGTGCGTTGGGGGTCATGGAAGCCCCGGACACACTGATTGACGTTTTGGACAGGGGAACCCCAATAAAGCCGACTTCCACGTCTTCTTGGCCGTCCCATGGGGTTAACCAGTGGGCAACTTTGGTCTCATAACGGTCACGCCAGTTGGTGCGGCGGACAATTTCCGGCGGGTTCAGCCATGTGAATGGTTTCATTCGACTCCCCCTCTTCCTGTTGTGTTATTGAAATGGCGGCTAGGGCAGACACGCCCTAAAATAGCGGACCCGAAACGGCTTCAACGGCTGCCAACCATTCGCCATCCAAGAGCGCCGACGCCACGCTCTCAATCTCCCGGCTGGTTGAACGATCCGCCACGACAGGCGGCACGATCGCACGCACCTTCTCATACAAGGCGCGGGTGGCCGGGGCGAGACCATCGGCGCCCACAAAATCAGCGGCTTCCGCGGCGCAGATCAACTCAATCGCCAACACTTTGGCCACATTGTCAACCACCTGGGCCGCATGCCGGGCGGCGGTGGTCCCCATCGACACATGATCTTCCTGATTGGCGGAAGAGGGAATCGAATCCACACTGGCGGGATGGGCAAGGACTTTGTTTTCCGACACGAGGGAAGCGCTTACATATTGCAAAATCATCAGGCCCGACGCCATTCCGGGTTGACGGCTTAAAAAGGCGGGCAATCCCCCGGACAGGGTCGGATTGACCAATCGCTCGGTGCGGCGCTCGGAGATATTGGCCAATTCGCTCATGCCCATTTTCAAGAAATCCATCGCCAAGGCGATCGGCTGTCCATGGAAGTTTCCGCCGGAGATCACCTTATCCTCGTCCGCAAACAACAAAGGATTGTCTGTGGCCGCATTGATTTCAACCGCGATCTTTTCTTTCACATAGCCGAGCACTTGCCGCGTCGCCCCGTGCACCTGAGGCAGGCAACGCAATGAGTAAGCGTCTTGCACGCGAATCTCGCCTTGGCGGGTGATCAATTCGCTGCCTTTGAGCAAAGCGCGCAAATTGCCGGCCACCCCAACTTGTTCCGGATAAGGACGCGCGCGTTGCACCTCATCCGCAAACGCCTCAGGGATTCCCCGCAAACACTCCAGCGTAAGCGAAGCGATCACATCGGCGATTTTGGCCAACCTCTCCGCTTTCACCACCGCCAAGGTGCCGGTCGAGGTCATCGCCTGTGTGCCATTGATCAAGGCCAGACCTTCCTTCTCTTTGAGAGAAACCGGCTTCAGCCCCGCCTTGGCGAGCGCTTTCGCTCCAGGCAAACGCTTCCCCTGAAAAAACGCTTCCCCCTCCCCCATCAACACCAAAGCCAGGTGCGACAGCGGCGCCAAGTCGCCACTCGCCCCCAACGACCCCTGTTCAGGAATGACCGGGTGCACGCCATGATTGAGGCAATCGACCAACAATTGCAAGGTCTTCAGCCGAATTCCCGAATGTCCTTTGGCCAGCGCATTGGCCCGCAGCATCATCAAGGCCCTTACCGTCGGCTCCGGAAGCGGTTGACCCACCGCGCAAGCATGGCTGCGAATCAAATTGGCCTGCAATTCCACCGCATCTTCCGATGAGATGTGCACATCGCTGAACTTTCCGAAACCGGTGGTCACCCCATAAACCACTTTTCCGGTTCGGACCAGCTCCTCCACCATCCGTCGGCAAGCAACCACCCGCTTGACCGCCTCATCGCCCAAAAAGACGGAAACGTTGTTGAACGCCACCGCCGCCACATCTTCCGGCGTGATGCGGCTCCCATCCAGCACAATCCTCGACATCCGCCTAACCGGCTCTGTTTGTTTCGCAAACATCATTTCCCACCCCTTTCTCCTTTCTTCGCTTTACCAAACTAAAAGGGACTGCGCAGAAGTGACTCACTTCCACACAGTCCCTTTTTTAAAGAGGGTTATATGCGATTGTTTTGTCGGCGTTTGCCTGGCCTTCATCGCAACCACTCGCTTTGGTTTCAGATTATTTCACAGCTTTATATTATTCTCACATGCGGAGGAATCATTTGTCAAGAACCTGATATCATCCCCATCTGCTCAGGCGTTACTCCACCTGCATTACTTTATGAAAAACAGGATGCGATCATCGTGGATGGTGTTCCATACTCCGCGCACAAAGATCCAGGCAAATTTGTTCAAGTGAAAAAACAGGTGAAATACTTCATCGTCGATACCGATGGAACCGTCTATGGATACAATGAAAGAGTATGAAAATGCGCATGCCCGTCATTTCGCGAAAAAGTGGCAAGCCCAAGCAAAAGAAACAGATCTCCATGCCCAAGCTGAAAATTATGTGAGTGAGTTTTTTTACCATGCCAACTTTGGCGGTTATATGTTTGAACTGGGCGTGAATCGGGCTTGGAATCTCCCCCGCGCATACAACGATCAGATCTCTTCCCTCAAAACCGCCCGATACAGCAGCGGAACCGAAGTTTTTTTTCACGCGAACCGGTGCGAACCCTGCAAAACGTTCCCGCCGGGCCACGATATCGGTTATGTGGGCAATGGTTGGAACGACCAGATCTCCCATGTCACTGTTTTCCGATAAAAAAGCAACTCCGGGGCCTCGATCCTGGAGTTGCTTTACATCCAGCAAAAAGCCCCCGCTCTCTAAAGGTGAGCGGGGCTTTCCATCCCATGGCCTCATTGCGTCTTCATCAAAGATTTGAAGTTTTCCACCTGGGAACGAATCCCGACTTCCGTTGGCAAACGCTCCATGCTGGAAGCCCCGAAAAAGCCGTCAATTCCTTGCGTGAGAGAAAATATCGTTTGCACATCGGCCGGTTCGGCGATGGGACCGCCATGGCACAAGACCAAAATGTCAGGATTCACTTCTTTGGCCACATCATGGATACGCTGGATCCGCTCTGCCGACTCCTCCAGCGTCAGTGCGGTTTCCGCCCCTATCGCCCCTTTGGTGGTCAATCCCATATGGGCGACCAACACATCGGCCCCCGCTTTTGCCATGGCCGCCCCCTCTTTTTCATTGAACACATAAGGGCATGTCAACATATCCAACTCGTGGGCCAAGCGGATCATCTCCACTTCAAGATCGAAGCCCATCCCGGTTTCCTCGAGGTTTTGGCGGAAAGTGCCGTCAATCAAGCCGACAGTGGGGAAATTTTGCACACCGTCAAAGCCCATTTCTTTCAACTGTTTCAGGAACACGGGCATCAGCCGAAACGGATCCGTTCCACAGACACCGGCCAACACGGGGGTGTCTTGCACAATGGGCAGCACCTCGCTGGCCATCTCTACCACAATCCCGTTGGCATCCCCATAAGGCATCAGCCCCGCCAATGAACCGCGTCCCGCCATCCGATAACGGCCGGAATTATAAATAATGATGAGATCGGCTCCACCCCGTTCCGCGAATTTGGCGGAAATGCCCGTTCCCGCCCCACACCCGATGATCGGGGAACCCTTGTCCACAGTCTCACGCAAACGACGCAAAGATTCTGTTCGCGGTATAAATGGCATGACCGTTCAGCCCCTTTATTCGTATTCGTGTTGAAGCATGTCTAGAAGTTTGGACGTGACCGCCTGCGCAAACATGGCATCATTGATGTTGCAATCCAGCTCATAAATGGAGATATCTTTGCGGGCATATTGCCTGATGGCGTCAAACAAGGCCTGGTCCGCTTCCGGCCACCAAAATTCCCTGCCGGGGGCATCCAATTCAGACAAGCCTTGCAGAGGGAGGAAAATCGCCACTTCCCCCTTGGAGCGGTTTGCCTTTTCAGCCAACAAGCGACCCAACTTGGCGTTTTCCTCCGGAGTGGTCCGCATCAGGGTGATGTTATCGTTCCAACAGTACAGCAACCGATCTCGATATTTGTCGGGAACGGTGGACATCCCCCAGAAGTTGACCATATCCAGACAACCGGGAGCGATCACTTGGGGCAACGCCCATTTGGCGGCCGCCTCCATGCGGGTGGGCCCCGCCGACAGTACCCCGCCCACCAGCTCATCGGCCAGCTCTGTCGTCGTCACATCCAACACACCCGTGATATAGCCTTGGTCAATCAACGATTCCATCGTTTTGCCGCCCGTCCCCGTCGCATGGAACACGAGCACTTCATAACCGTTCTCTTCCAATTGGGTTGCGCATTGATTGATCAATTTGGTGGTGTTGCCAAACATGGATGCCGTTATCAGCGGCTTGGTTTCAATCGGGGGGACTTCCGATTCCACCATGCCGACAATGATGCCGACCGCATTGGCGTAAATCTTGGCACTGATGCGATTCAATCCCGCCACATCCAAGATGGACGGAACCATGACGATATCGCTGATGCCCACATACGGCTGCGTATCCCCGGAGGCGACGGTGCTGACCATCACCTTGGGCACCCCCACTGGAAGCGCCCGCAGGCCCGATGTCCCAATCATGGTCCCGTTGGACCCTCCCATCGACAAGCCGCCATCGATCAGCCCTTGGTCAAACAACTCCTTCACGACCTTGGCGATCCCTCTGGTCATGACCGACATGGCCAAGGACTTGTCCTTTTCCCGCCGAAGTTCATCCAAAGTCATCCCTCCCGCAAGGGACACCCGTTCCGCGGGCACATCCGGTTCGAACAGCGGTTCACCCAGCACTCCGGTATTGATGGTGAGTGCATAATGGCCGCGTTTTTCTATCTCGCGCTTCACAAACGCGTAATCCGCCCCTTTGGTGTCCAATGCCCCGATCAGCGCAATGGTTTTACCCATCATAACCCCCCTCACTGAAAATAATTAATGAAAACAATTAATTATGTAATCAAAATATATATTTCTGCAATTACGCATCAATCCCTTTCTAAACAGCGAGCGCTTTTGCATCCTACCCGCTTCATTCCCGCAGAAACAAGCTTCCCCATGGCGATTTCTGAAAAAGAAAAAAACACAACCCCGCTTTTCTGCAAGGGTTGTGTCACACTGTCAAGACACTCTCATCACCGGGTGAGAAGACCTTGGTCTTGCATCCATTTTTTGGCGACATCCAAAGATTTCTTGTGTTCGATGTCCACTTGTTTATTTAATTTCTGCATCTCCTCATCAGTGATTTTGTTCGCCAATTGATTGATCACCTTCTCCAACTCCGGATGCTTCTTCAAGACTTCATTCCGGATGATGGGAACGGCATAATACGGCGGGAACAAATGCTTGTCATCCTCCAGCAACACCAGGTCATTGGCCGGGATTTTGCCATCCGTCGAGAAGGCGTCGATCACATCCACATTCCCGTTGGCCATCGCTTTATATTTCAAGCCAATTTCCATCGATTTCACGCTTTTGAACTTGGTTCCGTACAGCTTGTTCATGGCGGGAAGCGTGTCTTCGCGTATCATGAAGTCTTGCTCGGACCCCAGTATGAGATTGGGTGACTGCTTGGCCAAATCGGAAATCGAAGCGATGTTCAACTTCTTCGCTTCTGACCTGCGCATCGCCATGGCATACGTGTTGTTGAAACCGATCGGTTGCAGCCAAGTGACATCATACTTTCCCTTGAATTCATTTTTCACGAGATCATATGCCTGTTGCGGATCGGAGACGGCCTTCTGTTTCAAGATGTTCACCAAGCCCGTTCCCGTATATTCCACATAAATGTCAATGTTGCCGTTTTTCATTGAATTCCATATCACATTGCTGTTCAGCCACGTTTTCTTCTTCACTTTCAGATCCGTGTCCTGTTCGATCAAGAGCGTGATCATGTCCGCCATGATGTCCTGCTCCGTGAAATCTTTGCCGCCCACGACTACGGTATCGGAAGAGGCATTGACATTGCACCCCAACAGACCCACCGTCAGCGCCAGTGTCACCAATATGACCAACGCCGCTTTAAGTGGACGCTTTGGCATCGAGACAGCTCTTTTTTTGCATATCAATCACATCGACTCCTTTTGGCTATTGATCCGATTCATCTCATCCCTTTGGGCGTGAACAGACGGTCCAACCCATGCAATCCATAATCAAAGAGAATGGCAAGCAGGGCCGCCGGTATGGCTCCCACCAAAATGGTCGGTGCATCGATCATGCTGATTCCGCGCATGATGATATCCCCGAGCCCGCCCGCGCCGATGAAAGTGGCCAAAGTGGCTACGCCAATCGTCAACACCGTGGCCGTGCGAACCCCCGCCATGATGACTTGCCTGGCAAGCGGAAGCTCCACCATCCATAAAATCTGTCGTTTCGTCATCCCCATCCCGATGGCAGATTCAATCAATGCCTGATCCACATTTTTGATGCCCGTATACGTGTTCCGCATGATGGGAAGCAGCGCGTACAGCGTCAGCGCCACAATCGCGGGAACGGTGCCGATCCCAAAAATGGGGATCAAGAAACCGAGCAAAGCCAAACTGGGAATGGTCTGGATGACGGAAGCGATCATCAGGGCGACCTTGGCCAACCGCTCATGTCTCGTAATGACCACGCCGACGGGGATGGCGACCATGCAACCGATGATGATGGCAATCAGCGACAAGTAGATGTGTTCCCCTAATGCGGCAAGAAGGTCCTCCCAATTATTCATCAACGATTCAATGAACAAATTCAAGCCCCCTCAGCCTCCTCCATCAGGGTATCCGCAAGGACATTGAGAACACTCGCCCTCGTGACGACACCCACCAGCTTGCCGGTTTGGTCGGTAACCGGTATGAAGCCCCGCTCCCGTCCGTTCAACAGGGGCAACACGTCCTGCATGGGGGTTTCGGAATGGATGGGTTCCACATCCTTGGACATGACATCTTTCGCTTTCAGCCCTTCATTGTTGTAATGGGCATAAATCTCATTCGCGCCGATCACGCCCAAATAACGCCCTTGCTGATCGGTCACGATCAAGCCATTGACCTGGTGGCGCCTCATGAGTTGAATGCATTCCGCAAGTCCGCGCATCGGCGAGACGGTGATCGCCTTGGTGAGCGCATCCTTTGCCTTGGACAACAGCGAGGAATGAATAAAGCGCTTTTCCCCGACAAACTCCCTGACAAATTCGTTCTTCGGGTGGCGAAGGATTTGGTCCGGCACATCCCGCTGGACAATCACCCCCTCTTTCATCAGCACGATTTCGTCGGCGATCTTTAAGGCTTCATCCATGTCATGCGTGACAAACACAATCGTTTTGTGCAACGTGTTTTGCAACTTGACCAGCTCATCTTGAAGCTGTTCCCGGCTGATGGGGTCCAATGCGCTGAACGGCTCATCCATCAAGATGATGGATGGGTCCGCCGCCAGGGCCCGGGCCACACCGATGCGCTGTTGCTGCCCGCCCGACAGCTCGCGGGGATACCTTGAGCGGAACCGGGCCGGATCCATCCCCACCAAGTCGAGGAGTTCCTCCACCCTCTTTCTGAAAGTGGTAGAGTCCTCTTTTTTGAGCTTTGGCACCAGGGTAATGTTCTCTTCAATCGTCATGTGCGGAAACAAGCCGATTTGTTGAATGACGTAACCGATCTGACGCCGCAATTCCACCGCATTCACCCGGTTGATATCCTCACCGTTTACGGTGATGCGTCCGGTTGTGGGCTCAATGAGCCGATTGATCATCTTCAACGTGGTTGTCTTCCCGCAACCCGACGGCCCGATCAACGTCACCAGCTTGCCTTTGGGAATCTGGAGGTTAAGGTTTCTCACAATCGGATTTTTTTCATATGATTTGGACACTTCAATAAATTGAATCGCTGTATTTGTCATTTGCTCTCCTTTCTATTTTTTCTCGCCCCCGAGACAATCGAAGGTAAAACCGAGCTCAACACTCGGAAATAAGGGAATGATAGCTCCCTCATACTTTGCGATATGATCCACTGCGCTTTGGGGAAAAGGAAAAGTGCATAACAATCATATTGATTCGCCTACGAAGTTAGCTGTCGGATTCGGCGGGTTCCCATTTTCCCCGCCTAAGCCGTGTTGCTGGCACAACACAAGCCATTCACCCCAAACTTTGGTTCCCCCGCTTCCGCAACGCCCCATGGGCTTGCAGAACTCGGCCCTTCCTATGACTGTTATCAAGGGGTAGAGTTGATGAATTTTTAGTATTATAACATAAATCGATGTTATTGCAAAATCGGATAAAGCACTTTCGAAATTGTACATGAACCGAAATCGTTTCATTTATGCGGTGGGAGACTCATGCCCGGTCGGTCTCGGGATTTGGCAAAATGCCGGAAGTGGGCTTCATCCCCCATTGGCTTGTCGCCCGTCCGCATTGGCGATCCACGAAGGTTTCACCCTGCGCTTCCTTTTTCCGGCTTAAGCATGGGAAGCCATAAAAGGAAAGGCATCGGGAGCCTTGGACACAGTTCACCTCCTCGCCAATGTCACCAACCATCGGCCCCATGGATAGCAAGGGGTCATCCAGGAGACAAAGACGGAATCACCGAACCCGGAGAATGCGCATGCGATAGAATTGCCGGCGGCCCCCACCATAGCCCCCCATCCCGTCCCCGCTCCTTCCACCGTCGCTGTCTACTTGTACGTCTTGATTTTTTCTGGTCAAACTTGCCAATGGTCCGATAGGCAGATACACAAAAATCCCACGTACAAGAACAGATATAACGTCGCATCCATATACTGTCATCAATCATGGAACAAATTCAAAAAAAATGATACGGAGGTAAATGATGAGTCGACAACAAAGACATACTCATGAATTTTTAGGCAGCACAAAACTAGCCGAACAAGGTCAAGACAGACACAATCACCGATTTGCCGGAGTTACCAGTGAAGCGATCCCATTAAAAGGGGGAAATCACATTCACACTATAACGGTGAATACGGACTTTCTTGACCATCATCACAAACTCGTTATAAAAACAGGCCCGGCCATACCTGTCGGCAAGGGAAAACACGTACATTTAGTAAGGGGAGTCACTACAGTCGATGACGGTCATGTTCACAGATTCGTGTTTACTACGCTTATTGACCGCCCCCTTGTATAGTTGGAACGATTATGGCGATGAAAGAACACTCTGTGCTTTCAAACATTCTATTTGCATCTCTCTTCCATACCTAATATGAAATTGCCAGATATCCAAAGACCTTGGGGGATCCTCATGGTCTTTAATCTTTTTCTCCTTCTGAGATGCGAATGCATCCACATCACGCTCACCATTGGGATTTACGTTCGGATGATGCCAAGCTGCCGCGTGACGTGGTGCCATCGTTTCAGGACAGCTTCCGAATGGGTGAGCCGGCCAGACGCGCTCCTGCGGCATCGGCCCTCTCTTGGGTCAAATTCGGGCTCCATGCGACGACCTCCATCCCAAACGCGGCCCCAATGCGCGCCATCCGACAACCGGTTGACTTTTTATAGTTCATAAGCAGTGAAAGTATCACAGTCACAATGAATAAATCTGTTATTTTTCTCCAATTTTTATCATTTGTCCCGTATAAATGCGACCTGTTTGCAAGTTGTTGAGTTTCATGATTCGTTTCATTGGAACGTCATATTTTTGAGAAATACTCCATAGTGTATCCCCTTGTTTCACCACGTGGATCGTGAATTTCTCTTTGATAAAATCCGTATAATGGATCATTTTCCCTCTCCGGGGTGATCTGTGCATTTTCACTAAAATGCCTTCCTTTCTCAACACCCTCAACATTTGTTCCGCTCTATGCCGATAGGTGTCGCTTTTTACCGCTTCTTTGCCAAATCTCTTCATTTGCTCTCTCTTATTGGTTGAAATTTATTACGAACAGCGGGGGTGTCTGATGTCAGCAAGAATCCTCCTGAACCGAGAATTTCATAAGTCCGCTGTGTCAATTGATCTGTGCAGTTTTGCAGGCCAATGACGATTTTGGCTGAGCTATAGATTTTGTTTGCTTCTGTATAATCCACATATCCGTGCATCCATTTACGGGGGATTTGTTTCCCAATAAACTCCCTCATATATTCCCAATTGGCTCCCCAAAAATCAATGCGGATGTTATTGCGTATGAGAGGGGAAATGAGCGTTTGCAATGAAGATACGCGGAACACATCCGGTTTTTTTCTTAGAAATGCAGGATATGCATTTGCCACAACCGCTATATCACAGCGATATTTATCCACCGGTTTAACTTGGTGATGGACACGCTTATGGTATGCAAAATCTAAATGTGCCGCTTTGACACCTTGTTTCCTGTAGAATTTGCACATAGACGGCGTAACCGTGAACACAAAGTCCGGCTTCATTCGTTTAATTAATGGGAGGGAAAATTTTTCTGTATGCAGCGGATCTTCCGTTGCCCAAAGACTAGTGGTATTTTTGATTTTTCGGCAGCGTGATGAATCCATAATTGCTTTTCCTTCGTATGTTCATGTGTCCATCCCATGGAGACCAAAAGATCCGGTTGGAATTCATCGATCATATCTAAAATACTGTTTCTTTGAAGGGGTCCGGAAACGATAGCCGTATGCCCCGCATCCTTAAAACCGTTTGGCAAACCGTAGATCCAGATCGGGTGACTCTCCAGAAAGAGAATGTTCAACTCTTTTCACTTCCTCTCTTTATATCAGTCTTAAACCATAGTATGAACAGGGAAACTTTTGTGTCGCGGTACCAGTCCCTTACAAAGCTCATTGAAAATCCAAGATGGAAATAGATAAAATGCTGGTGCAAAAATAAATGTTGGGTATTAGTAAAAACAATCCCCCCAAACCAAAGGAAGCGCCAGATTCATCAATCTAAATCAACAAATTTAAAATATACGATTTTTCCCACAAAATTAACGAAAAGTGTATACTTTTATTAAAATTCATATTATAATATACATACAGACCGGTCTGTATGTATATGCGCAAGTTGTGTTGGTCAAATCATTTACAAGCGAACTGATTGGTATTAAATAGTAGATGTTATGTTGTTTTTATATTGAGGGCGTATTTTTCATTGTGACGAGAAAAACCCGAAAATAGAATGTGAAAATAAAAATAGCCCTCTTTACGGACAACACAGATGAGGGGGAAGAAAAGTGAAAAGCAAGAGAAAGGTGATGATAACCACAACTTCTGTGTTCATTTGTCAGATTCTAATTATCGGAATATTCGTGTTGCCGTACAACCAAGATTTGAATCCCATCTTGCACAATAAAGACGACGGATATCTTTCCAATGTCATTGCTTATATGAATTATTTCCTGACATTGCTGGCCACACTCGGAACGATCAGTGGACTGGCCTTTACTATCTTTGGATACTATCAATCCACGAAAGTCCCCCAAATGGTAAAAGAAGAAGTCAAAGTCCACTTCAACAGCATTATCCCCCAACAGGAACAGACCCAACAACAAATTCAAAAACTCCAAGAGACCACTTCCCAAAAGATCAAAGCCCTCCAGTTGATGTTGGAACCCAGCATCTTGGGAAAAAATGACGATCTTGATTACACCGACAGAATCAAGATGATCAATACGGCCCAAAACATATACCCCAACTTATGGCGATCAAATTATTATAAGGCGAAAATCAACTGGAACGAATTTGAAGCTCACCATAAAATACGGAACAGGGAAGCCGCAATGGATTTAATGAACCGACATATAGCCAAATACCCGGAACACTCTGACGCTTGGGTTGAGTTGATCAACTGGCTGATGAAGTCAGAACAGCAAACACGGGCGCTCACGAACTTTGAAAAGATGATGGAGTATCATCCCGAACTTGTAACATCAATAGAAACACTGATTGATTGGAGCAACTTGAGCACTGAAGATCAACATCATTACAAAGAGGAAATCAAGAAAAAAGTGATCATGCATAATGCCATAAAATCATGACCAACACCACTGCCAAAGTCGCTTCAAATGGGTACACCAAGAAGCATAGATGCGGCTTCCGAAAAAACTGGAACCGAGTTCACTTGAGATTTATGGTGCACATAGACAACGGCTCCATCAATACAAATCACTCACCGTTCATCCTTCTCCTCACGGTTTCGATGCCGTTCCCCAGTTCAGTTCCAACGCCCCCAAAAGACAGCTCCTCAATTGGAAAATTCAGATCAAAAAACACTTTAGCAGACTAACGTTAGAAATTCATTAGAAGATCGCTTTCTAATGGCCTATATCCATTTTTTACACACGAAAAAAGCCCGGAATCTCGGGCTTTTGTTTGGTGCTGATGACAGGATTCGAACCTGCGACCCCTTCATTACGAGTGAAGTGCTCTACCAGCTGAGCTACATCAGCATATTGATTTGATTCTGGTGGAGGCGAGCGGAGTCGAACCGCTGTCCGAAGACATCGCCACGCCAGCTTCTCCGAGCGCAGTCACTGTACTGAGTGTTCGCCCCTGTGACTGCCCAGTGACAGGCGTTCATAGAGACTAGCCACTAAGGATTCGCCTTCCGACCAGTGGCCGATCAGTCAGCTAGCCCACTAAGTTATGAGACCCGGCAGCTCCACATGGGCGATGGAGAAGCGGATCCTGGTCGCTTAATTAAGCAGCCAGAGCAAGGTTTTCGTTTTTGCCAGTTACATTTTGGCATTTGCGTGTTTAACGAGAGACGCAACCCCTCGGCTCGCTACTGACGCTCGAACTATCCCCGTCGAATCCCAAGAACGCCCCCGAGATTCAACCGTTTGTCGAGCGAAATTCATCGATCACAGTTTTAAATTATAGCAGGGTATAGAAAGATTAGCAAGAGTTTTTTTCAATTTTTTTATCGCATGTTTTGTTCTTTCAACCGGCGTTGAATCATGCGATCGGCTTCGCGCTTGGCTTCGGTTGCCCGTTTGTCATGCAGCTTCTTCCCGCGGGCCAGGCCGAGTTGGATCTTGGCGAATCCGTTTTTCAGATGCACGTCGAGCGGTACCAGGGTCAAGCCTTTCACCTTGGTGGTGCCCAACAGCTTGTCGATCTCACGCTTGTGCATCAACAACTTACGGGTGCGGGTGGGGTCCACGTTAAACCGGTTTCCTTTTTCGAAGGGGCTGATGTGCATCCCGACGATGAAGATTTCCCCCTTGTCGATGCGGGCGTAGCTGTCCTTGAGTTGCACCTTGCCCTGGCGGATCGACTTGATCTCCGTTCCGGTGAGAACGATGCCAGCTTCAAACGTTTCTTCTATATGATAATCATGATACGCTTTTTTATTCTTGGCGATAATTTTGGATGCTTTGCTTCCCATCGTTTTCACCTCAACCCGTAAAAATCGTGCATTGTACATTTTATCACAGAATCTGGCAAGTAGTCAACGCCCCCGCTTTTAAGCAAAGCAAAAGCAAAGGATAAAGGGCAAAGGATTCCCTGCGGCTCCTCTGCCCCATTTTCAGAGCTTGCTGACAAGTGGCTCTGGGGTCAATTTTTGAGTCTGCGTTCCTTGGTCGCTTTATCGGGAAGTGGCTCCGCTTTCAAAAATCTCCCTCCTCAAGGGTTTGTACTTATCCTAAGAACCCCACATCGGCAGGGTTCATTTCTTTTTGCTTTTATTGCGATAGGTCTTCTTCTTTTTCTTCTTCGCCTTCTTCTTGTCGTCGCTTTTCTTGGCGAAGTCTTCCCGTTTCACTTCATGGAGCTTGCCTTTTTTGCCTTTGGCGGCGTCAGCGTCCCGGTTGCGTTTGAATTTCTTCTTCTTCCCTTTAACGGGACGTTCAAAGCGCTCATCCGAGAAATGCTCCAACAGTTCAAAGTCGACTTTGCGCTCATCGATGTTGACGCCGCTGACCCGGATGCGCACGCGATCCCCAATGCGGAAGATGCGTCCCGTCCGTTCTCCGATGAGGCAGTAATGGGATTCATCGTAGCGATAATAATCGTCCGTCAGGAAGCTGACATGGATCAACCCTTCAATCGTGTTTTCCAGCTCGACGAAGATGCCGAATGAGGTGACGCTGGAGATGATGCCCTCATACTCCTCCCCCACCTTATCCATCATGAACTCAGCCGCTTTGAGGTCGTTGGTCTCCCGCTCGGCATCGACCGCGATCCGTTCACGGATGGACGATTGTTGGGCCGCATCCGGCAAGTAGGCATTCAGCTGGTCGATCCGCTCAACGGATAAGCTCCCTTGCTCCAACACTTCGCGGATGATGCGATGGATCAGCAAGTCGGGATACCGGCGGATCGGCGAGGTGAAGTGCGAATAGAACGGCGCCGCCAAGCCGAAATGCCCCAAATTGTCCGCCGAATACTTGGCCTGCTTCATCGACCGCAACAAAACGGTGCTGATCACATGCTCTTCCGGTTTGCCGGAGATTTTCTCCAGCAAGCTTTGCAAAGCATGCGGACGGACTTGATCCGGTTTCCCCTTCACCGAGTAGCCGAAGCTGGTGATGAACTCATAGAAGTTCTTCAGTTTCTCGGCATCCGGATTTTCGTGAATCCGATAGACAAACGGCACTTGCAGGTTGCAGAAATGCTCAGCCACCGTTTCGTTGGCCTTCAGCATGAACTCTTCAATCAGTTGCTCGGCAATGGTGCGGGGCCGTTTGACCACATCCACCGGTTTCCCTTTCTCATCGACGATGATTTTGGCCTCGGTGAAGTTGAAATCGATCGCCCCCCGTCTGAGGCGCCGCTTCCGCAACGTCATCGCCAAGTCGGCCATCAAACGGAAGTCATCGACGAGCGGCTTGTATCGCTCGATCAACTCCGGGTCTTCATCGACGACAATCTTCTTCACATTGGAATAGGTCATCCGTTCCTTGGTTTTGATCACGCTGGGGTAGATATCGTAAGCCACCACTTCCCCGGCGGGATCGATTTCCATGTCACAGGTCATGGTGAGCCGATCCACTTGCGGATTCAAGCTGCAGATGCCGTTGGACAAACGCTTGGGAAGCATCGGGATGACGCGGTCGACGAGGTACACGCTGCATCCCCGCTCATACGCTTCCCGGTCCAGGGCGGAACCTTCCCTGACATAATAACTGACATCGGCGATATGCACACCCAAGCGCACATTGCCATTGGGCAGGCGTTCAACGGACACCGCATCGTCCAGGTCTTTGGCATCTTCGCCGTCGATCGTGACCATGGGACGATCGCGCAAATCCCGCCGCCCTTTCAGATCTTCTTCGCTGATGGTTTCCGGAATGGCTTCCGCCTCGGCGATCACGGCCTCGGGGAACGCCTCGGGCAACCCGTGTTTCCGAATGATGGACAAAATATCGACACCGGGATCATTGCGATGGCCAAGAATCTCAATGATTTCCCCTTCAGCTGAGTGGCGTCCGGTGATTTGGTGCAATTTCACCACGACTTTCTGGCCGTCGCGGGCATCCATCTGCAATTCGGGTGCGATAAAGATGTCTGCGGCGATGCGTTTATCGTCAGGGATGACGAATCCAAAATGAGAAGACAATCGGGCAAACGTACCGACGATCTTATCCCGTTTCCGCTTCAAGACGCGGACGATTTCCCCTTCCGGACGGCGATTCTCCGTCTTGCTTTTGTGAATCCGCGCCAAAACCAAATCGCCGTCCATGGCGCCGTTCATGTCATTGAGATGAATGTAGATATCCGGTTTGCCGGGCGTATCCGGGATGACGAACCCAAATCCTTTGGAACTCCCTTGCAATGTTCCCCGCACCAAGTTGAACCGTTCCGGCACCCCATACCGTTTGGTGCGCGTCTGGACGATTTTCCCGTCCGCTTCCATCTCGTTCAAGAGCTGGGCAAACGCCTCCCGCTCCGCTTCCGCCACCTGAAATTCATCAATCAATTCAGTTAGGGTGAGCGGTTTATAGGCTTGCTCCAACATAAACTGCCAAATCTGTTGTTCTGTCAACATCGCTTCACCTGCCTCCAGGAACCTTGCCTCCTAAAGAGCAGACTGCCACCTCACTTTCGTCTAGGACGATCGTTCCCTGATAAATTGCTCTATTTCTTTAAATAACTCTTTGCGCTCGCGGTCCACCGTGATGATGTGGGTCGATTTCTCATACCAAGACACCTTCTTATCGGTTGACGAGATGTTTTCATAGATGTAATCGG
The DNA here is from genome assembly GCF_042665195.1 of Laceyella putida. Classification (NCBI taxonomy): domain Bacteria; kingdom Bacillati; phylum Bacillota; class Bacilli; order Caryophanales; family Thermoactinomycetaceae; genus Laceyella; species Laceyella putida. The sequence continues at coordinate 27,199 of NZ_JBHTBW010000006.1, forward strand.
CGCTTTTCTCCAGAATCAATTCATCTTTGCCCGCTTGGATAATCAGCGCAGGCACCTTCACTTCCGCCAACAACCCTTTGACATGGCGAATCAGCCGCGTCAATTCGGCCACGCATTTGATCGGTGTCCGATCATACGGGCACAAATAAGCTTCAATCTCCGGGTCGCGATGGGTCGTTCTCTTTTTATAGCGAATAAAGAGGGACAACACATTGGCCAACAAGGCCCGCCGGTCACGGATATAAATGGGCGCGCACATCGGGATCACACCATCCACCGGCCTTTGCGCCGCCAACGCCAGGGAGAGGCACCCCCCCATCGATAATCCCGCCACGTACAACCTCTCCAGTTTCTCCGCCCGCAGCTTATCATATGCATCCAGAACACTTTGCCACCAGTCACGCCAGGTTGTTTGCTCCATCTCCTCAGGGCTGGTGCCATGTCCCGCCAATAAGGGCGCAAAGACGGTATAGCCCTGATCCTTGAAATATTGCCCCATCGGCCTTAACTCAGAAGGTGTCCCAGTAAAACCGTGTAAGAGTAGAATGCCCGTTTTTCCCCCCGGATAAAAAAAAGGTTCTGGAGATCTTTGTACAGTCTTCATTTGACGTTCCCCACCCGTCCATTTGCAAGTATATTTCCAGATCATTTTAACGATAGCACACCGTCAACAATTTGCAACACTTGCCTGAATCGCACGCCGATATCGAAACTCTTTCCATTATAGAAATTACCCATTTCCCTTTAGAAATTAATGCCTAATCCTGGTTGCGCAGGGAGAGGCAAAAATTTTTTTGGCAAGGGTCGTGGTGCCGACGGAAGAACGGATGGGCAGCATGATTGTCGCTTTGGCCCAGCACTACCAACCATCGGACCTGAAAGATTCGGCCGGTTAACCGAACATCCTCGCCTAGTCAAACAATCCTTGGGCCATGGCAGTTGACCCGACGACTGAAAAAACGCTTCAGAGCGGAACTTCTCCGTTCTTGAAGCGTTTTCGCGTTTAACAAAAATGATATAAAAAAAGAGCCACCCTCACGAGTGACTCTTCTTTGGCCTGGCAACGACCTACTCTCCCAGGGCTTAGGCCCAAGTACCATCGGCGCTGGAGGGCTTAACTTCCGTGTTCGGTATGGGAACGGGTGGATCCCCTCCGCCATCATCACCAGACATCTTACGTTTATTATAATAGCAGGCATGAGAGAAAAACGCAAGAGGTTTTTTAAAATTTTTCTCCCTAAAACAAACAGCCGACCAGAAACATCGGCTGCACGCTTTATTTTACGAAATATCCAACCACGAGTGCCATCACCATGAACAGGAATGCCAGCACAGCCGTTGCTTTACCCAGAAAAGCATCAAATCCGCGCGCTTTTGCTTTTCCCATCATATGTTCCGCTCCACCAGCAATGGTACCGGACAAGCCTGCGCTCTTACCGGATTGAAGCAATACCGCAACGATGAGAATCAAGCTGATGACAGCAAGGACAATTTTTGATGCGAGTTCCACAAATGTCCCCTCCTTGCTTCTATTCCACTGCATTGACTGTAACACATTTAACCGTCGTTTTCAATGGAGAAAAAGGGGGATGTCTTATCCCCGTTCTTCTTCCATTCCTTCACCCAGTTTGAGCTTCTTTGCACGGCACACCCATGGTAAAGAAAAAAGGCCCCATACGGAGCCTTTTCGTTTATGTTCCAACTTACCCGCGCAGGTTGTAGAAAGCGGTGCGGCCCGGGTATTGGGCGGTGTGTCCCAATTGGTCTTCGATGCGGATCAATTGGTTGTATTTGGCCACACGGTCGGTGCGGGATGGCGCGCCGGTTTTGATTTGGCCGGCGCCAGTCGCCACAGCGATGTCAGCGATGGTGGTGTCTTCCGACTCTCCGGAGCGGTGGGAGATCACGGCAGTGTATCCGGCACGCTTCGCCATTTCAATCGCATCGAAGGTCTCGGTCAGGGTGCCGATTTGGTTCACTTTCACCAAGATCGAGTTACCCACGCCTTTTTCGATCCCTTGGGCGAGGCGTTCGGTGTTGGTCACGAACAGGTCATCGCCGACGAGTTGGACTTTTTTGCCCAGACGCTCGGTCAATTGCTTCCAACCTTCCCAGTCATCTTCAGCCAAACCGTCTTCGATGGAGATGATTGGGTATTTGCTGGTCAGTTCTTCGTAGAAGTTGATCATTTCAGCGGAAGTGCGGGTAATGCCTTCGCCTTCGAAGTGGTATTTGCCGTCTTTGTACATTTCGGTGGAAGCCACGTCCAGAGCCAGCATGACATCAACGCCCGGTTTGTAACCCGCTTTTTCAATCGCTTCCACGATGGTAGAGAGGGCTTCTTCGTTGGATTTCAGGTTTGGTGCGAAACCGCCTTCGTCACCCACACCCGTGGCATATCCTTTGGATTTCAATACCGATTTCAGGTTGTGGAAGATCTCCGAGCCCATGCGGATCGCTTCGCGCATATTTTCCGCGCCGACGGGCATGACCATGAATTCTTGGATATCCACGTTGTTGTCCGCATGAGCGCCGCCGTTTAAGATGTTCATCATCGGAACCGGCATGGCCTTCGCATTGAATCCGCCCAAGTAGAGGTAGAGCGGCAAGCCCAGCGCGTCCGCAGCCGCATGCGCCACCGCCATGGAAACACCCAGAATCGCGTTGGCGCCCAAGTTGCCTTTGTTCGGTGTGCCGTCAAGTTCGATCAACGCATGGTCGATCGCCACTTGATCCAGCGCATCCATGCCTTCGATATGGGGCGCGATCACGTCGTTTACGTTTTGCACCGCTTTGAGCACGCCTTTGCCAAGGTAACGCTCTTTGTCGCCGTCACGCAATTCCACCGCTTCATAAGCACCGGTGGAAGCGCCGGATGGAACAATCGCACGGCCAACGGAACCGGATTCAAGCACCACTTCTACTTCTACAGTCGGATTCCCACGGGAGTCCAGCACTTCGCGTGCATACACATCGATAATGGTCGTCATGGCATTTCCCTCTTTTCTCAAGATGTGATTAGTGGTAACTCCGCTATCGCGGAGTACAGTCGTTCTAAGCTCGCAAAAGACGCTCGCTAAGAACAAATCATGGTAACTCCACTGCCGCGGAGTACAGTCGTTCTAAGCTCGCAAAAGACGCTCGCTAAGAACGACTTAGTAACGTTTTCCCGGTCATCTCTTTGGGTTGTTCCACGCCGAGGAGGTCGAGCAAGGTTGGCGCGATGTCCGCCAAGATGCCGCCTTCCCGCAAAGTGACGCCTTTTTGGGTCACGATGAGCGGAACAGGGAAGGTGGTATGGGCCGTATGTGGACGTCCGTTCTCATCGATCACCATGTCCGCATTGCCGTGGTCGGCGGTAATCACGGCCACGCCGCCTTTGGCCAAAACGAGGTCAACGATTTTGCCCAAGCACTCGTCCACCGTTTCCACCGCTTTAATGGTCGGCTCCAGCTTGCCGGAGTGGCCGACCATATCCGGATTGGCGAAGTTGAGGATGATGGTGTCATGCTTTTCCGCTTCGATCTCTTTGATGAGCGCTTCCGTCACTTCGTACGCGCTCATCTCCGGTTTCAGATCGTAAGTGGCCACTTTGGGTGAGCTGATCAAGATGCGCTCTTCACCTGGGAATTCCTCCTCACGGCCGCCGCTGAAGAAGAAAGTGACGTGGGGGTATTTTTCCGTCTCGGCGATGCGCAATTGTTTCAGCCCATGTTGCGACACCACTTCACCATAGGTGTTGTCCAAGTCGGATGGCTTATAGGCCACAAAGCCGTCCACCGACTCGCTGAATTTGGTCAAGCAGACATAATAGAGGTTCTTCGGGCGTTTGGGCCCGCGGTCGAAGCCACGGAAATCCTCATTGGTGAACGCGAGCGAAATCTGAATCGCCCGGTCGGGACGGAAGTTATAGAAAATGACGGAATCGTGGTCTTTGATCGTGCCCACTGGCTGATTGTGCTCATCCACAATCACTGTCGGCATGACAAACTCGTCAAAGATTGATTTCTCATAAGACTCTTTTACTGCTTGGATCGGGTCGCGATATGTAGGCCCTTCCCCATATACCATCGCCCGGTAAGACTTCTCCGTGCGCTCCCAGCGCTTATCGCGGTCCATCGCATAGTAACGCCCTTGGACGGTTGCGATTTGCCCCACGCCAACCTCGGCGATCTTCCGCTCCAGTTGCTCAATGTAGGATATCGCGCTGTCTGGAGCTACATCACGACCATCCAAAAAGGCATGGATATAGACGCGCTCCACCTTTTCTTTCGCCGCCAAGTCGAGCAGGGCGAACAGATGGCGGATATGGCTGTGCACCCCACCGTCGGACAAGAGCCCATAGAGATGCAACGCCGAGCCATGCTCTTTGACATTCTTAATCGCGTTCAAGAAAGTTTCGTTCTGATAGAACTCCCCTTCTTCGATCGATTTGGTCACACGGGTAAGGTCTTGATACACAATCCGGCCCGCCCCGATATTGAGATGGCCCACTTCAGAGTTACCCATTTGCCCTTCCGGCAGACCCACCGCATTGCCGCTCGCGGTCAGCGTGGTATGGGGATACTCCTTCCAATAGCGATCAAAGTTGGGCTTGTTTGCTTGGGCCACGGCATTCCCTTCCGTTTCCCGGCGCAAAGCGAACCCATCCAAGATGCATAAGAGAACTGGTTTTGGTCTCGTCATGCTTATTCACCTGCACTTGCCGCTTGTACTAGCTGAATGAAGGAGTCGGCTTTCAGGGCAGCTCCGCCCACCAACGCACCATCAATATTGGGCTCTGCCATGAATGACCGGATATTCTCAGGCTTCACGCTGCCTCCATATTGGATGCGCACTTCATTCGCCACTTGCTGGTCATATAAATCTGCCACGGTTTTGCGGATAAAGCTGCACACTTCTTCGGCGTCTGCCGCTGTCGAGGCTTTGCCCGTACCAATCGCCCAAACCGGTTCGTAGGCGATGATCGTCTTCTTCATCTCATCAGACGAAAGCCCTTCACATGCCGCTTTCACTTGCGTTTGCACAACTTCTTTCGTTTTGCCGGCTTCACGCTCGGAGAGCACCTCTCCCACACAAACGATCGGAGTCAACCCGCCGGCATGCGCGGCGCGCGTTTTTTTGTTCACCGTTTCATCCGTTTCGGCAAAGTAGGTGCGACGCTCAGAGTGACCGATAATCACATATTCGACGCCAGCCGCCTTTAACATCGGCACACTCACTTCACCTGTGTAGGCGCCTTGCTCTTCCCAATGTACGTTTTGCGCCCCGATGCCAACAGATGTTCCTTGGGTCGCTTCCACCATGGCCGGGAGGGCGAGGAACGGGGCACACAGCACCGCTTCGACATCGACTGGCAGCGTTGCCCGCTTCACTTCGTTGACAAAGGAAACGGCTTCCTCCGCAGTCTTGTGCATTTTCCAGTTACCCGCAATCACAGGAGTACGCATACGGTTTCCCCCTTATCTATTTGTCATCCAATGCCGCGACACCTGGCAGCACTTTTCCTTCCAGGAACTCGAGCGAAGCGCCGCCCCCAGTGGAGATGTGGTCCACACTTTCGGCCAAGCCCGCTTTTTCGATCGCTGCCGCGGAATCCCCGCCACCGATGATGGTGAACGCCGCGGAATCGGCCAACGCTTGCGCGACCGCATTGGTTCCTTTGGCGAATTGGTCAAACTCAAACACACCCATCGGCCCGTTCCAGATGACCAAACGCGACGCTTTGACCACATCGGCGAACAGCTCTCTCGTTTTCGGACCGATATCCACCGCTTCAAGGTCTGCCGGAATTTGATCGATCTCAACGGTTTTCACGATGTCTGGGTTGGGACCAAACTCATCGATCACCACCGCGTCCACCGGCAAATAGAGGCGCACCCCTTTTTCTTCCGCCTGCCGAATGAACTTCTTCGCCAACTCTACTTTGTCCGCTTCAAACAGCGATTTGCCGATGCCGTATCCTTTTGCATAGACGAAGGTATATGACAAACCGCCACCGATGATCAGGTTGTCCACTTTATCGAGCAGATTTTCGATCACGCCGATTTTGTCTTTCACTTTCGCCCCACCGATGATGGCGGTAAACGGACGTTTTGGATTCTCGAGCGCCGTCCCGAGCGCATCCAACTCTTTTTGCAGCAACAAGCCGGCAACCGCTGGCAGATGATCGGCGATGCCGGCGGTGGAAGCATGCGCGCGATGGGCGGCACCAAACGCGTCATTCACATACAGATCGGCCAATTTGGCAAACGCTTTGGCCAACTCGGGGTCGTTTTTCTCCTCGCCCGAATAGAAACGAACGTTTTCCAACAACAACACATCGCCATCGCGGAGCGCATTTACGCGAGCTTCCACTTCTGTCCCGATCGCTTCGTCCACTTTCGCCACCGGTTTGCCCAGCAGTTCGGACAGGCGAGCCGCCACGGGCGTGAGACGCAACTCTTCCACCACTTGCCCTTTCGGACGGCCCAAGTGGCTGGCCAAGATGACTTTGGCCCCTTGATCCACCAAGGTTTGAATCGTTGGCAGAGCCGCGCGAATCCGAGTGTCGTCGGTGATGTGGCCATTTTCCATGGGCACGTTGAAATCGACTCGGCAAAATACGCGCTTACCACGAACGTCAACATCTCTGACCGACTTTTTATTCATGGCCCTTCCTCCTTATGTTCCGCCCCTACCCCTCGTCCCTTGCGCAAAAAGAGTAGGGTACTAGGAAATGTATGAGCATGAGAAAGAGGAGAACAGTTCTCCTCTTTCTCATCTCATGGTTATCCGATCATTAGGATAACACATTTCCTATTAGTATAACATTATAGACCTTTGCTTGCGATATAGCTTGCGAGGTCAACGACACGGTTGGAGTAACCCCATTCATTGTCGTACCAGGATACGACTTTCACCATGTTGCCTTCCATCACCATGGTGGAGAGGGCGTCAATGGTGGAGGAATGCGGATCTCCGTTGTAGTCGATGGATACGAGTGGCTCTTCCGTATAGTTAAGGATGCCTTTCAGCTCACCTTCAGCCGCCGCTCTCAGCGCATCGTTCACTTCTTCTACCGTCACTTCTTTTTTCAATTCAGCCACCAAGTCGACAACCGATACGTTTTTGGTTGGCACGCGCATGGCAAAACCGTTCAGTTTGCCTTTCAATTCTGGCAGAACCAAGGATACCGCTTTAGCCGCACCGGTGGTGGTTGGGATGATGGACTCACCCGCGGCACGCGCGCGGCGCAAGTCTTTGTGCGGCAAATCAAGGATTTGTTGGTCGTTGGTATATGCGTGAACCGTCGTCATCAAACCGCGCACGATGCCAAATTTCTCGTGCAACACTTTGGCGAACGGAGCCAAGCAGTTGGTGGTGCAAGACGCGTTGGAAATCACGTGATGGCTGGCCGCGTCGTATTTGTCATGGTTAACGCCCATGACGATGGTGATATCTTCGTCGGAGGCGGGTGCGGAGATGATCACTTTTTTGGCGCCCCCGTTCATATGTTTCGCCGCATCGGCACGTTTGGTGAAACGACCGGTCGATTCAACCACGATTTCCACGCCATAGTCGGCCCATTTGATTTGCGCAGGGTCGCGCTCAGCCAATACTTTCACTTCACGACCGTTTACCGAGAAACCATCGCCCGCCACTTTCACTTCCGCATCTAATTTGCCATGGACAGAGTCGTATTTTAACAGATGCGCGAGCGTTTTGGAGTCAGTCAAGTCGTTGACTGCGACCACTTCCAATTCTGGATGGTTTAACATTGCACGAAATACGTTGCGGCCAATACGACCAAAACCGTTAATACCCACTTTCACTTTTGCCATGATCGAAATCCTCCTCTTGATCTCTTCTGTATTATCACCGATCGGATGCGTCAATCATTCCTAAAAAGCGATCGCATTTTTTAAGATGGCCCTCGCCGCACCTTCATCGGTAATCAACGTGTCTTGGGAAACAAGAGAACAGACAGCCACAATGGCTTCCGCCTTGCTTGCCCCACCGGCGACGGCGACCTTCTTCTCTACGAGCTCCAGCCCATCCAAGTCCAACCCCAGCGTTCGGACACGATGAACAATCTTTCCGTCCCGGTTAAAATAGTAGCCGAAAGATTCCCCAACGGCTTTCCCCTTCTCCAGCTCGTCAATCACCTGGGGAGACGATTTCCTGCGGATCGCCATCGTCTTGGCGTCACCGATTCCATGCACCACCATGCGCGCCAACTTGAGTGAGTCCAGCACTTCTTGGATATGCGGTTCCTTTTGCAAAGTCTGATAGGCTTCATCGCTTAACTGGTCAGGAATGTGCAACATGCGATACTTCCCGCCAGTCCGCTTCGCCATCAGCGAGGCGATGTAGTTGGCCTCCAACTCCACCGCTTCCCCCACGCCGCCGCGCGTTGGCACAAACGTAGTCTGCTTAAACGCAGGTGTCGGCATCATCATTTCCGCTACCGCCAACATGGTACTTCCGCCTGATACTGCGACGATTTGATCTGGAACGGCCAGCTGTTTCAAGTATCGGGCCCCTGCTCTTCCCATCTCCACTTTCACCCAATCGGAGACATCCGCATCCCCTGGAACGATGATCACATGATTCACACCCAGGAATGCCTTCAACTCTGCTTCCAACCGATACAAACCAAACAGCTCTTTCATGAGCGGTTCCATCTCCGCCAGCAATTCATTGCCGCTCTCAGTCAATTTCATTCCGGCGGAGTCGACGGAAAGAAGACCTTGTGCCCGCAGAAAATCCACTTCCGCGCGCAATACCCGTTCTGTTGTCTTCAGCTCTGTTGTGAGACTTCGTCGACCTACCGGTTGCATCAATTGGATATGACGTAGGATGTCATATCTTTTCTGCATGGTCTGGAGAAGATCAGGCAATAATTGCTTTTGCAAGTTCAAGATTTTTTCCATCGGATCCTCCAATACTGGACACGATATGTCCCGCATAAGACAAAAGTGTCCCGACCCGTTCAAAAAAAATCCCCGCATCGGGATCACTTTCATTTTAGCCTAAATAAAGTTTCTTTGACAAGTTAGTCATGACTACTTTATTGAAAATTCATAGAAAACGCTTTCGTCCAGTTGAGGATGCGATCCCCAGTTCCTCGCGATATTTCGCTATGGTTCTTCTGGAGATGCGAATCCCTTCCATTCTTAACATATCCGCTATTTTTTGGTCGGAAAGCGGTCGTTCTTTATCTTCCCCATCCACCAACAACTTAATCTTTTTCTGTACTGTTTTTTGTGACAAATCCTCACCGGAATGAGTGGAAAGTCCCGACGGAAAGAAGAAGCGAAATGGATACAGCCCCCGTGGCGTCTGCATGTATTTGTGTTGTGTCGCGCGGCTGACCGTTGATTCGTGCAATCCCACTTCCTCGGCGATTTGTCTCAACGTCAGGGGACGGAGGTAATCGATTCCTTTATCAAAAAACTCTTTTTGCTTCAGCACGATCGCTTCCGTCACCCGAACAATCGTATCACGTCGCTGTTCAATCCCTTTGATCAACCACATCGCCGATTGCATCCAGTTTTTCAGGTATTGCGCCACATCTTCCCCCACTCGCTCCCGCTGTTTGATCAATTGCTGATATGCTGAGTTGATCGTTAAGCGGGGCGTTTCCCCTTCTTCCAGCAGAACCACGTACTCATCATTTACCTTTTCCACGATCACATCGGGAACCACATACCGTGGCTGTTCAGATGCGTATGCCGCACCCGGGCGAGGATGGCAAGTTTTGATTTCATCCACCGCGCGCTGTACTTCAATCACATCGACACCCAGAGCCTGTGCGATTTTGCGCCATTTGCCATCAGCCACATCCTCCAAATGGTGATGGGCGATTTGAATCGCCAATTCATTGGGTTCGGCCCGATGGCGCAATTGGATCTCCAGACATTCTCCCAGGTTTCTCGCTCCAACGCCGAGGGGGTCCATCTCCTGGATGATGGACAAACACTTTTCCGCCAGTTCTTCCTTAATATGAAAGCGCTTACATATCTCTACTAACTCTAGATCTAAATAGCCTCGTTCGTCCAAGCTGTAGATGATAAATTCACAGATGCTCCGTTCCTTCCTGGATAGGCGTAGTTCACGCAGTTGCATGAAGAGTTCGTCCGTCAACGATCCCGAGGCCGCTTGCGCATAATCCCGGGCATCCGCCCGCTCTTCACGCCGATAACCCGTTCGCCGTGGCCCAGCATCCTCCGCCATGGCTTTCAACCATTTCTCCAATTCCGCGAAAGTGTCATCCGCCAATTCAAGGACGGGGTTGTCCGTGAACTGCTCTTCCAAGTACTGTTGTAAGTCTGCTGCGGAGTACTGTAGCAGCTGAATGACTTGACGCAGTTCTGGCGTCATCACCAATTTCATCCGTTGTTCTTGCACCAAGCCAAAACCCATTTGCAAAGCCATTCCCCCACCTCCGCTTTCATGTAAGATCTGGACTCTTGTTTCATTCGCTGCGCCGTTTCGGTTAATATCATTTTAACATAATCCCCGTGAGAGCTTTTCATTCTTTTTTTTCCAACAACTTCAGCCGATATGAGAACATTTCCCCTTGCTATACGATCAAGGGATCTTGGAATTCAGTCAAGTCGAAGGAACATCCTCAATTTACTGGAAAGTGGCCCTTCCACCCCGTTGATAGCCATCCACCCGGCGCGGGCGAATCAATCCCATTGATCGCCCGCATTTTTTTGCTTGCATCCTTATCTTGCTCATGTTATAATCTTCTTTGTCAGATTGTCACATCATCATATGCGCCTATAGCTCAGGGGATAGAGCGCTGGTCTCCGGAACCAGGTGCCCAGGTTCGAATCCTGGTAGGCGCACCAAAATAGGAAAACCGTCTCTCTTATGAGAGGCGGTTTTTTGTTATGCCTATTTCAGAAAGTAAAAGGCCTGGGACGGCAGACACCGCAATATTTTCGCTTAATTGCCATGTTCGAACCGGCTTTTTTATACATTTAAAATATATAATTATTTAGTATCGATATACATCCTCTGATATTTATAGTCCATTCTGATTGGACTCAGCTGACTACATAGCATCAGGAGGTACCGCATGAAACCCATTTTAGGCCTCGTTACCACCCTGTCTCTTGCGTTGTCTATGGTCCCGCTGTCCTCGGTTGCCAGCGCGACGCCAGCCATCCCCTCCCCTCACAATAAACCGGGGGAGATCATTGTCAAATTCAAACCTCACGTCTCCAAGAAAAGAATGGAAGCCCTTCACTCCAAGACAGGCTCCCATGTCGAAGAAACATCCAAGCTGGGGTTTCAGGTATTAAAAGTGAAAAACAGTTCATTGAAGGCGCTCTTGCAAAAATACAAACAAAATCCTGATGTGGAATACGCGGAACCAAACTACATTTACCATGCCAGCCTCCTTCCCACCAACCGGTATCCCCAATCATGGCAAACCCGGTTTAACATCACTCCCAACGATCCCGGGTTCTGGACCAAACAATGGGGCCCGAAACGCGTTCAGGCCCATCTCGCTTGGAACGCCACCCAAAGCAACGGCACTGTAAAGATCGCGGTCGTCGATACGGGAGTCCAATCCACCCATCCCGATCTGCGCGGCAAAGTGCTGAACGGGTGGGATTTTGTGGAAAATGACAACTCCCCGCAAGACGCCAACGGGCATGGTACCCATTGCGCGGGCATCATCGCGGCGGCGACCAATAACCGAGTCGGGATTGCCGGAATGGCCCCCAACGCCAAATTGCTTCCCGTTCGTGTATTGAACGGGGCGGGAGAAGGCACGGTCACTGATGTGGCGGACGGAATCAAGTATGCCGCGGACCAAGGGGCGAAGGTGATCAATCTGAGCCTGGGTGGACCAGAGAGCAGCTCGACCATCAAAAGCGCGGTGGACTACGCATGGAGCAAAGGGGCCGTTGTTGTCGCTGCCGCCGGGAACGAAAGCACCAGTCAGCCCAGCTATCCCGCCTATTACAGCAATGCGATTGCCGTCGCTTCCACCAATCCCGATGATACGCGCTCCTCGTTTTCCAATTATGGAACCTGGGTGGATGTCGCCGCACCAGGCGCGAACATCTATTCCACGATAAACGGAAGTGCATATGCATACGAAAGCGGCACTTCGATGGCGGCACCGCATGTGGCGGGCATCGCCGGTTTGTTGGCAAGTCAAGGGCGTACAAATGTTCAAATCCGTGCCGCGATTGAAAACACCGCGGACAAAGTGCCGGGCACCGGCACCAACTGGACGCACGGACGCGTCAATGCGTATAAGGCCGTATCATATTAGCAACAACCGCATGCTGACCTCCTGCCACACACGGCAAAGTCAGCATTTTTCATCGAAAAACATAACCATTACCCGGGGGAACACCGGAACACATCTTCAACTCGCCCCAAGAAGAGCGAACCCAGCAGTTTCTAAGCCAAGTATACAAATAGGCGAGAAAGACTGTAAGCCATCTGCTGAGCCACTCGCATGTGGGTTACAGGCTTTTTCCAAAAGTTCCTTATCCCGATGGAAATGAAGCCCCCTACAGCCCTTTCCCGCGATGGTGTTGTTCCCCTTTCTCCTTATGTTTGCCCCAAACCGTCAGGAGAACATCCCCGAACCGCCAATGAACCCAGCAAGATGACCGTCGTTGTCTTCCACTCTTTGAACAGCAGCACACCCGTTAACGTGATTGCCACCCCATTGCATGCCTGTCGAAAGGGAGAGACAATCGATGGAAGTGGTCTCTCACTGTATCCATTCACAAATCTTCCGCATAATCGAGCAATCGTTTTCAAAAATAATAAGCGCGGTTGTGGTAGAATATATCGGTATATTTAAAATAAAATCACCTTCTTAGGAGAGAACCAATCATGGCAAAGTGGATGAAAAAGCTCAGTTTGGTCTGTTTGGCTTTTCTCTTACTCATTCCCATCGGCGTTTCAATGGAATGGTTCCTTCTCTCTTTCTTCCTGCCTTAATCAATAATTCATACCTTTTTACCGTTAGATAGATATTTTCATGCTTACAAGCGGATTTGGCGCCGAACCGACCGAGTAAGAGCCGTTCACGCGAAACAACTCCCAACTACCGTACAACCAACCTGTTGAACTGGTCCCTTCCCTTAAGGATGATCAGTTCTTTTTCTTTTTGACTTTATTTGACCTTTCTTGACCAATAGAGTATGATTAAGTTAGATTCCAATATGCGAAAGAAAGAAAGGGGGAAGGGGGCTGTCTTAAAGCAGCCACCCAACACACATGAACTTAGTCCCAATCGTTGTCGAACAATCGAACCGTGGTGAACGTTCATATGATATTTACTCCCGTTTGCTCAAAGACCGAATCATCCTGCTCGGTAGCCCCGTCACCGACGACGTGGCCAACTTGATTGTCGCCCAACTCCTCTTTTTGGCCGCGGAAGATCCAGACAAAGACATTTCCTTGTACATCAACTCTCCAGGGGGTTCCATTACGGCAGGAATGGCGATTTTTGACACCATGCAATTAATTAAGCCAGACGTATCGACCATCTGTGTGGGCATGGCCGCTTCCATGGGCGCTTTCCTGCTGGCAGCCGGCGCCAAAGGCAAACGGTTTGCTTTGCCAAACAGTGAGGTGATGATCCACCAACCCCTTGGCGGTGCGGAAGGGCAAGCCTCGGATATCGAGATCCGCGCCAAGCGCATCATCCGCATGCGTGACCACCTCAATCGCCAATTGGCTGAGTTTACGGGCCAGCCATTGGAACGAATTGAACGCGATACCGACCGCGATCACTTCATGAGCGCGCAAGAAGCCTTGGAGTACGGCTTGGTCGATAAAATTTTGACTTCCACCAAAAAACAGTGAAAAGTGCCTTTGGGGGGTTCCTCCCAAAGGCATTTTATATTCGTTTATGATATGAGTAGCGTTCATCAAAAAAGGATCAGAAAGGTTGATAACCGATGCAAAACCGTCATGATCGCGCCTTGTTCTGGTTATGCATGTTCATTGCCGCCATCATGGGCCTTTCCCTTATCAGCAAGTTTTTCCGCTAATCTCGCGCGCAAGGCGTTTGCCGGAGGTGTCTGCCGTCCTCTTGACACTGACCAGGATGGCAGACACCGCCATGCCTTGATGTCCATTAACGGCCATGGCTAGACTGAATCACCCATCCTATACAAAAACACCTGACTCCCTAGATGAGATCAGGTGCCAAATCCTTGTCAGGGACCTTGTAACCAATCTTCCGGCGCGATCACCCGCACATGAACTGGATTGAGTGGAGAGGCCCGATTCACTTTCTGGTAAACCCGGTTTGCCAATTCGCGGTATTGGTCAGGTCGCCACTCTTCGTCCGGCAAAACCATCAACATGATTTTTCTTCCGTTATACTCCATCCGCACATCACGAACACCTGGGACATTCATCGCGACTTGCTTCACTTTGGTTTCGGGATAACTGACATAACTGTAAGAGTGACTGTCTTTATCAAGTCCGGTTCGCTCGGTCGGCCTTTCAAACCGCTGACATCCCGCCAGAATCAGAGCCGTTATGCACAGAAGTATCCATCGTTTCGCCATGGATGCTCACCTCCATGCCTTAGTGTTTGATCTGGTGGGCGGTTTATGCAAAAAAAGCCGCAGCCTCTCGCCACGACTTCCCCTTATCCTCGGTTGATTGGGCCAAAATCCTCCGGCAATAGCATTTGTTCCGTTAGTACGAGCGTCCACATGAAAATAAACACGGACACCGCTGACAGGGCTGATTGATCGAGCAATAACGAGCCGATTCCCCCGATGATGACGATAAAAAGCCCCATCAGCAAAATGGGCCAGCGCAATTTTCGCCACACAAATATTCCGGAGATCAGCAAAGGCAACAAAACCAATGCACTCGCATATGGAAAATGGGCTTGCACAGGCACATAACGCATCAGGCCATGCACAGATACGGGCTCCATATCAACCCACAGGATTTCCATAAAAATGCCCATCACGGTCACCACAAAGGTATATAAGTGATAAAACACTTGCACACTTAAGCTCTCCGTCCACTCCATCCGCAGGCGACGCATGATATCTAACGCAACAAACACAAATGTTGGTGTAAGCAGTACTTGAAACAAGGAGCGCACCAAACTGAGCCCTTCCAACATTTCGCCTTTCCCAATCCAATTGCCGAGCGACAAAATGGCATGGTCGTAAATCAGCGCCAAGGTGATAAACATCAGCCAATAGGTTCCCCAGTAGGCTGACTCGCGAATAAAACGAAAACTCCAAATAAAAAGTGCAATATATGAAACCGTAAGGATCGGATACAAAAAAACGTCCATAATTTCCTCCAATGGAACGTACATTCTCAAATTGTACTTTTTTCCTCTTCTGTTACTTCCATATTATAAAAAAAGGATTGGCCGTGAATGCATCAAATGTGACATGATTTATACGGTTTCGCAAGCAAGCAAGATCCAACAGAACAACCAGGGCATGGCTGGCAAATCAAGTTGATCGATGGGAGGCGGGGAAAAACCTTTTCCCGATGCGCCGAAGGAGAAGTGAAGCGAATGGGAAAACGGTTTTTGAGCCGCCGACATATTTATCAGACACGCCCTAAATAAGCCGAAATCGGAAGAAAAGAGCCAACGATTGGCTCTTTTTACTCTGATTTGCTCACCATTTCCGCCAGTACATTCACGGCTTCTTCCGCATCGGGGCCATCGGCGATGATCGTGATCTCAGCCCCGCGGGATACGGCTAAGCTCATGATTCCCATAATGCTTTTCGCGTTCACTTTCTTCGTTCCTTTTACCACAAACACCTCGGAGGCAAACTTATTTGCTTCTTGCACAAACAACGCTGCCGGACGAGCATGTAATCCTGTTTCCAATTGCACAACCACTTTTTTCTCTACCATGTCATCTTCCTCCTATATGTCCTTATTCCGCTTCGCGCAATTTGTTGGCCAGTTCATCCAATTTGCGCAAACGGTGATTGATAGCTGATTTGCTCACTTTTCCGCTCGGAAGCAGTTGTCCCAGTTCCGCCAAGTTCACTTCTGGATACTTTAATCTCGTTTCAGCCACTTCCTTCAAACGGTCTGGCAAATGGTCCAATCCCAGCTTTTCATCGATGAGGTGAATATTTTCGATTTGGCGCATGGCCGCTTGGATTGTCTTGTTCAGATTGGCCGTTTCACAATTGACCAGGCGATTGACGGAATTCCGCATATCCTTCATGATCCGCACATCTTCAAAGTGCAACAGCGACGGGTGCGCCCCAATGATATTGAGGAATTCCCCGATCTTATCCCCTTCTTTGATATAGACCACAAACCCTTTTTTCCGTTCAATGGTTTTTGCATGCAAGAAAAATTCATTCATCAACTGGCATAAGGCTTCACTATGATCAAAATAAGTGGACACAATTTCCAAGTGATAAGAAGCACTGTCCGGATTATTGACTGATCCGGCAGCCAAAAAGGCTCCCCGCAAATAAGCGCGTTTGCAGCAGCTATCCGTGAACAGCTCCTTCGATATGCCCGTCACCCGCTCCCATGACCCTTTCTTAAAGATGCAGAGGTCAGACAAGATCTCTTCCGTTCGGGTCGATAAACGAATCAGGTAGACATTATTCTTCTTCAAGCGCACTTTTTTGCGAACCAACACTTCCGGCTGCATTTGATATAACTTTTTGATCAAAGAAAAGACATATCTCGCCGTCGACGGGTTCTCCGTCATGATATCGAGAACCAACGACTTTTGCTTCACATGCACGGAGCCATTCATCCGCACCAAGGCTGACAACTCGGCACGCTTGCAGCAATCATCCGACTCCAGTTGAGTCAATTCCTTTTTGGTTGTAGAAGTAAACGACATACAGCATCCCTTCTTTATCCGCTTTGCCGCTGAGCCATGCGTTCGCGAATCAAACGAAGGATATGGGCACTGATTCGATCTGCATCATGACGCAAAACAGACTGATATAAAAGTAAATTATCTGCAACCGCATGGCAACCCAATTTATTGATGCGTTCAATATCAGGAATCACCATACGTTGCTGTTTTTTCGCATACTGCCGTTGAATCGTGAGAGGAGGCACCTCATTATTGATAATCGCGATATCAAACAAACGCTCGCCCACATGATCATAAATGGCCCGCAAGTGATCACTTGCCGTAAAGGAGTCTGTTTCCCCCGGCTGTGTCATGACGTTGCACACGTAAATTTTGCACGCTTGGGAAGCGCGAATTGCCTCACTCATATCTTTCACCAACAGGTTGGGTAAAATGCTGGTATATAAACTGCCCGGACCCGCAATGATGCCATCCGCCTCTTCAATTGCCCGCAACACACCGTCAGAAGGCTTGGGATCATGTGGATTCAAAAACACGCGACGAATGCGTTTACCCGTTTTGGGTATTTGCGATTCGCCTTCCACAATCGTTCCATCGGTCATCTCCGCCATCAACACAACATCCTGCTCGCTGGCCGGCAATACTTGTCCACGCACCGCCAGCACGCGACTCATCGCGTTGACTGCCTTGGTAAAGTCACCGGTGATCTCCGTCATCGCCGCAATCATCAGGTTGCCCAATGTATGTCCCTTCAGCCCTTCCCCATTCTCAAACCGATATTGCAATACGCTTTCCAACAAGGGCTCGGTCTGAGCCAGAGCGATGAGCACGTTTCGAATGTCTCCGGGTGGGGGCATCTGCAAATCATTGCGCAAACGCCCTGAACTCCCTCCATCATCGGCAACCGTCACAATGGCCGTGATGTCGATGGGCAATTTCTTCAAGCCTCGTAAGATGACAGAAAGTCCCGTTCCGCCCCCGATGCATACCACTTTGGGGCGGCGGAACAATTCTCCATTGAATTTCTGATTGCTCGCCACGCTTATCCGCCTTTCTCGATGTCTCGATGTGCTACACGGCAATGAAATTGCTCTTGGAATTTGCTGTGAAAGGTTTCGGCCAACGCCACCGATCGATGCTTCCCACCGGTGCAACCGATTCCGACGACGAGTTGTTGCTTGCCTTCACGATGATACTGCGGAATCAAAAACTGAAATAAGTCTATCATCTTCTCGACAAATTGTTTGGTATCCGCCCACTTCATGACGTATTCGGCCACATCCGCATCTTTGCCGGTCTGCGGGCGCAACGAGTCCACATAATGGGGGTTGGGAAGGAAACGCACATCAAACACCAAATCGGCGTCAATCGGAATCCCATGCTTAAACCCGAAAGACATAAACGTTACCGTCATTCTGTTCGGTTCCACATGCACAAAGCGATTGACGATCTTTTCCTTCAACTCGGCGGGTTTGAGCCGACTGGTATCAATGATTTGATGCGCCCTGCCCTTGAGTTCTTCCAATAACTTGCGTTCTTGCAGGATGCCGTCAAGCGGTGTGCCATCGGGCGATAATGGGTGACGGCGCCGCGTTTCCTTGTACCGTCTCACCAGTGTCTGGTCATCCGCATCCAAAAACAGGATTTGGTGTTGGATGCCATGCCATTCTTCAAGCTGATCCAGTGTTTCAAATAAAGAAGAGAAAAACTCCCTTCCCCTTAAGTCAATCACCAAGGCAACGCGATTCAAATTCCCTTGGGACTGCTCCAATAACTCTGCAAACTTGGGCAATAAGACAGGCGGCAAATTATCAACACAGAAAAACCCGTTATCCTCCAAACTTTGCATCGCCACTGATTTACCGGCGCCAGACATTCCGGTGATGACAACCAGATTCCCTTTTTTGCTTTTATCCATAGCCATCACCCCTAGTTCCATGTCAACTTGTTATTTCTCTATTATACCTTATTTTTTCCCTCGTGCTAAAAGTCCAGCCGCTCCAATATAACCAGCCCGATTCCCCAGTTGGGCCAAGACGATTTCCACTCCTTGCCGCGCATTGCGTTGCGTGCGTTTGGCATAGGCTTCCCGCAGTGGCTGGATGAGCGCATCCCCGGCGTGGGACACCCCGCCGCCAATGATGAAACGGGCAGGATTCAACAGCACAGACAAGGTTGACATCGCTTGCGCCAACGCATCAATGGCTTTCTCCTTCACATGGAGCGCCACCTCGTCTTGCGCCGCGGCCGCAGCGAAGATCTCTTTGGTGTTGATTGATGGAACGTCGGCCAACACGGTTTTTCTACCCGAGGCAATCGCTTCTTTGGCCAGGCGCACCATCCCCGTGGCAGAAGAGATGGTCTCCAAGCAACCCCGCATGCCACAATTGCAGGGATGGCCTTGGGGATCAATGGTCATATGCCCCACTTCACCGGCGAAACCATACTGCCCGTGAATCAATTGGCCATCGAAGATCAAGCCGCCCCCCACGCCCGTGCCCAAGGTGATGCAAACCACGTCATCCACGCCCACGCCTGCGCCGCACCAAGCTTCACCCAGCGCCGCCACATTGGCATCATTATCAATTTTCACCGGGATTCCCCATGCCTCTTCCAAACGGGCGCGAATCGGCACTTCGTCATTCCAACCGAGGTTGGTCATATGTTTTACGACACCATTCTTAATATCCAAAAAACCGGGCAAGCCAACACCCACTCCCGCCACATCTTCCCAACGGGTTTCCGTCGCTTCCGCCAGCTCGCGTGCATGGGAAATGATTCGACCAATGACGCTATCCGCCCCTTCTTCGGCAAGCGTTGGTTTTTCCATTTCCATCAATGTTTTTCCCTTATGATCGACCATTCCTAGTTTCATACTTGTTCCGCCCAGGTCTATTCCAATCCAACGTTTCCCCATTGCACTCACACCTCTATTGAATGAAAATAATATATATTTACATAAATTAAAACCATGTTATGCTAGAATTAGTTCCCGAATGTTGAATCCGTTTACATCTCTTAACGTTAAGAATAACATAAAATGCCCGGGGTTGCACCAACCTGGATTTCCCCAGGCATGAAAAAAGCCACTGACCTCGCCCAAGTCAGTAGCTCGCTGTGGTTGATCCCTACCACTTATATTAAAAGGGGGCCTTTTGCTCTTTTATTTTATCGCATAACCATGTGCCTACCATGTTCATTTATTTAATGATTGGTTAAATTTTTTCCGTACTCACATGTTCTTGCAGAAACGCTTCGATTTGGTCTTTGGTTTTGGCAAATCGGCTTGGCAACCGTCCGATTTCTTTTCCGTTCTCAAACACGACAAAAGTCGGAATTCCTTTAACCCCGTATTGCTCCGCAACCGTACGAGCTTCATCCACATCGATTTCCGCAAAGACAAACTGGTCGGCAAACTTTTGCGCCAGCTCGGGCATATCCGGAGCGACACGCTTGCAATCCACACACCAATCCGCACTGAATTCGACCACTTTTTTCCCTTCGGTAATAAAATCCGCAAAGCTATCTTGATTTATCTTTTGCATCCCTTATTCCTCCTTAAGTAAAGCAACGCTTCGCCGTCGGACCAAGCAACTTGACATATCGTGAAACGGAAGATAAAGAGATTTGATATTTCTCGGCCACTTCTTTTTGTGTAAGCTGGACACCCAAATGCTTGGCCACCAAATACTCCAACGCGGCCGCCCATCCCTCAATCTTGCGCACCTGTTGCAGTTGCTCGGCAAGCTCTTCCTTCACCAAGACCCACAATCGCTCGGCCGCTCGCTTCATCTCAGGGGTCGGCTCTGTCATATGGTCCAAGCAACAAATCAAGATTTGCTCGCCATTCTCCGGTGATGGAGACAAGTCCACGCCCAATTGCAACAAAATCCCCTGCGCCAATTCTTTCAGTTCCGGCTCCAGTCCTTCTTGCCGAATAAACTGTTGCAACAACCGGGCGACTTCATCATCAGCGATCCAAGCGAGCAGTTTCAACACCTGGCGTTTGGTTTCCAAATCGCCGCGGCTGAGAGCCCAGAAGAAGGAGGAGCGAATCAGCGGATTGCCTTTCCATTGCTCCAACAACTCCTGGTCAGACGCCAAGTCTTGCAAACGCAAATACTGTTCCTCAAACGGAAGCTGATAATGGTAATGGAGCTTGGGCAACGGCTCCTCTTGGGCAAGCTCTTTGGCGTTGATGAGATAGAAGACGGGCACTTCTGCCTCCGGGTCTATTTTGGCCGCACGGCGCCAATATCCCAAGGCGCGCTCCGGAAATCCGGAGTTCCAAGCCGCGACAGCCGCATAATGGTAGAGGCTGACCGTCTGGGAATCGTCATACTTCACCAAGCGGGAAAACAATTCATAAGCAACCACATGTTCCCCCAAGATCCCCAGCGTGGTCGCCAATTTGCAAGCATGTTCTTGGTTCAGGGGAATCAGCTTCTTCAGCATGCCGATGATCTGATTGCTCTTCTTCACTTCCCCCATGTGATAGGACAACACGGCCAAATTGCATAGGGCGTGCAGATTGTTCGGATCAATTTCAAGCACGTCGGTGATGCAGGACATCGCCCGTTCCATATCACCGACATAGTAGTAAGCGAGGGCCAGGTTGTTGCGGGCCGCCAAGAATTCCGGATACTCTTCCATCATCGCTTCCAACATCTGAATCGCCTGCAAAAAGCGGCCTTGCTCCAGATGGTGACGAGCCTCTTCATGTTGTTGAACATGAAGAGGCTGATGAGGAGGCAATGGTTCGCGGGGAGGTCGTCCCAATTCTTGCGCCAACATCACCAACATCTCTTCGGCTTCCTCCGCAAACTCACCTTCGGGGTCTTGTTGCAGGTACTCCAACAGGTAATCCTCCGCCAACTCCAAATCGCCCATGTTGGCTGCATTATTCGCCATATAGAACAGGCATTCATATAAGTCAGGCGCCACTTGGTCAATCACTTGCTCCAACACTTCATTTGACTCTTCAAAGCGTCCCAACTCAGATAAGATCCCTGCTAAATTACAGTGGTTAATCGGATTGTCCGGTTCTTTCTCCATCGCCAAGCGGAAATACTTCACCGCTTTGTCGTAACGATGGCGATCCAATGACCGAACCGCCCGCTCGAAAAAGAAACCTGCGTCCATCTTCAAACGAACGACTTTTTTATTTATGCCAACTTGTGTTTTTTTCATATCTTCCCTCCAACCAGCACTTTTACCAAGCTGGTGGTCTGGCACTTGAGCCAGTATATCACAATTTTGCGCGAAAGACCTGCACGGATCAGGCAATATTTTGGGTTCTTAAACCATTATAACCCAAGTCGGCCGCAAATACGACGAAAACGTTTCCCCGTTCGCGGGAAACGAAAGAAAGCCGATGCTTAGACCGACCTATGACCTCATTTCCTCTTTGATCACTTTAATGACATTATCAGCATTTTCCGCTTTGTATCCTTTGATCCGCCCCACCTGCTCCCACACTCTCATCCCCACATACTCCCCGTCGTCAAACCATTGCCCCAACAGATTCAACGTGTAAGGGGTGTACAAAGAGTCGCGGAAAATCACCCGCAAGTAAAAGCCGCTTTTGTCAGTTAATCCATAATCTTTGATCATCAAGACCAAATCGGTGAGCGAGATTTTGCAAATGAGAAAGTTGCCTGGCGGCAAGGATTGAGGAATGTCACTTTCAATGAAAGACTGCGGCAACGGCATGCGAATAGAACCATGTTCATTTTCGTAAATGATTAAGCTATGTACATTCATGACATAGATGGAGATCGGTTTCTGATTGACCGCCCGCACAACCAGATACTCCTTATCCTCTTCGATCAAGGTCCAGACCAACTCCAGTGAAGGTCTTATCGCTTCACGCGCCTCTCTGGTTTGCTTCAACGCCACCCAAACAGCAGCCACGGTGGCAATCGCTCCTGCCCATTGCCCAATCGCTCCCCACATATTCCAATTGAGGTACCACGGCTCCAATCGCTCCGCCCCCCTACATTTCATCTTCACATTATAAAAAAAACATTTTTCATAAAATTATTTTATCATAACCAACCTCTCCCTTCGCCCTTTGCCACACTCTGTTCACATAATGTCTGCCGTTTCGCGCACATATCCGTGTGAAGACGGCCAAATAACCCCTCCCCCAAGGTGCGGATAAAAAAACAAAGCGATGGCTATATCTTTCAAGGGAGGCGATTCTCACCCGGCAGCATCAGAAGGAGGGCAACATGAAAAACGCTGTCCCATGCAGGCAGAACCCCGCTTGGGACAGCGAAATGAGCGGCAACGAGGCCGCTTGTTCACAGGGCGTAGCTCACTTGGCGTGGCGCCCTCGCAACTCTTCCAACACCGCGCTGAGCGGCAATTCTTTTTCACGCAACAAGACGAGCAGGTGATAAAGCAAGTCGGCAACTTCATATCGCAATTCCGCATGCCCTTCATTTTTGGCGGCGATGATCACTTCCGCCGTCTCCTCGCCAACTTTTTTCAGGATTTTATCGATTCCTTTATCAAACAAATAAGTTGTATAAGAACCTTCCGGCCGTTCCAGATGGCGTTCCGCAATCAGCGCTTCCAACTGGCTGAGAATGGAAGCGGGCCGCTGTTCGCCCGCTTCATGTTCACGAAAACAACTGACGCTGCCCAAATGACATGCGGGCCCATTAGGCACCACTTGCACCAACACCGCATCCTTGTCGCAATCCGCAGTGAGCGCCACCACCTTTTGCGTATGGCCGGAGGTGGCGCCTTTGTGCCAAAGCTCTTGCCGCGACCGGCTAAAAAACCATGTTTCCCCCGATTCGATCGTCCTTGTCAGCGATTCCCGGTTCATATAAGCCAAGGTGAGGACCCGCTTCGTATGCCAATCCTGCACAATCGCCGGAATCAATCCATCGGCGCCAAACTTCAACTCTTCCGGAGCAAAGGCTACTAACACCGCACCTCCACCCCCCTTTCCGAAAGCACTCGCTTCACTTCGCCAATGGAAATTTCTTGGAAATGGAAGATGGAGGCGGCCAGCGCCGCAGCCGCTTTCGTTTCCAAGAAAACATCCACAAAGTGCCCAGCTTCACCCGCGCCGCCGGAAGCGATCACAGGAACGTTGACTGCGGTGGTTACTTGATCCAACAGCGGCAAATCAAATCCGTTTTTATGCCCGTCCCGGTCCATGCTCGTTAGCAGAATTTCACCCGCTCCTCGTTCCACCGCCTCTTTGGCCCAATCCAATGCGCGGATGTCCGTTTTTTTGCGCCCGCCGTGCGTATACACGTACCAATCCTTTGACTCTTGATCGTATTTCGCATCAATCGCCACGACAATGCACTGGCTGCCGAACCGGCGCGCTCCTTCATCAATCAATTCAGGTCGCAAGACAGCCGCCGTATTGACGGACACTTTATCCGCCCCGGCACGCAATAACGCCGTCATCTCCTCCACGCTTCCGATGCCGCCCCCGACGGTGAACGGGATGGTCAGTTCCGCCGCCGCCCGTTCAACCACGTGCACCATCGTCTTGCGGCCTTCGACCGACGCCGAAATGTCGAGAAACACCAGCTCGTCCGCTTGCTCCCGATCATACTGCGCGGCCAGTTCAACCGGATCCCCCGCATCGCGCAACTGGACAAAGGAAACCCCTTTGACTACCCGACCATCTTTGACATCCAGACAAGGAATGATCCGCTTCGTTACCATCTTCGTTTATCCTCCTTGTGTCCGACTGAGCGCTTCTTCCAATCGAATCGCCCCTGTATAGATCGCCTTTCCAATGATAGCTCCGGCGATCCCTTCCCCTTGATAGCCAGCCAACTCATCAAGCTCGGCCAGCGAGCTGACTCCGCCGGAAGCGATCACCGCTTTGCCTGTCGCCCGGGCCAAGTCGCGCACCGCTCTTATATTGGTTCCTGTCAGCATGCCATCCCGTTCAATATCGGTAAAGATAAACGTCTCTGCTCCATGTTCCGCCATCTCTTGCGCCAATTCCGCCGCGGTCACCGTCTGTGTCCGCAACCAACCATGCGTTGCGATCATGCCGCCACGCGCATCCAACCCGATGGCCAGCTTGGAACCGACTCGCTTGAGGGCCGCTTTGACAAACGCGGGTTGCTCAATCGCCGCCGACCCGATCACAACCCGAGCGGCCCCCGCATTGAGCAGCCGTTCCAGACTGGTTTCATCACGCACGCCGCCCCCCACCTGAATGGGAACGGGGGATTCCTTGATCAGCTCACAAATCAACGGAAAGTTGGTCATCTCGCCCGTACGGGCCGCATCGAGATCGACCACGTGCACCCACTCGGCGCCGGCGCCCACAAAGCGCCTCAGGACATCTAGCGGTTGATTCCCATAGACCGTTTCTTGACCATAGTCTCCCTGAATCAAACGGACGCATTTCCCTCCCCGGATATCGATGGCAGGGTATAAGGTAAAGGCCATTTATCATCTCACCTCTTGTTTTGCGATGTTGGCAAATTGGTCCAATAACTTCAGCCCGAGCGAACCGCTTTTCTCCGGGTGGAATTGCATCCCATAAATGTGGTTGCGGTTGATGATTGCCGTGACGGGCTGATAATAATCGGTGGTGGCAATCACATCTTCCGTATTGGCCGCTTTGACGTGAAAGGAATGCACAAAGTAAACATAGCCTTCTTCCAGCTTGTGAAAGAGGGGATGGGGAAACTGAAACGATAACCAGTTCCACCCCATATGGGGAATCGGATAATCCCCTTCAAATTTGACCACATGGCCCGGCAAAAGGTTTAAGCCTTGATGAAACCCGTGTTCGTCACTGCTGGTGAACAAGAGCTGCATACCCAAGCAAATCCCGAGTAAGGGCTTGCCTTGTGACGCCGCCGCTTTGATCGTCCCGACGAGATTGCGTTCTTCCAGTTCACGCATCGCATCGCCAAAAGCGCCGACACCCGGCAAAATCAATCCCGACGCATAGCTGATTTCTTCCGGGTCGGCCGTGATGATGCTGGTATGGCCCAACCGCTCCAACGCTTTGGATACGCTATGCAAGTTTCCCATCCCATAATCAATGATGGCAATCATCATAAGACCCCTTTCGTCGATGGTACCCCTTGGACGCGCGGATCATGAAGTGTCGCCTCATCCAATGCCCGGCCACACGCCTTGAAGCAAGCTTCAATCATATGATGCGTATTCATGCCGTAATGCACAATCACATGCAAGGTCATCCGCGCTTCCAATGCCAGTTTCCAGAAAAACTCGTGTACCAATTCCGTATCAAATTCGCCGACTCGCGCCTGCGGAAACTGCCCCCGGAATTCAAAGTGCGGACGGTTGGACAAATCCAGCACCACTTGTGCCAGCGCTTCATCCATTGGCACGTACGCCTGGCCGTAGCGCTTAATCCCCCGCTTGTCCCCAATCGCTTCCCTGATGGCTTGCCCCAAGCAAATGCCAATGTCTTCCACCGTATGGTGAGCATCGATTTCCAAGTCCCCACGCGCCTTCACTTCCAAATCCATTTGCCCGTGTTTGGCGAATAAGGTCAACATATGCTCCAAAAACGGTACGCCGGTATCCAAGTCAACTTTTCCCCGGCCATCCATGTTGCAAGTCAGCACAATGTCCGTTTCCGCCGTTTTCCGTTTGATTGTCGCCACTCGCGCCTGCTGTTCAATCATCCGCACAAGCCTCCTCCCGGTCTAATCGCACTTGAATCGCCGCCGCATGCGCTCCCAACCCCTCTGATTCAGCCAATGTGATCACCTTTGGCCCATCGCGCAAAAACGCTTCTTTGCTGTAATAAATCAAGCTGGATTTTTTGACGAAGTGATCCACCCCAAGCGGGGAAAAGAAGCGCGCCGTGCCCGCCGTCGGCAACACATGATTGGGTCCCGCCACATAATCGCCGATCGGTTCGGAGCTGTAGGCGCCAAGGAAAATGGCTCCTGCATGCCGGATATGGCCCAAGAGTTGCCACGGATCAGCCACCATCAGTTCCAGATGTTCGGGAGCTAACCGATTGCTCACCTCCGCCGCTTCCCGCAAATGGTCAACCACAGTGATCGCCCCATATTGCGCCAATGCGGCCCGGGCGATCTCGCGCCGTTCCAAGCGCCCGCACTGGCGCTCCACCTCCGCCTGCACCTCCCTCGCCAAATCGGCTGATGTGGTGATCAGGATGGATGATGAATCATCCCCATGCTCCGCCTGGGATAACAGATCGGCCGCCACAAATGCGGGATCGGCCGTTTCATCCGCAATCACGACGATTTCACTTGGACCGGCAATGCTGTCAATATCCACTTCGCCAAACACCAACTGTTTGGCCAAAGCGACAAAGCGGTTGCCAGGACCCACGATTTTATCCACCTTGGGGACGGACTCCGTGCCATAAGCCAACGCGGCTACCGCTTGAGCGCCGCCCACTTTCACTATCTTATTCACCCCAGCGACAAGAGCCGCCACTAAGGTGGGGGCCGGAACCGAACCATCGGCTCGCGGCGGAGTCACCATGACCACTTCCTCTACCCCGGCAACTACGGCCGGGATGACATTCATCAGGACCGTGGATGGATAAACCGCCCGTCCGCCGGGAACATAGACACCAACGCGCTCAAGGGGTTGAACCCGTTGCCCCAAAATAGTGCCATCCGCTTCTTCGCTAATCCATGATTGGGTGCGCTGTTTTTCATGGTAACGGCGAATGCGTTCCGCCGCTTGACGGAGCGCTTCCAGCAACTTCGGATCAACTTCCCGCTCTGCTTGCGCAAGCTCTGCCTCACTCACCAGAAGGGCAGAAAGCTCAGCTCGGTCAAATTGCTTCGTCAGCGCCAACAACGCTTGATCCCGCTCTTCTTTCACACGCGCGATAATACCGCGTACCGTCTCCATCTCCTCACTACTGAATCCCACTCGTTCACGTTTTCGCACAAGGGTTTCTTTCCCCACAATGTCAATCACACGGACACTCCCCTTTCCACCGCCTGCCGCAACTGTTCAGTTAAGGACTGAATGCTATTCCGCTTCAGGCGATAGCTTACCTGGTTGGCAATCAGCCGTGCCGTCACCGTTGTAATCTGCTCCAGCTCCACCAGCCCATTCTCCGCCAGCGTCCTTCCCGTCGATACAATATCCACAATGCGCTCGGCCAAGCCCGTCAGCGGGGCCAACTCGACCGAACCGTTGAGGAAGATGACTTCCACCTGTTGCCCCCGCTCTTTAAAGTAGCGCTCGGCAATCCGGGGATATTTCGTGGCCACACGCGGATAGAGCGCAGGCTCAACACCGGGCTTGCCCGCCACGGACAAGCGGCACGGACTGATTTTCAAGTCAAGGAGTTCGTACACCTCCCGGCCCGCCTCCAGCAGGACATCCTTGCCCACGATCCCCACATCGGCCACCCCATACTCCACATAGGTGGGTACATCCATCGGTTTAGCCAGAAAAAAGGTAAAGCCTTGTTCCGGCAAGGTGAAAACAAGCTTGCGTGAAGATGTGAACAGATCATGGGAAAAAGGATAGCCCGCTTTCGCAAACAAGGGCATCAACTCTTCCAACACGCGCCCTTTAGGTAGAGCAACTGTCAACACGCCGCACTTCCCCTTTCTCATCCAACATCAGGATTCGTTCCGTTTTCATCCGCATCTGTTCCACATCGTTCTCACTCCGCCATAACTGCATAATCACCCGGTTTCCCTGATTGCGCATCTCTTCTGCCAACATGACGGCCCGGCGCATCGCCACGGGAGGATACAAAATCCCCACACGCTCCACTTCCGCCACTTTTAGTTTGCCACTGATCATCAAGCGATCCATCATAATGGCAAATCCGGTGGCTGGAATCGGATCGGCGAACCTTTCGTACAACCGGTCGTACCGTCCGCCGCTGAACAGGGGGAATGCTTGCCCGATCCCCATCCCCTCAAAATAGATGCCGGTATAGTAACCCAGTCTGCCGACCAAACATGGGTCAAACGCCAAATACTCGCCAAAGCCGTAAGCTTCCAAACAAGCGCAGCACGCTTCGAGGTAAGCGATCGCTTGCAAAACCGCTTCACTTCGGGTCATCTCCGTCAAGGCCTTCATGCCCGCCGGCCCCTTATCCAGTTGGAGCAGGAAAAGAATCTCCCGCTGTGCCTGACTTGGGATCGGGCTCTTCCATACCGCTTCTTGAAACCCGACCAAATCCCGCTCACCCAACTTTTCCTTCAATTGCCTTAATACGAGATCATCAGAAATACGCTCACGCAAAAATCCATCCAACAGCGCCGTATGGCCAAACGTCAATTGGAAATCTTCCACTTCACAGGCCCGCAAACAGTCCAAAGCCAACGCCATCACCTCCGCGTCAGCTGCGGGACCCTCCGATCCGACCAGTTCCACCCCGGATTGGAACCATTCCGCTTGCCGGCCCGCTTCGACCTCTTGCGCCCGAAATACGCGGGAATGGTAACACAACCGCAGAGGCAGTGGCTCATCCCTGAGCAAGCTTGTTACCATCCGCGCGATGGGGGCAGTCTGGTCGGGACTGAGCACCAAGGCGTTGCCTTCCCGATCCAAACACTTGAACATCCGCGATTCCGCAATCGCGCTCGCCCGACCCACGGTTTCAAAAAACTCCAGCGTTGGCGTGCATACTTCTTCATATCCCCAAGCGGAAAAGCGTGCGTGCACCCGTTCTTCAAACCGGCGTTTCCGCATGGCCAACGCAGGTGGCAAATCACGGAATCCCATTGGTTTTTCAAACACTCGTGGTTTTTCCATCGACTTCTCCTTCGCTCGCTTTAGTTTATTATCACATTAACTAACTAAAGTATCTTGGGTTATTATAACATGTAGAAGAGGACCTGACCATCGTTTTTTATCCCATTTTTTTCAACCAATCCGCCAGTTTTTCCAACGCTTTTCGCCGATAGGAATAGTGGAGGCGCTCCGGTTGGGGCATGGCTTGCAACACCCGTGTATCGCCTTCGGGAATAAAGATGGGGTCAAAGGGAATTCCCGGTTCAGGCGTCATCCGATCGTCAATCTGCTCACTGATTCGGCCATGCGTCTTTCCGGTGAACGTTGCCACCCGCCCCCGCCAAGCCACCGCCACCGCGCCTTCAAACCAAGCTTCCCGCACTTCCCCTTCCAAGAGTTTGCGAATTCCCTTATAACCGATACGATCAAAGATGCGTTTGGTCAGCACCCCCGGGAACCGATCATACGCGGCAAAATAGATGCCCGCATCATCGACCATCACCGTGTCATATCCTTGTTCCATCGCTTGTTCCAACTTGATCTTCGCCACTTCCCCCACCGTTCCCGCATCAGGCTCGTATAAAGGAAGGGGCAGGTTTTCCACTTCGATCCCCAGTGGGGTTAACACGTCGCTTGCTTCTTTTAATTTGGCTTTGTTCTGTGTTGCGAATAAAATTTTCAAAACTTTTCCCTCCAGGCACTTACTTATAAAGGATCCTTGTTAAGATTTGATTAATTGATATTCTATATCAACCCAACCGCACTAGATAGGGTACAATTCAGGTGAATGGGCCAACCCTTTGGCCTTTTTTCGCACAAACATTTCCCCTGGCTGCATGATTATTCATCGCCCGATCGAATCCGACCCGCAGCGGCAGCCTTCATCCGGCCCATAAACTTTCACGCTTGTTTATGGAGCCGGATTGATTGAGTTTATCTATTGGAACCCATTTTCCGCGATGCGCAAACCCTTTGCACAGGAGGGATTTTCCGCGTTGAAACGTTTTCAAAAATTGGACAACCTCATGAAATCTATTTGACAGTTTACACTTTTCACCCACAAATATATACTGGATGATAAAATAAAATTATACATATTTACTCAGGACTTATTTCCGTCATTTTAATCTACTTCTCCAACAACGAAAGAGGGGTCCCATCATGTATAAAACCGTCGGTTTATACAAGCGAATGGATAATGAAGAAGAGTTTTATGATTACTACACCAACGTGGTTGTTCCCCAGTTGCTCAATATCCCTGGCGTCTTGAAAGTGGAAGTGACCCGGTTGCATTCAACCCAAATCAGCGGCGATGACACTTATTTCTTGATGGGCGAAACATATTTTGCCAACTATGAAGCTTTCCAACGCGTCTTATCCAGCCCTGAAGGCCAAGCAGCGATAACAGCCATGTTAAATAAGGCGGAGGATTTTATGACCGCCTATGTCGGTCAAGAAGAATCTTTCAAAACCAATATTTTCACCACCCCGCATTACATCGGATAACACTGACGCCGGCTACATGGATAGCCGGCTTTCTTTTTGGGGGAAAATTGCTATAATGGTGTGTTGGTTAGTGAAAACTCGTCCTATTGCTGCGGATATCGGAAAGGAAGTTATCGGTATGATCTACGCTACTCTTCGCCGGATGCTATTTAACATGGACCCCGAAGCGGCCCATGAAATGACGATCAAAGGCTTGCAGCTGTTGCAAACCCTGCCTCCCCTCAGCCGACTGTACCAGAAAAGCATGGCGGTCGTTGATCCCCGTCTCCAAACGACCCATCTCGGCTTAACCTTCCCCAATCCGGTCGGACTGGCTGCCGGTTTTGACAAACATGCCACCGTCTACCCAGGCCTCGCCGCACTTGGCTTTGGATTTGTCGAAGTGGGCACCCTCACCCCCCGGCCACAAAGCGGCAATCCCAAACCCCGCCTGTTTCGCCTTCCGGAAGATGAAGCCGTCATCAATCGCATGGGCTTTAACAACCATGGGATGGAACAAGCCAAACACGCATTTGATGCCTTGCCGCGCCCCGCTATCCCCATCGGCATCAATTTGGGCAAAAATAAAGACACCCCCAACGAAGAGGCGGCCCTTGATTACCAAAAAGGGTTGGAAACCCTCTATGCTTATGGCGACTACTTTGTGATCAATATCAGCTCCCCAAACACTGTGGGCTTGCGTGACCTGCAACAGGCGGCCGCACTGAAAGAACTGTTGACCGCCGTGCTCGGCAAACGGGATCAACTGGCCGCAGCACAAGGAATGACCCGACCCGTGCTATTGAAGGTCGCCCCTGATCTGACAAGGGAACAAGTGGAGGACATCATCATTGCCGCACTTGAACTCGGCATCGATGGGATCATCGCGACCAACACCACGTTGGCCCGCGACGGACTCACCTCCAGCCGCCAAGTGGAAACGGGCGGTCTCAGCGGTCGTCCGCTCACGGCACGCTCCACTGAGTTCATTCACCATGTCTACCAATTGACCAAAGGGCGGGTACCCATTATCGGGGTGGGGGGCGTTTTCAACGGGCAAGATGCCTTCGATAAAATCAAAGCGGGAGCCAATCTGGTGCAAGTCTATACGGGAATGATTTATCGCGGTCCCTCCATCGCAAAATGGATCAACCAAGAACTGCTGCGGTTGCTGGAACAAGAACAGTTGAGCAGCATAGAGGAAGCCGTTGGCTTGGCGCACCGGTGATTAATAAAGTTGCGGAATACAGTCCTTCTAACCTCGCTAATCGCTCGCTAAGAAGGACTAGTAAGCGGAGCCCCTGAGGACTCCGCTTTACCATTCTAAGCGCAAAGGCTCCGCCGTCTGCACCGTACTGATCATCTTTTTGAATATCAAAAACTGACTGCCTTCCACCTCGATCGATACCGTAAATTTGTCAAACCGGCGAATTTGCCCTTGATACTGGAACCCATTGATCAAAAATAGGGTCACTGCCATCTGATTGTCTAGCAACTCTTGCAAAAAGAGATCCTGCACATTGTTCATGGACTCACCTCATTTTCGCTTCCGGCCTCTCTTTCTTTCCCATTTCCCTCTTTTTTACCCAAATTCCTTCTCTTCTCTCTCTTTTAAGTCATTTTCCCCATTTTCATGTAAAAAGCGGTCTCCCACCCAGAAACGAGCATGTATCATTCCCTTTATCGCACTGCCGTTCATATACATAATATCATCCGTGGTCTTGCAACATCAGGAGGGATCACTATGACTAAAAAGATCATCCTCGGTTTCTCCCTGCTCTGTCTCTTGGACTCACTCATCCTGCCAGTGCCACTTCTCTTCGCTCATGCCCCCGCTTCCCTGGAATCCCCTTCACTGTACCCAGCCTTTATGCAGGCCTCGCGGGGCGAATATGAAGGGGTGGAAGACCCTTGCGCCGAAACGACCCCCGATTACCCCCGGGCCCATTGGATTCCCGCCGCCAACTCCAATTACACCGAAGCCGACCGAGAACGGGATGGGAATAAGATCCAGTATATTATCATTCATACGACCCAAGGCTCTTACAACGGGACAATCAATTGGTTCCAAAACTCCTCCGCCAAAGTCAGCTCCCACTATATCGTGCGCTCCCGTGACGGTGAGATCACCCAAATGGTTCAGAACAAGGACATCGCTTGGCACGCGGGAAATAGGGACTACAATGTGCATTCGATCGGGATTGAGCATGAAGGGTATGTCAGTGACCCAGATTGGTATACTGATGCCATGTACCGCGCGTCCGCCAAGTTAACGCGTTGGCTGTGCGATCGGTATGGCATCCCCAAAACGCGCAAGCATATTATCGGCCACGATCAAGTTCCCAGCTCCGACCATACCGACCCCGGCAAACATTGGGATTGGAAAACCTATATGCGCCTCGTCAATCAGGAATCCGAGATCACCATGATCGCCAATGAACCCCCAGGGCGGGTGGCAAGCAGTGGCCATTGCAAAAGCAACTAAATCAAAGCGACTATGGGTTTGCAAAGCCGATAACGGTCAGTGACAGTTTGGCATCAAGCCGATTCCAGTGAATGGCGGCATGGCTTTCCCTCGGCACCTTTTCCCCAAGGCCGGCGACGCGCCTGTCGTCGGCGTTTCTCGTTGGACAAGCGGCGCGGGATATGTGATTGCCGATGGCGTAAAATCGTGCGTGGGTACCAATCGCAAGCTAGAAAGAACACGTTGCTCTTGGCTTTTTCTGTTCGGCGCCAAATTCCTGCTTGATAATCGAACATATATTCGTATATGATCAAAATCAAAGGACGGTGAGAACAACCATGAGTGCAATCCATTTTCATCGGTGGTATGAATACCATCGGACCCTGTCCGCCTTTTCCGAGCCGGTTAAACAGACTGCTAAAGTACACCCATCATACCACCCTCCCCTCATCGACGAGGAACAGCGCGAGTATATGGGTTTCCTGTTAGAAGAAGCGCATGAATTGGAACGGCCGGTACTGGTCACATACGCGGGGCGCTTTTCGCCCTTGCAGTTTTACGGGCGCATCGTAAAAGTCCAGCCTTACGAAGGGTGGTTTGTCATCGCCAACGGGGAATGGAAAAAGCGGATCGCCCATCCCCAATTGATCGATGTCGATTGGCTGTAACGGCGGAGAAGCCCCTGATAGCGGTTAGGCTACCGGGGCTTCTCCACATTAAGCCGTTTTTCCTTTTCTGCCACTCAACCGGTCTTGCAGGCGTACAAACAATTGATATACAATCGGCACGATAAACAGGGTCAACAACGTGGACGAGAGAAGCCCGCCAATCACCACAACCGCCAACCCTTGCGACAACAAGGTTCCTTCGCCATAGCCCAAACCAAGCGGCAAGAGGGCGAATACCGTCGCAAGCGCGGTCATCAAGATCGGTCTCAAACGCGTCTCCCCCGCTTCCAGCAAGGCCTCCCGCGTACTCAAACCTTCTTTCCGCTTTTGCATGACGCGATCGATCAAGACGATGGCGTTGGTCACCACGATCCCGATCAGCATCAAGGCCCCGATCATCGCCGAGACACTGATCGGCTGACCGGCCACATAGAGGCCGACCAAACCGCCGATCACCGCAAATGGCAGGGAGAAGAGGATGGTGAATGGCGCCGTCGCTTCGCCAAAGGCGATCAGCATGACGAGGTAGACGGCAAAGACGGCCACAATCATCGCAATTCCCAACTGGGCGAAGCTTTTATTCATCTCTTCGGTATCGCCGCCCACTTTGGCGGTGACGCCCGATGGCATCTTCATCTTGGAGAGAATGGCCAAGATTTCACGGGAAACGGCTCCCGTATCTTTGACGGTCACATCCCCCGAGACGGATGCGTATAGATGGGTATCTTCTTTTTGGATGCTGACCGGCCCTTTACCCTGCTTAATGGTGGCAATCTCATCCAGGCGGACCAGATCTCCCGTTTGCGACAGGATCTCCACTTTTTTCAATCGATCAATCGAATGGAGCCCATCTTCTTCCAAACCCAACTTCACTTCTTGCGATTCGTTGCCTTGTTCAATCTCCATCACTTTGTCCGCTTGAAGCAAACCGCGCACCGACATCGCCACTTGTTGGGCCATTAACCCTTTTTTCGCCGCTTTGGCGTCATCCACATGGATGGTGACAATATCCTTTTGCGCGCTTAAGTTATTGGACACGTTGGTTAAGCCGTGGACCGTTTTCAACTTCTCGGTCAGCTCATCCGTCACTTTTTTGATGTCTTCCAGCTTTTGGCCGCGAATGCTTATACTGATCGCGCTGTTGGAAACGCCCATGCTGCTCATTTCGGCCACATTGATTTCCGCCTTGTTTTCTTCCGCGATCGGCTTCACTTGGTTGCGCACATCCGCCAAGAGTGTGTCCATTTCGGTGTTCTCAGCCAAAGACACGAACATTGACGCACGGTTGGAGCTGCCTATGCTGCCATCGTTACCCAATTGGCCAGCCAGGTTGCCTACCGAGGTGGAAATGATCTTCACTTCTTTATGCTTGCGAAGCAACGCTTCAATTTGGTTGCTTACCTTATCCGTTTGCCGCAAATCCGTTCCCGATGGCAATTCCACCGTCACGCGCATCGTCTTTTCCTTCTCCGCCGGCAAGAACGTTGTGCCCACCAGGGGAATCAAGAACAGGCTGGCGATCAGCATCACGGTGGAGAGGCCCATCACGATCGCCTTATGGTCCAAAGCCCAAGCAAGCGACTTCCGATACAACCGGGCCAATCGGCTCTCCGAACGCTCTTGGCGCATCGGGGTGCCTTTGAGCAGCATCAGTTTGGCCAGCACCGGGACGATGGTGACCGCCACCACCAACGAACACAACAGCGAAAAGGCCACGGTTAAGGCAAAGGGATAAAAGACTTCACCGACTATCCCGGTCACAAATCCGAGCGGGATAAACACGGCCACTGTCGTCAATGTTGACGAGGTGATGGCGGCAGCCACTTCTTTGGTGGCCAGCTGTATGAGGTTGACGCTACGGTCAGGGTTTTGCATCAGATGGCGGTGGATATTTTCAATCACGACGATGCTGTCATCCACAACCCGGCCAATGGCCACAGCCAGTCCACCCAAGGTCATGATATTGAGCGTGATATCCGCTTGTTGCAGCAAGATCAAGGTCGCCAAGATCGAGACGGGAATCGACACGATGGAGATCAAGGTCATGCGGAATTCGCGCAAGAAGATCAAGATGATGGCCGACGCGAACAAGGCTCCCAACAATCCTTCCCGCACCATCGAGTGGATGGACGCTTTAACCCCTTTGGATTGGTCATACATCGTGGTGATCTTCAGCTCCGGATGGGATTTTTTCAGTTGCGCCAGTTTGGCGTTGATCCCATCCGCCACGTCCACGATGTTGGCGTCTTGATCTTTGATCACATCAATGTTAACCGACGGTTTGCCATTGGTGCGGGTAATCAAGGAGTGGTCTTCCGCCGACTCGGTAATCGAGGCAATGTCGGACAACTTCACCGTCTTGATCTCCGCTTCCTCCATCTTCGGCTTGCCCGTTGCCCCAGCGGCAGTCTTGCCTTTCGGCATCTTCATGCTCGGCATGTCGCCGCCGGCCAATTTCCCGCCGGATGGGGCTTTCGCTTTGGACAGTTGGGCGGAAAGCTGGTTTAACGCATTTTTGATCCCATTGATGGCACCGTACAAATTTCCCACTTTCTGCATGTCTGGCTCAGGCTTGCTCATCTCTTCATTCAGCGCAATCTGCAAGCCGATCAACTTGGCCACCAAGTCAGCTTGTGTCGCTTGCGCCTTGGATAATCCGGCGACACCTTGGCCAATGCCATTGACGGCTTGGCCGATTCCGTTGACCGCTTGCCCCAGGCCTCCGACGGCTTGGCCGAGCGCGCCCATCTGTTGCCCCATCGTCTGAAAGCCTTGTCCGATCTGGTCAAACGCTTGTTGCATTCCTTCCATCTGGTTGGGTGGCACGGTAAGCTCATAGTTGCGCAAATCATCCACGCTGGTGATTTTTTGGTCGATCCGCACCGGCATGTCGACTTGACCTGTGCTCAAATCCCCCAACGGCAGGGACATGTTTGCGCTTTGCAATGCTTGTTGCACCGATTGGGCAGACAGGTTATATATTTTTAATTTATCTGGTTTGAGGCGGATATAGACCGCTTTGGGCCCTTCCCCCTTCACCTGGATCTCTCCCACCCCGTTCACCCCGTCAAGGGCGGGTTTCACCTCATCGTTGATCAAACGCTCCAGCTCAGCAGTCGATTTGCTCTCGCTCGTGACGGATAAGCTGACCAGCGGCGTGCTGTTGAAGCCAAAGCGATTGAAAGTGGTCTCCATCGCGTCTTCCGGCAATGGCACCTTGCTGATGAGGTCTTCCATCTCCTGCTGCGCCTTATCCAAGTCTGCATCAAAATCAAATTGGGCGACAATGACCGAGGTGTTGTCAGCGGTGACGGAAGTCAGCTTTTGCATTCCTTCCACTCCTTGCACCGCCTTTTCGATCGGCTCAGTCACCTTCTTTGATATATCCTCCGGTGAAGCGCCCGGATATGGCGTAATCGCCACCACAACCGGGAAATTAATGTCCGGCATCGATTCCATCTTCAGTTGGGTCGCTGTATAGAGCCCCCCTCCGGAAATGAGGAGCACCAATATCAAGATGGCTGCAACATTTCGGACAGAGAAACGTGTCAACCAGTTCACCAAGATCCCCCTTTGCATGAATCGTCCATGTTATCATTCAACCATGCTGTTTGCACACGATTGAAGATGGTTGAAACAATGAATTCCTTCCCTTTTCAAATCACCCCAATATTACCGAACAGTATATAATGAGTCAATTTCCGATTTGTGAATATTCATTGAGGATATGGGCGTCGGCGACACATTTCGTCACAGGAAGAAACCTGGTCAATGCACTTGTTCCAGAACGGAGAATCGCCTTTGTCCCTCACTTTAAAAGTGGTCAATCCCTATTGTCCGCCATCTATTGGCGATTCACTCCTTTTTGTTTTTATCCTGCGCCGGGTTGGAACCCTTATCCCCTGGAAACAGGGGGTTCCTTCCACCGCTTCGTTCCCATGTGGGCCGACCCCACCGTGGATGCAAAAAAAAGGTACCTGATGCCATGATCAGATACCTTTCGATTCCAACTTGCGTTCCCGCACCACCCGCGCCGGATTGCCCGCCACCAACGCATAAGGGGGCACATCTTTGGTCACCACCGAACCCGCCCCCACCATCGCATGATCACCAATGGTCACTCCGGGCAAAATAGTCGTGTTGGCGCCAATCATCACATGATCGCCAATCACCACTTCACCCAGCCGGTATTCATCGATTAAATACTCGTGCGTCAAGATGGTCGTGTTATAACCGATGATGGTGTTTTTGCCGATCCGAATCTTTTCCGGATACAGCAAATCCAGCATGACCATGAAAGCCACGGCCGTCTTTTCCCCGATTTCCATCCGCAAACAGGTGCGGTATAACCATCGCTTCATCGATAAAAAAGGCAGATAACGGGCGATCAGGATAACTACCGTATTCCAAAACACTTTTGCGAACGGGATGGTTTGATAGAGTTGCCACAATGCGTTGCTTCCCTGTACGGGAAAGCGATCCGTTTTTCTCATCGTCCGTCATCCCCCGGTTGATTCAATCTCCACAATGTCTAGCAATTGGCGCATATCTTCGAGGAAATGCTCGGGCTCATACTGTTTCAACTCATCCGCATGCAAGCTCCAACCGACTCCCACCGCGGCCACGTGCGCTTTTTTCGCCGCCATGAGATCATAACGACTGTCACCCACCATTAACGCCTGCTCCGTTGTTGCTCCCAACTTTTCCAAAGCGAGAATGATCATGTCCGGTTCAGGCTTGCCCCGCTCCACATCGTCCACGGTGACGACGGCAGACATCAATGAATCGAGTCCAAACAACTTCAATCCCATGTCCACAACCAAGCGCCGCTTGTTGGATACCACCGCCAAGACGACACCGGCTTCGTGCAAACGGGTCAACACTTCCCGCACATGGGGAAATTCCTTCACCAGCTCATCATGCTTCGTCTCATTGTAGGTATGGTAAGTTTTCACCATTGCCTCCGCTTGCGTCGCATCAAACCGACGCATCTGGTCAAATAAAGGCTCCCCCATGCAAGCCAAGACATCCTGCTCCGTGTATTTTCCCGGGCAATGGGATTCCAGAGTGTGCATAAAAGAAGAGAGAATCAATTCATTGGTATCAATCAATGTTCCATCCAAATCAAACAATACAACCGAGTACTTCACTTTGTCACCTCATTGTTTG
The DNA here is from genome assembly GCF_042665195.1 of Laceyella putida. Classification (NCBI taxonomy): domain Bacteria; kingdom Bacillati; phylum Bacillota; class Bacilli; order Caryophanales; family Thermoactinomycetaceae; genus Laceyella; species Laceyella putida. The sequence continues at coordinate 66,527 of NZ_JBHTBW010000006.1, forward strand.
CTGGTACATAAAAGAAGGAGATGAGGGGACTCACCTCCTTATGTTCCCTAATTCACGCTTCCGATTTGCCTTCCTTCTTCCCATCTTCGCCTGCCGTTTCCTCACTCTCCGTTGCTTCCGCTGCGGATTCCTCTTGTCCGTCCGCTGTCTTGTCCACGGTCTCTTCCGCTTTCTCTTCCGGTCCTTCCACCACATCCGCCTGCTGGGGAATTTCCGTTGCCTCGGTTACGACTTCACCCCGGTAGGAAACCGTCGCTTTGCCCGTCGCCCGACGCCATATGATGAAAAAGACGCCGATCAAGGCCAGAATTAAGCTCATCAGCTGGGCAATACGCACATTTCCTTCATCCATCAGACCCGGGTCAAACAAGAACAACATCGGTGACCATAATCCTTCCATCACCTGTGCCAGCCAGTCCGGCCCCGTAAACGTTAAGCTGTCTGTCCGCAAGCCTTCGATGAAGAACCGACCGAGCGAATACCAGATCATATAACTGAACAACACTTCACCGCGGCGGGGGTTTCGGCTTCGGATGAACAAAAGCAAGCCAAACCCGACCAGGTTCCACAGGGATTCATAGAGGAAAGTCGGATGGTAATAGACTCCCTGAATATTCATCTGGTCAATGATCCAGTTGGGCAGATGAAGTCCCTCCAAGAAACTGCGGCTCACTTCACCGCCATGGGCCTCCTGGTTGATGAAGTTCCCCCACCGTCCAATCGCTTGCCCCAAAATCACACTGGGTATCAAAATATCGGCGATTTGCAGAAAAGGGATGTTTCTTTTCTTCACAAATATGTATCCAACGAGAAAGGCTACGATCAAGCCCCCGTGAATCGCCAGTCCGCCTTTCCATACGGCCACGATATCCTCGGGGTGCATAGCGTAGTATTCCCATTCAAATAAAACGTAATATAGACGTGCCCCGATAATGGCGGAAGGAAGAATCCAAAGCATCATGTCAAGAATCGTTTCACTATCCAAGCCACGCCTTTCGCCTTCCCGAACAGCCAAGATCAATCCCAAAAATGCGGCTGTGCCCATAATCACGCCATACCAATGCACATTGAGCGGACCTAGCGTAAAAGCAATCGGATCAATCACTGCTTGCCACATGGTTTACACGCTCCTTTCTTTCTTCTGCACTTGTTATCTCTTGTATTTTATCGTAAAAAATTTGAATAGGAAAAGGTGAAAAACAGAATCGGGCAATTTCCCGGCCCGATCCCACAATTTCCCTTTTTCACCATTTTTTCTAACTCGTCTATGGACACGAAATGTCTGATTTATTAAAATAGGATACACAATTGCCGGAGGTATTCATTTTGCATCCCACATATTTTTCTGATAAAAGCACAAACAAACACTACGATTGTCTGGAATGCAGGAAAAAAGCAAGCGTGGTCGTGGTGGATGGAAAAGGGACTTGTTTCACACCCGGATGCCTGTTGGACACACCAGTCCAGTTTGTTTTTTTTCCGCACTGGCCCAAACCCAAAGTCTGTCGCCAAGGTCGTCCACTCTTCCCGTTCCCGAAGGAATCCGAACCGTAAAACCTCGCTAAACGCGGAGTGTCAGATTCAGGAACGTTTCCCCCATGGCGGAAGTCAAGCATGCGCTCGCAAAGAAGGAAACCAAACAGGGCTCTTTCCCCATGGAAAGAGCCCTGCTTGCCGGCCTTAATCAATAATCGTCCCCTTCATCGATCACTTCGCCCAACTTTTGCACAAATTGTTGCGCTGCGTGGTATCCCAACCGTTTCAAGCGGAAATTCATCGCCGCCACTTCAATGATGACCGCCAAGTTTCGCCCCGGGCGCACGGGGACAATCAGTCTGGGAAGCTCGGTGTCAATGATGCGAATTTTCTCTTCATCCAGTCCCAACCGGTCATATTGGCGTTTTTCTTGCCAAGCTTCCAGGTGAATCGATAAGGAAATCCGCTTTTTATCCCTAACCGCACCCGCACCGAATAAAGTCATGACGTTAATGATGCCCAATCCGCGGATTTCCAAAAGGTAACGGATCAAATCGGGTGCGTGCCCAACCAAGCTGCCTTCTTCCGTCTGGGTGATCTCGACCGCATCATCGGCCACCAACCGATGCCCCCGCTTCACCAGTTCCAAGGCGGTTTCGCTTTTTCCGATGCCGCTGGAACCGGTAATGAGCACCCCGATGCCGTAGATGTCAACCAATACGCCATGCATCGTGGTGGTGGGCGCCAGCAACTTTTCCAGATAGTTGGTCAATTTGCTGGCAAAGCGAGTCGTCCCCATCTCGGTCCGCAAGATGGGCACTTTTTTCTCTTTCGCGGCATGAACCAGTTCAGGCGGCACATCGTAGTTCCGGGTCACGATAAAGCAAGGGATCTCCGGATGGCATAAGCGGCCAAACCGTTCTTGCCGCTCCGCTTCCGTCAACCCTTCAATAAAGGACAGTTCCGTTTTCCCCAATAACTGCAACCGTTCAACCGGATGGAAGGTGAAAAAGCCCGCCAATTCCAAACCGGGGCGGTACAAATCGGCAACGGTGACATGGCGCGTGTCCAACTGTTCCCAACCGCAGATCACTTCCAAATCAAATTGTTGAACGATGCTTTTAATCGTCACTTTGCTCATCTTGTACTCTCCTAATCTACATACGCGGAAAGCGACTGGTGCACCCAGTCGCCCTCCTCATCGGCTTATTATTACAGTACCGTTTTTTCCGTTTCTTTGTCAAAGATATGCGCTTTGTTCATGTCAAGCGCCAGGGAAACTTGCGCTCCCGGACCGTAGTGGGTGCGGGCGTTGACGCGGGCGGTCAGCCATTTGTCACCAAAACCGCTCACATAGAGGTACATTTCCGAACCCATGTTTTCCGCCACTTCCACTTTGGCGGTAAAGCTGCTTTCCGGGGAAGCTTCAATGAAGACTGGCTCATCATGCACGGCTTCTGGGCGGATCCCGAAGATCACTTCTTTGCCCACATAGCCTTGCTCACGCAATCCATGCACACGGCCCGCGGGGATTTTCACTTTGGCGCCTTGGGTTTGGAAGTAGACTTCGCCACCTTCTTCCACCAACGAACCATCGATGAAGTTCATCGCCGGGGATCCGATGAAGCCCGCCACAAACAAGTTCGCGGGGTTATTGTAAATCTCGGTTGGCGTATCCACTTGTTGGATCACGCCATCTTTCATCACGACGATGCGGTCACCCATGGTCATCGCTTCGGTTTGGTCATGGGTTACGTAGATGACAGTGGTTTCCAAGCGTTGGTGCAGTTTGCTGATCTCGGTGCGCATCTGCACACGCAATTTGGCATCCAAGTTGGACAGCGGCTCGTCCATCAAGAATACTTGCGGTTCGCGAACGATGGCGCGTCCGAGTGCGACGCGTTGGCGCTGACCGCCGGAGAGCTGTTTGGGTTTGCGATCCAGAAGGTGCTCGATATCGAGGATCTTCGCCGCTTCACGCACGCGTTTCTCGATCTCGTCTTTTTTGAACTTGCGCAGTTTCAAACCGAACGCCATGTTCTCATAAACGGACATATGTGGATAAAGCGCGTAGCTTTGGAATACCATCGCAATGTCGCGATCTTTTGGCGGAACATCGTTCACCAGTCGATCGCCAATATACAATTCACCTTCAGAGATTTCCTCCAATCCGGCAATCATGCGCAGGGTGGTTGATTTTCCGCAACCGGATGGACCAACTAATACCAAGAACTCTTTATCTTGAATATCAAGATGAAAGTCTTTCACTACTAAATTGTCCCCGTATTTTTTCACGATATGGTTTAAACGCACTTGAGCCATCGTTGCATTCCCCCTGAAAGCGTTTTCTGACTGATAGGATTATTCTAGTACAGTTTGTTGGTATGAGCACTGTACAAATCCTACAAAAAGCTCTGTGCGATTTCATCTTCTTGTCTCATGGTGCTTCAACATCAGCAAGATCACTTTGATCAGCATGGCATCGGCAAAGCGGCGCACATCCAGTCCCGTCTCTTGCTTCACCCGGTCAAACCGATAGAGAAGCGTATTCCGATGCAAAAACAGATGGCGTGCCGTTTCACTGACATTGAGGTCCAACCGCAAAAACATGTCAATCGTCTTTTGCATCTCCGCCTCTTTCAATATGGTCAAACCCGGTATCTCCTCCAAAAACGCCGTGATGGCCTTTCTGTCCAGCTGCATCAACAACCGTTCCAGCCGCGGTTTCCACGTAACCCAAATGGCTTGTTCCGTGCGGAAGGAACAAACCACTTCCCGCACTTGCACCAGCCGTTTCCACATGCCGGGGAGCTGTTCCCATGAAGAGATCGGTGTCGTCAAGACCATGTTCGTCTTCAGCCCAAATTCATCCGCCAAGGCCCCTTGCAACCCATTGGCGGCTTGCAGCAACAGCTCTTCCGCTTCAAAGGTGAACACATCTGCGCCAATCCACTCCCGAAGCGGGGCAAACACCAGCCATTCCCGCTCGTTCAGCTCGATCAGCCAAGGTTTCTGCTCTGAAAAATAAGTGTCGAATAACGCAGACAAATCCTCTTTCACAAAAAAAGACGACCCTTGCTCAAACAGCAATAACGCAGGAATCCGGTCACTGGGATGGAGATGGCTGAAATGCTCCGACAGCGGAAGCGGATTCTCTCCTTCCAGCACCGCTTTGATCCAATCCTGTAGCGTTTTGCCCCGCTTCACCGCATGCGCCGCTTCCCCCCTCAGCAAACATTGCACCAATGCATGCTCCCGCTCAGACAATACCACGTCGAAAGTGATTTTCTTGCCTGAAGGGAGCTGAAAGACCGGCCCATCCGGTTCCCGTTGTGACGGCTCCACTCGTTTAGCTTTGGCTCCAATGATTCGCTCGACCTGTTTGACTCGTTCCTGTTCCCGGTTCCATGGATTCATCTGCGTCACCTCATTGTCCGTCCTTGTGCCCTATACCTTTAGCATAGCGCTTTTTATGTTGATGTAAAAGGCAAAAACCCCTAAAATGGAGGGGTCGAGCTTGCTGACAAAGTGGACCCGGAGTCGATTTTTGAGTCTGCGTTCCTTGGTCGCCTTATCGGGAAGTAGCTCCGTTGCCAAACTCCGTTCCTGAATCCCTCAAATGAAGGGGTCTTTTATTTCATGGCGTGAGATGGTCGCTATGAGGAATGAAGGCTGGGCCCTTTATTTTTTCCCCGACAGCTCCACTTTGAATTTGAGCGTTTTGATTTGTGGATCAAAGGTGACTTGAGGTGCCACAAAGGATTGGATCTGCTCTTTTTTCATCGGCTTCAGTTCCATCAAAAATAAATAAGTATCCGCATCTTCCACTCGCGGGAAGTTTTTGTCATGATATTTTCTTCCGTTTTTATCTTTCAGTTCAAGCACATGCATATAGTCAAAGGGATTGTGCCAAGGTTTATTCATTTTCACTTGGTAATGCACTTTTGTTTTATCTGGCAAAAACTCGATTTGGTTTACCATGATTGTTCCCGCTTCCCCCAGTGGGACACGGATCGGCTGATCGGGGGTGGGGAGATGCGTCACTTTGAATTCGCCGAGAGGTGAAGGCTTGCCATACAAGTCAGGCTTCATTTCTTTATAGACGATTTCAAAGTGAGTAGGATTCTGCTTCACCGGGGCAAACGTCCATCGATCAAATAACACCCCCCTATTCCCGGATCCCCTTCGATCAAGGCGCTGCAACACGATGCCGCGAGAATCAATCAATGTATAATCAACTCGTGGTTGTTCGAGAAAATCATCGGGCAGATGTTTATGCGTCCGTTCCACCACCAGCTCGGTGGAGCTTGGCCCCAAGCTGATCTCTTTCACCTTCAGAGTGGTATCACCCAATTTCTCGATATGATTTAGGGAGTGTTTATCAACTTTGCTGTTCGCCTTTTTCACGGGGATGTCCAATTGGGCCAAGACTTTTTGCCGTTTACCAACTTGGGGTTTATCGTGAACGAGGAAATTGAGGGTAAACGAATCACTCAAGGTCTGATGCACGTCAATGTCCAATATCCCATTGAACGTATGGTCATCTTTCATTCCACCCTTTAACGCAAACCCGCCCCCATATTCTCTGCCGTTCACTTTATAGCCAAAGTCAGGGAGCTCTTTTATCTTTTGGTGTGCCTTCCACACGAATCCGACCGTTAGCCGTTCTCCATCATACAAAATTTCCTTCACTTCCACCGAATCTTTCCCCACTTGAACCTTTTTGCCGACCGTCGCCGTCAGCCCTTGTTGCGATGATTGCTTTAACCCTGTATCCCCAAAGTCCTCAAACACCGAACCAATCAAAGGAAGTTTGCTTAACGCCTCCGCCATCGTCGGCGAAACAAAACCAGAGCCGATCGCAAGCCCCATCAGTACAGTAGCCGCGACCGTGCCGTGGAGAGCCCAGCGTTTCCGCTTCAGCACTCGCTTTTCCGGCAAAGCGGCGAGGGTCTCATCGATTCGCTTTTGCACCGCGTCTGGAATGGCACCTTGTCGCTCCTGTCGCACCAACTCACCCATCACTTGATCCAGCTTATTCACCATTGATCGCCCCTTCCTGTGGATAAAGAGCCGCTTGGAGATCCTGCCTGGCCCGATAGAGGCGGGACTTCACTGTCCCTTCCGGTATCTCCATCACTTCCGCGATTTCCTTCACCGTCAATTCTTCAAAGTAATGTAACATGACCACTAACCGGTACGGTTCCTCCAACTTGTCCACCGCTTCCCGCAGCGTCAACGCCTCCCAATTGGGCTCTTGGCTCAATGTCGATGCTTGACGCGACACCAGGGGAAAAACCTTTTTCCGGTTGCGCAACATCCGCTGGCATTCATGGATCAGGATGCGAATCATCCACGTCTTTATATACTGAGGCTCTTTTACTTTCTCGATCGATTGGTAAGCCCGCAATATCGTTTCTTGGATCACATCTGCGCAGTCTTCATCTTTCTTCACGATCGCCTTGGCCACGCGGTAAAAGCTGCGCTCAAACTGGCGAATCAAGCGGACAAACGCCTCTCGATCGCCTTGCTGCGCCAAGCGGGCTTCTTTTGCGATATCCACCGTCATACCTCCTCGCCCTATTCCAATAAATGGTTTAAAAGATTAACTTGTTTGAATCCATTACTAATGATTAGATCAAATTGGACGGAAATCGGTTCACGGATGATAAGAAAAAAATGAAACCCTGATCAAACATGACAAGCCATGGACACAAAATCTCTTCTATATGCGAATGAATATAGTGAAGGATTTAGGTTGACCGAAACGGAAATATAAAAATAATCGGGTATGCACGGCACGAAGGAGTGATGCGCGTGGCCAGAAAAGTAGCTTGGCTCTTTATGATCGCCGGGGCACTCATATTAGGATACAACGCATTCAATTGGTGGAACGAAATCAGCATCGCGGTGGTCGATCCCAAGTTGGCCATGTCCTTTTCGGACGACTGGAACGACACCAGCAAGCAACCCGCCCTGTTGCGCGGACAGAAGGATACGAGCGCCCAAGTTCCCAACGGCACCAAAGTGGGGGAACTGGTCATTCCCAAAATGGGAGCCATCTTGCCGATCGTGCAAGGAACGGATGAGGAATCCCTCAAAAAAGGGGTGGGCCTCTATGAAGGATATGGCACCGTCAATCCTGGCGAAACCGGGCATGTGGTCTTGTCCGGGCACCGCGACACCGTCTTTCGCGGATTGGGTGACCTCAAAGCGGGGGATAAGCTTTTAGTTCGGTACAATGGCAACATCTTCACTTACCAATTCCGCAAATATTGGATCACCAAAGCTTCCGACCGGACCGTCATCGTGCCCATCCCCCGCCCCGTGTTGACCTTGACCACTTGCTATCCCTTTGATTATATTGGGGATGCCCCCGACCGTTATATCATCCGCGCTGAATTGATCGACATCAAGAAGGATCCAAAGAACCAGCCGTTTACAGAAGTTGCCGACTGAAAGCCCAACTCTTTCAAGGATGGGATGAAAGTCGGCGTTGCTCGGTAATCCCTTTATGGGATTGTTAACAGCAACAATTTTCAGTATAATCCAACGCATGAGCGATGCTCATCCCACTGGTAGTGGGTTTTGTTCCTCTGTACGTCATGATATGGTGTTCCAGTGGCGAACCAATCTCTCCCACTGGGTAAAATCATGAGAGTGAGTAAAACGGAACTAGAACGCTGGTAATAGGCGTTCCGCCCATGTGGGTATATGCAACATGAGTTGTAGAACTGCATGGGACGGGCTGATGGGACAGCCCTGAACTTGGGAGTTGCATGAAGCAGAAATGGATTGAGTGCGCTAACTACCCAAGAATCCCACGGCTTCAGCCGTGTGGAGTCTCAAGTAAAAAAGAAGCACTTCCGCGAGAGGGCGGGAAGTGCTTCTTTTTGTTCCCATGCATACCTAATCCACAAATTTGTCCGCGATCCAAGTAACCACCGCCACGAGCAAGGCCCCCAAAAAGGCCGGCACAAAGCCATCCACATTAAATCCATCCACCAACGCGCCGGTTAACCAGAACAGGATCGCGTTAATCACCAATGAGAACAAGCCCAGTGTTAACAAGTTGATGGGCAACGTCAACAGCATCACCAATGGACGCACAATCAAGTTGATCAGTCCCAATACCAAAGCCGCCATAAATGCGGTTCCCCAACTGCTCACTTCTATTCCCGGAATCCAATTGGCCGCGATGACAACCGCAATCGCACTGGCCAGAAACCGTACCAATAAACCCATATGTGCCTTCCCCCTGTCTCTTTTTTCAATCCATAGCCCCAATAATTACATGTTCTGCGCTCCATTTGCACACCCTTTTTATTAGCTACCACGCAGGCAACTTCTCAAACCTGTTTCTGCTTGGGTATGCGAATCCCATATGAACTTTTTTTCTCTTTGTAGTATACTGTTGAATTTGGAATGACGATTATCGTTGATCGTTTGATTAACTGTTGGGAGTGTATGAGATGAGACTTGGCATGATTGGACTCGGCAAAATGGGCATGAATTTGGCCCTCAATCTGTTGGACCACGGGCATGAGGTGGTCGCCTATGATGTGAACCCCGAACCGGCGCAAGAGCTGGCGACCAAAGGAGCCGTGGCGGCTTCCTCGTTGACGGATGTCGTCAGCCAACTCACGGGCCCGCGCATCATCTGGATGATGGTGCCAGCGGGGGAGCCGGTCGACCATGTCATCCATGAATTTGTTCCGCACTTGGCTGCGGGGGATATCGTGATCGACGGGGGCAACTCCCATTACAAAGATTCCTTGCGACGCGGCCAAGCGTTGGCGGAGCGCGGCATTCACTTCATGGATGTGGGCACGTCCGGAGGGATGGCCGGAGCGCGTCAAGGCGGATGTTTTATGATTGGCGGCAACAAAGAAGCCTTCCAAATCATTGAGCCGATTTTCCGTGACCTCGCTGTCGAAAACGGCTATCTCTATACCGGGGAGGGCGGGAGCGGCCATTTCCTCAAGATGGTGCATAACGGCATCGAGTACGGCATGATGCAAGCCATTGGCGAAGGTTTCGAAGTGTTGGACAAAAGCCAGTTCGACTATGACTACGAAGACGTCGCCCGCGTGTGGGCCCATGGTTCGGTCATTCGCGGTTGGCTGATGGACCTGACGCAAAACGCGTTCTCCAAAGACCCCCAACTGGAAGAGATCCGCGGCGTGATGCACGCATCCGGCGAAGGGCAATGGACGGTGGAAACCGCGTTGGAGTTGAAAGCGTCCGCCCCGGTGATCGCCATGTCCCTCTTCATGCGCTATCGATCGCTGGAAGATGACACGTTCCATGGCAAAGTGGTTGCCGCCCTGCGCAACGAATTTGGCGGACATGCCGTTGTGACGAAAGAATAAGGTCAAGTGAAAGGGCGATTCCTCCGCATGAAGGAATCGCCCTTGATTTCATTAATACACAAAGTAGACATACGGATCTTTCAATGGTGTGACTTTCTCCACCGACTCCAGCTTGATCACCGGCATATCAACGCCGTCATACCTCCCCACATCCAGCGTCCCGGTCACTTCCACCCAGTCGTTCACCTTGAGTGAAGCGGTCTCTTTCCCCTCCGTCAAAAAGCCAACCACAATCGCATCCGCCGTGCAACAGGTAACGGAGAACCGTCCCACCACAAGTTGGTCTTTCTTCATCGTCTCATCGCGGTAGATGAAACCCTTCACCTTGATCTTTTTCCCTTTGAACTCTTGGGGATAAAAATTGAGCGTATTGTAGTAATCCGCATATTTTTCCTGAGTCAGGGCAATGACGGACTCTTGTTGAAGTTGTGGAATAAACTTTTTGTACGGGTCTTCCGGCACAGTGAGATCCGCCGTCGGGTTGGCATCCGGCTTGGACTTGGATGGCTGTAACGCTTTCGCTTGTTGTTGCTGGTTGACGCTCTTGGCCGACAGGTAAGTCACCCCTTTTTTGGCCGCAATCGACGCATCCAGCGCTTTTGGGGGGATCAGCAAATACAACGCAATCGGCACAAACAACATGAAGTAGCCCCAAGCCCCGATCCGATGCATCTCCTGCCCTTTCATGTTCCACAATTGCACCAATCCCAGCAACACCAAGATCAGGACACTGACGATGATCAACCAGGTAAAGCGGGGATTGACAAACAACGGCAATTCGCCCGTCAAAATCAGTTGCACCAACAGAATCGCCAATCCCAAACAAATGCCCACACGCAACCATGCTTTCACAGTCGTACCCCCATTCAGCTAAAAGAAAATCCATATCGTCAAGAGCGTGACCAATGTGGTTCCACCGACGAAAAAGAGAACCACCGAGCGCTTGAAACCACCCGCCATCATCAACACATTCTTCATATCCACCATCGGCCCATATACGAGGAAGCCCAAAAGCGTTCCTTGTCCCAGCACCGAACGAAAGGAGGCGGCCAAAAACGCGTCGGCCGATGAACAGATCGACAGGCAAAACGCCAACGCCATCATCAGGATTAAAGCAATCCCTTCATATTGGGCAAATTGCTTGATCGCGGCCACACCGACAAAGGTTTGGAATCCCGCCGAGATAAACGCACCCAGACAGAAGTATTTGCCCATATCGATGAACTCGAACACGGAGTGGGACAAGGCATGCATCATTCGGCTCTCTTCCCCATGCGAGTGGTGGGTGCAAGTCCCTCCGTGTTCATGCCCATGGTCATGATCGTGATCATGGGAACCATCACAACAAGCGGTCTCCCGCTTCGCCTCCGTTTCCTCTTTTAACACCGGCTTGTCCCTGAAAAACAGGTAAAACAGGATCCCCATGACCATGGCAATTCCCGCCCCAACGCCGGTGCGCATCCAGACCATCTCCCACGAATCGCCAAACGCCATATAAGTGGAAGCGATGGTGATCGGATTCACAATCGGCACGGCCAGCAAGAAGGTGAAAGCGATGTAGCTGGGCAGCCCTTTTTGCACCAACCGCCGGGCCACAGGCACAATCCCGCATTCGCAAATGGGCAGGATCAAACCGAAACAAGCCGCCAGCGGGATCGCCAGCACCGGATGCTTGGGCAAAAAGCGCCACAAGGTATCTTCCTTCACATAGACATGCACGAAGCTGGACAACAAGGTGCCAAACAGGATAAACGGCAATCCTTCGATAAACAGGCTGAGGAAAATCGTGGTGAAGTTATGTAAGTCACTCGATAGGTTGTCGCTCCAACCGCGCGTGATATCCGTTAAGGGAGCAAGCAGGGGAACCCCTGAGGTCACAAAATAAAAAATGAGCCCCAAGACAAGAATCCCTGTCAATTCAGGAACATAGTTTTTGAGAATCCGGCCCATCATCATCCTCCTAAAAAATGTTATTCCAAGCTTTCGCTTCGATCACTTTTTGTCCTACTCTATGCAATCAAATAAGAATCATTCCTATTTTGATACTAGCATTGTATGGTTTAATTCTATGCACTGTCAATCGATCCTTTCTTAAGATTTAGCGACAAAAAAAGAAGCGAGTTTTTTCTCGCTTCTCCTTAAGCCGACGCCTGCCACTGTTCCTCGCAGCGCTTCATGACGCGGACCAGTTTATCCTCCATCTCTTCCACCAGTTGCCGCGCCGCATCATCGCCCTCCAAGGAAGCCAGCATGCTGGCCCTGACCAGCTTCACTTCGACCAATTCCTTTGCCGGGTGGCGTGTAACGGTTAATTTCAGCGGCAGCAAGTAAGCGGCATGGGGATAAAGGGATAATAATTTTTTGGTCAAGTCTGGCTGGGAAACCTCCAAAATCACCGTTTCTTGTTCCAAATGAATCCCTTGCTCAAGCAGTTTGGTCGCCACATCATACTTCCACAACAAGATGCACTTCTCTTCCGGCAAATGGCGTTCCACCAAGCGAATCGCTTGTTCCACCGTGCCCGCCATCTCCAGGCGAATGCTTTCCATCATCACGCCTCCCTTAACGGTAAATCCGTTTGATCATCTCTTCAATTTCCGGTTCGGCCATCTCCACATCGATCCAATCCCCCCATGCGGACACTCGGTTCAAGATCGTGGGAGGTGACACCTTCTGCCGGTCGTAATAAATGGTCACCTTCGCTCCATCGGTTTCCACTTTTTCCGCTTCGGCAAGCGGCTGGACGTTGGGAATCCCCTGAAAAAGAATGCGTATCACACTGGGCAATCCGATCCGCGACCGCAATGTTTCCATTGACCCGTCCAACACCAGTTTACCATGATTGATCACCAGAACTCGATGACATAGATATGCGATGTCATCCATATCATGCGTCGTCAATAGGATCGTTTTCCCCTGTTCCTGGGACAACTCTTTCAAAAACCGGCGAATACGCTCTTTGGCCACGACATCAAGGCCAATCGTCGGTTCATCGAGAAAGAGGAGCGGCGGATCATGAATGAGCGCGGCGGCCAGGTCGGCCCGCATCCGTTGTCCCAGTGAAAGTTTGCGGACCGGTGTGTCGAGAAACTGGCCGATCTCCAGCAAATGGTCAACCTTCTCCAAAAATTGCCGATACCTCCGCTCATCCAAATGATACATATGCCGCAAAATCTCATAAGAGTCCCGAAGTGGCAAGTCCCACCATAATTGCGTGCGCTGTCCGAACACCACCCCCATCTGGTAAGCCAGTTGTTTCCGTTCCCGTCCCGGGTGGTAGCCAAGCACGGATATGTCCCCGCTGGTGGGATGCAAAATGCCCGCCAACATTTTGATCGTGGTGGATTTGCCCGCTCCATTCGGACCCAGATACCCCACACACTCCCCCGTCTCAATGGCAAACGAGATATGGTCCACCGCCACTTTCCGCACCGCTTCCCGTGAAAAAAGGGACCGAAACGCTCCCATCACGCCCGCTCCCGTCGTCGCCGTCGCAAATTCTTTGGTTAACTCATGTACTTGTATCATCGCGTTCTTCAACTCCCCGTGCCATGATAATGCCTTAATCCAAATCGCCAGAATCCGAGCGCCCCCGCCAAAAAGACGCAGGCAAAGAACGGGGAAATGAACAGGGTGAGCGGATGTCCCCCTTTGCCAAGCAGCGTCGCGATCGGCAAATAGTTCATGAATCCCACCGGCAAGATCGACAGGAACAAGCCTTTGAGCCAGTCCGGGTAGATGGATAGCGGGAAGTTGGCGGCATTGTACGGGGCGTACAGGGTAAACGACTGAAAATCGCGAATGCGTTCCGTCCAGAAGCCCACGGTTGCCGTCACAATGCTCAAGGCAAAAGAGATGAGGAGTCCGCTGAGGAGGGTGATGGGGAGATAGAGGAGCAACTCCCAAACCACCTTGAGGCTCGTCCCCAGGTGTGTAAAGGAGTATCCCAATACCAAGACGCCTTGCACCACCCCGCCGATGCGCCCCAAATCCAGTTTCCGCGCCAACAGCAAGAAAAGCGGTGACACGGGACGAATCAACAATTGGTCAAATTCCCCTTGGATCATGTATTTTTCAAACTCGTGCAACTCGGGGGCCAACAGGCGGTACAGCGACATCGTTATCGTGGAGATGCCATACAAAAGCCCCACTTCGGCCAACGACCAGCCGACGATATCGTCAAACTTCAACAAAATCGCCGCCAACAAAACAAAATCGGTGACCATGATGATGCCATGGGACAGCGCGGACAACAAAAAGTCCGTTTTGTACTGCATGCTTGCGCGCAAGCTCGCCCGGACCAACACACCATACAGCTTCAGCATCCCTTACCCTCCTTGAATCTCCAATTTGCGCCTGGCCCGTTCCGTCAACCACCGATTGATGAGTGACAACACCAAGCCCCATGCACTTTGCAGCAGGAAGATTTCCTCCCATCCCGTTGTCACTTTCTCCAGATAGAGAACCGTCGGATAATAGATGATGCTGGCAAAAGGAAGATACGGAGTCAGGTCCGCCAAAAAACCCGGCATATATTCCACGGGCACCAATTGTCCGCCCAACCCAAACAGCAAAGTGGTGTAAGTCAAGTGAGCCCAACGGACCTCATACGTCCAGCAGGCGCTGATGCCAATCAAGTAACTGCAATTCAACGCAATCCAAACGGCCAGTCCCAGCGATACCAGGGCCACAAGCAAATGCCCAACATGTTTGGGCACGTAAAACCCGGCAAACAGATAAAAAGCCAAGGCCAACATGCCCGTGCGAAAGAGGGTGCTGTATGCGATCTTGCCCGTCTCTTGGCTGAGGTAAGCCAAATAAAAAGAAGCGGGCCGAACCATCTCGAGGCTGATCACCCCTGTTCGCACGCTGGTTTGAATGTCCAATCCCGGTGTCAGAAAGGCCGTCACCCATAAGATGCACTGCGTAAAACCCATGTAGTGGATCATTTCCTGAATGGAGTATGCGCTCGCATGTTCTTTGCCGGAGAGCACCCCGATCCAAATCGCCATAAAGACAAACCCAAACAAGCAACTGGCCACGTTGTTGATCACATGTGACAACCGATACTGCCATTCACGCCGAAAACCTTTTTTGATCAGTTCCCAGTAAACCACACCATCCCTCCCAACTCAAAAAGTCAGCAATTCAATATTTTATATAATATAAATAGTTTTGTAAATATTGTTTCAACGACACATGAAAAAATGCGGGGGATATTATTCCCCTTCAAAATGACTCTAGAGCTTGTACTCTGCCAAACATCCAATTGATGATGAAACTGAGAGACATGTCCCACAAGAAAGATGCTATTTTATGAAGTGAGAACCTTCGTGGATGGATGCAGGTTATTCCGCCAGATGAAGCGAAGAAGCTCAGCCACTTTAGTGGCGAGTAGATCACCAACAAACAAGGACACCCATCATAAATCGGTGTCGGTTGTTTGTTCTTTTCAAGACTTTTTACCATCTTTAATTACTATCTTCACTGAAAAGCTCTTATCTGGCACCTTGATTTGCTTTATAACAGTTAAAACCCTTATCTTATATTTTTTCCCCACGACCACTTGTTTCTCAACTTTCCCTTTCGCATCGGTCAATAATGCTTGCGGTATGACACTTTGATTATCTTTTTCCGTTTCACCTACAGGAATAATCTCCACAGCGTGATCAGGAAGCACTTCTTGGTTTTCATTCGTCACTTGAACTGTCACTTTGGAAACCTGTATCGGTTGCGGTTGTTTTGATTTTGTCTCCCCTAATGAACAACCTGCGAGAATCAATGAATTTAATATCATGATTAATAAAAAACGCAATCTAACCACCTCAACTTCAGTTTATTTATCAAAATGATAAATCAATATTGAAAATAAATGAAACAATATTATAATATTATAATATTATAATTGAATGAAAAGAATGGAGGTTCGAAAAATGATAAGAAAGTCGATTCCTATTATTGTTTTAACCCTAAACTTGTTAAAACCAAGAAAACAAATAAACCCACTAAAAACTTAACAAAAGAACAACTCAACATACTACAAGAGCAAAGCCCTTATACCACCATAAGTTCTTCTGGTACTATTGGAAACACAAAAAAACAAATGGGTACAATGCAAGAAAGTTCAAGCGACGAAATAACTCAATCAAACGACGTTTCAACTTTGGCAACCGATAATCGAAGATTAATCAGTCCCACAACGAATTATCCTTATAACGCAATCGCTCAACTTGAAGTCCAAGGTGATGGCGGTTGGTATGTTTGCTCGGGATGGTTCATTGACAAAAATACAGTTGTAACTGCTGCCCATTGTGTTTATGACACGTATACCAACACATGGAAAACAGGGGCTTTTGTCAACCCCGCCAGAAACGGAGAAAACACTTATCCCTATGGGTATTCCTTTTCTACTGATTTTACCATTTGGAGCGGTTGGGTCAATGCATCCCCACCTGATCCAGATCATACGAATTATAACGATGTTCAATATGATATCGCTGTCATTAACTTACATGAAAGCTATAACAACTGGTTTAACATTCGCGACACTGATCATGATGAGGGAGAAGGTTTGAATTCAACTGGTTATCCAGGTGATAAGGGTTATTATTGGATGTACAGCAGTCTAGGTACGGACCTCGATACCTCGAATGATGTAATCACTCATAATTGTTATGTCACAGGGGGCATGAGTGGAGGGTCCGTTTTCAACAGTAAAAACGGTGTATTAGCTGCTGTAGGATTAAACAGCACAACCGTTTGGTCCCCTGAACTCACCACAAGCCATAAGAACGCTTTATTAGATTGGGCCAACGACAACGGTTAATCTTATACTACAAAAAGGAAGCTGGATTGATGATTATTCCAGCCTTTATTATTATTTCCCTATGATCAGCGTTCCTTTGAATGAATCATGGGATTGCCAACAAGCTCTGCATTCCATCTATCGGTCTCAACAAAAAAAGCGGGGGATCATTCCCCCACTTTTTTTCGCTTCATCATCTGCGAAGCCATCGAGACAAGACGTTTGGTCATTTCACCGCCTACAGAACCGTTCGCGCGGGCGCTTGCATCCGCACCCAGTTCCACACCAAACTCGTTGGCAATCTCTCGCTTCATCTGATTCAACGGAGCTCGCGCTCCGGGAACCACAAGTTTGTTGTTTCTTCTGGCCATGCCCTTCACTCCCTTTTCTGTAGGTTATGAAAGACGTCTTGCTATATGTTAGCTTGCCTTTTTTCCATCTGGTCCATCATGGAAAATATAGGAAAATCGGCATTCGCCGTTAGCGGCATAAAACATCGTCACATGGAACATCCTTGCCATTCACCCGTCACTTCGCTTCCATCGGCTCCGCTTGCTGTTCCAGACCGGCGAAATGCTTGGCCATGCGCTTTCTGTCCCGTTCCATCACGGGAGCCAAAAATTGGCCCGTGTAGGAACCGGCCACTTGGGCCACCTCTTCCGGCGTGCCCGTCGCCACAATCGTTCCACCGCCGTTGCCGCCTTCGGGACCCAAGTCGATCAGGTAATCAGCCGTTTTAATCACATCGAGGTTATGTTCGATGACCACAATCGTATCCCCATTTTCCGCCAAACGTTGCAACACTTTCAACAGGCGGGCGATGTCATCGATATGAAGCCCGGTCGTTGGTTCATCCAGAATGTATAACGTGCGTCCCGTGCTCCGTTTATACAGCTCCGACGCCAACTTCACCCGTTGCGCCTCCCCGCCGGACAAGGTGGTCGCGGGTTGGCCCAGCTTCATATAACCGAGTCCCACGTCATATAGCGTTTGGATTTTGCGTTTGATGCGCGGGATGTTTTGGAAGAAATCGACCGCTTCTTCCACCGTCATCTCCAAAACATCGGAAATGTTTTTCCCTTTGTACTTGATCTCCAAGGTATCCCGGTTATACCGTTTGCCTTTGCACTCTTCACACGGCACGTACACATCGGGCAAGAAGTGCATTTCAATCTTGATGATGCCATCCCCGCGGCAAGCTTCGCAACGTCCGCCCTTCACATTGAAGCTAAAGCGCCCCTTCTGATAACCTCGCACTTTGGCTTCTTGGGTGGAAGCGAACACTTCGCGGATATCATCAAACACGCCCGTATAAGTTGCCGGATTGCTGCGCGGTGTCCGACCGATCGGGGACTGGTCGATGTTGATGACCTTGTCAACATGCTCGATTCCTTCTATTTTCCGGTGTTTGCCTGGCACCGCCTTGGCCTTGTTCACCTCGCGGGCCACGGCTTTCAGCAAAATCTCATTGACCAACGTGCTTTTCCCCGAGCCGGATACCCCCGTCACGCAGGTAAAGATCCCGAGCGGCACTTTCACATCAATGTTTTTCAGGTTATTTTCCTTGGCTCCCTTAATGGTGATCCACTTGCCATTCGGTTGGCGTCGCTCCTCCGGTACAGGTATGAACTTGCGCCCGCTCAGGTACTGCCCCGTCAACGAGTTTTCATCTGCCATCACTTCAGCGGGTGTTCCCGCCGACACCACACGCCCCCCATGGGCTCCCGCGCCCGGTCCGATATCGATGATATAATCGCAAGCGAGCATCGTATCTTCATCATGCTCCACCACAATCAGCGTATTGCCCAGATCCCGCATCTTCTCCAAGGTGGCGATCAGACGGTTATTGTCCCGCTGGTGCAAGCCAATGCTCGGCTCGTCCAAGATATAAAGGACACCCATCAAGCTGGAGCCGATTTGGGTCGCCAAGCGAATCCGTTGCGCTTCCCCACCGGAAAGGGTGCCCGCCGACCGGCTCAATGTCAGGTAATCGAGACCGACATTGACAAGGAAGCCCAGCCGTTCCTTAATCTCTTTCAGCACTTGGCGGGCGATCTGCGTCTCTTTCTCGGATAACTGCAACCCATCAAAGAACTCATATGCTTCCTTGATCGACAGCCGGGTCACATAATCAATGTTTTTGCCGCCGACCGTCACATGCAGCATCTCTTTTTTGAGCCGCGCGCCTTTGCATGTGGGACACGCTTTGTTGCTCATGTAGCTTTCCAAGTGTTCGCGCATCAATTCGGAACCGGTTTCCCGGTAACGGCGATTCAGATGATGGACGATTCCCTCAAACAGCGTTTGCGACTCCCGGGTAAAGCCGTTTTCATTCGTATATTTGAAAGGGAAGCGCTCCTTCGATCCATAAAGAATAATCTCTTTCTGCTTCTTGTCCAACTCTTCAAACGGCTTCTTCATATCAATGCCGAAATGCCGGCAAGCCGTTTCCAACAACTGCGGATAATAAGTGCTCGTTGTGGAGGCCCATGGCTCAATCGCCCCTTCCGCAAGCGACAGCTTGGGATTGGGAATGACCAAGTCGGGGTCAATCTCCATCCGGCTCCCCAACCCGTCACAAGTCGGACAAGCGCCAAACGGGCTGTTAAAAGAAAACATCCGTGGCGACAGCTCGTCGATGCTGAAACCGCACTCAGGGCAAGCGAGGTTTTGGCTGAACAACAGCTCTTCCCCGTCGATCACATCGATCAGCACCTCGCCTCCGCTTAAAGAGAGCGCCGTTTCCAATGAATCGGACAATCTTGTCTCCACGCCTTCTTTCACAACCACCCGGTCAATGACCACTTCAATCGTATGCTTTTTGTTTTTCTCCAACTGAATCTCATCGGACAAATCCCTGATCTCGCCGTCCACCCGCACCCGCACGTAGCCTTGGCGGGCAATGTCTTCAAGCAACTTGACATGTTCCCCTTTGCGTCCTTTCACCAGCGGCGCCATGATCTGGATCCGCGTCCGCTCAGGCAGCGCCATGATGCGGTCCACCATCTGCGGCACCGTTTGCGAGGTGATGCGGGTGCCGTGCTCAGGGCAATGCGCATGACCAACCCGGGCAAACATCAAGCGCAAGTAGTCATAAATCTCCGTCACCGTGCCGACGGTCGAACGCGGATTGCGGCTCGTCGTTTTCTGGTCAATCGAAATGGCTGGGGACAACCCTTCGATGGCATCCACATCCGGTTTGTCCATCTGTCCCAAAAATTGCCGCGCATACGCGGACAGCGACTCCACATAACGCCGCTGCCCTTCGGCATAGATCGTATCAAAGGCGAGCGAAGATTTGCCCGAGCCGCTCAGTCCCGTCACGACCACAAATTTGTCCCGCGGGATGGTGACATCGATATTTTTCAGATTGTGAACCCGCGCTCCACGAATCACAATATTCTCTTGAGCCATACCTTAACCCTCCGCTTTAAGTTCCAAGATGAGGTCACGCAATTCGGCTGCACGTTCGAAGTTGAGTTCTTTGGCCGCTTGCTTCATCTCTTTTTCCATCTGTTCGATCAGCTTGAGCCGCTCCCCTTTGGACAACTTCTTCGTTTGTGTTTCCACTTGGTACTCCGCTTTGTCTTCCGCCACTTTCGTCGCTTCAATCACGTCGCGCACTTTCTTCTTGATCGTCTGCGGCGTGATGCCATGCTTCTGGTTATAAGCGATTTGAATCTCACGCCGACGCTCGGTTTCCTCCATCGCGCGCCGCATCGAGTCGGTGATCGTATCCGCGTACATGATCACTTGACCATTGGCATTCCTCGCCGCGCGGCCAATCGTCTGGATCAAGGAGCGCTCCGACCGCAAGAACCCTTCTTTGTCCGCATCAAGAATCGCCACCAACGAGACTTCCGGCAAATCCAATCCTTCTCTTAACAGGTTGATCCCAATCAAGACATCGAATTCACCCAAACGCAAATCACGCAGAATCTGCATCCGTTCAATCGTCTTGATATCCGAGTGCAGATAACGCACTTTGATGCCGATCTCTTTCAGGTAATCGGTCAAATCCTCCGCCATCTTCTTGGTCAAGGTGGTCACCAACACCCGTTCATCACGGGCGATCCGTTGATTGATCTCCCCGATCAAATGGTCGATCTGTCCCTTGATCGGATGAATGTGGATCACCGGATCGATGAGACCGGTCGGACGAATGATCTGTTCCACCACATCCGGAGCCTTCTCCAACTCATAGGGCCCCGGCGTCGCCGAGACAAAAACAATCTGGTTGATCTTCTCTTCAAACTCGCTGAATTTGAGCGGACGGTTATCCTTCGCCGACGGCAAGCGGAACCCGTGCTCCACCAACATGTTTTTGCGAGCTTGGTCCCCGTTGTACATCCCATTGATCTGCGGGATGGTCACATGGGACTCATCCACGATGATCAAGTAATCATCAGGGAAGTAATCCAACAAAGTGTAAGGGGCTTCCCCCGGATTTTTCCCCACCAGATGGCGCGAGTAGTTTTCAATCCCAGAGCAAAAGCCCACTTCCCGCATCATTTCCATATCGTAGCGTGTCCGCTGTTCAAGCCGTTGGGCTTCCAGCAGTTTGCCCGCCTCCCGCAACTCCTTCAGCCGTTCTTCCAGCTCTTGCCCGATCGATTTGAGAGCCCGCTCCAGTTGGGCCTGCCGTGTCACATAGTGGGACGCCGGAAAAATGGCCACATGCTCACGATCCCCCAATATTTCTCCCGTCAACACATCAATCTCACGTATCCGTTCAATCTCATCCCCAAAAAATTCGACCCGTACCGCTTGTTCACTGCGAGAGACAGGGAAGATCTCCACCACATCGCCCCGCACGCGGAACGTTCCGCGCGTAAAGTTGATGTCATTCCGCTCATATTGGATATCAACCAGCTTCCGCAACACTTCGTTCCGCTCTTTTTCCATCCCCACCCTGAGCGATAACAGCATTTCCTTATACTCTGTCGGCGAACCCAATCCGTAGATGCAGGAAACACTCGACACGATAATCACGTCAGACCGTTCAAATAACGCACTGGTGGCAGAATGGCGCAATTTGTCAATCTCATCGTTGATGGATGCATCTTTTTCAATATAAGTGTCGGTGGCGGGAATGTACGCCTCCGGTTGATAGTAATCATAATAGCTCACAAAGTATTCGACGGCATTGTTGGGGAAAAACTCCTTTAACTCCCCGCACAACTGCGCGGCCAATGTTTTATTGTGCGCGATCACCAAAGTGGGCTTGTTCACCTGATTGATGGTTTG
Organism: Laceyella putida; assembly: GCF_042665195.1. NCBI lineage: Bacteria > Bacillati > Bacillota > Bacilli > Caryophanales > Thermoactinomycetaceae > Laceyella > Laceyella putida. Next base: position 88,427 of record NZ_JBHTBW010000006.1, read on the forward strand.
CGCGATGGTAAACGTCTTGCCCGTTCCCGTGGCCCCCAACAAGGTTTGGTAGCGTTCTCCCCGTTCAATTCCTTGCACCAACTTTTGTATCGCTTGTGGTTGATCTCCTTGCGGTTCAAACTCAGAAACCAACTGGAATCTCTTCTCCATCCTCGCTTTCACCTCTTTTCTCACTTAAAGGATATTATAACATAAACCATTTCAACCGGAGAACATCCGTTCCTTTTCCGCTTTTTGTCACTTTTGTGTATCTCCAGCTTTGCCCTTTAAAGGCAAAAAAAGAACCCCTGTCAAAGGGGCCTCATCAACAACCGCTATTGCGACGTGGTCGCTCCTGACCGGATCACCGGAACCCGCTGGATGGCGGTACCAAAGCAAGAAGCCCCGATAATGCCCAGATGGCGCGGATCATCCTCATACAGAGCCTTTTGCATGATATGCCGATCCTCATGCTCATCCAAGACTTCCACCTTGCAAAAAGCCGCTTTCTCCGTCACTTGCAACAACGCGGCCATGGTGGGCACGCTTTTGCCATTGACGCGGTGAATCACATCGCCTGGCTTGATCCCCATGCTCGCCGCCGGGCTGTGGGGTATCACGGCAATCACTTTAATGCCATGACCATCCGATACGTAATAAGGGCTTAACTTTTTCACGCGCAGGTGATTCCAAACCGCGATCGCCTCATGTCCGGCAATGGCAAACCCCGCCGCCACCCATATCCCGCCCGTCCAGAATTCCGCCAAACTGGTTAACCCGGCCAAGGCCAATGCATAAAGCAAAGTCATGGTCGAAGCGAGCCGCTGTTCCTGTTCCAGCGGTTTCGCGTAATTGAGGCATCCAAAGCCCAGGCACAAGGGGACGGGCATGAACCCGAGCACCAACGGAAACGGCCAGACCTTGTGAAACCGAAGCGCCGGGGTCACTTGGCTTGTTTCTCCTTTCACGCGAACCGGATAGGCCCCTTGGCTTCCGTCCAAACGAATCAACAGCCACTCGCCCAGATGCGCGTTGGCCACGATCCACAGCCAATCGACCGCTTGCACCTCGCTCAAGCTTTGTACATATGGTTGCAATGATAGCGGAAAGCCCGTCATCGGCACCAAGGTCAAGCAACCCTGGAGCAAGATGACCAAGCCGGCCGAATAGGCGATGCACGCCCACCTTGCCCGAACAAGCGCCAAGATGCACGTGCAAGCCCAGATCCACCCCAGATCCGCCGTTCGAATCTGCCACTCTCCCCACAGCAGGCAAATCGACAACCCGACACCCAAGACTCCCCCCAGCATCCACGTTCGCACCGCCAGAGGGACGGGGGGCGTTAACCGGGTCGCAAACCACTTTCGTTCATACCGGGACAGCCCCATCACCTGCATCAGCAAAAGGGCCAAAGCCAGCCAACTCCCCGGATGAATCCCTAACCAAACCCAAGCCTTGATCCATAACCAAACCGACAACCAACCTACTTCCACACGCATTCCTCCAAAATGAAAAGTAACCCCAAACAGCAAGATTTGGGGTTACTTCTACAATTTTGCGGTAAATCCTTTATTTCGCTTTTTTCTTGAGCAGTTCGACAGCCACTTGCAGCTGCACATCGTTCTTCGGATCACGCACGAAATCGATAAAAGCGGTTTGCAACACTTCCGCCGACTTCTGATCCAGCTGGCCCGTTTGCGGCAAACTTTTGGTCTTCTGGAACGCTTTAACCGCTTGCTCCGTCCGTTCATCAAAATATCCATCTTGGCGACCCGGATTATAGCCCAGCGCATCAAGGATGGTTTGCATATGTTTGATTTCTGTCGAGTTTTGGTCACGAACGAGCGGTTTTTCCGCTTGTGGCGGAATGGCGTGCATATAGGATGGCAGAGGCACTTTCACATCCGGTTTGATGCCTTTGGTGCCGCCTTGTTGATGAACCCAATTCCCTTTTGGCGTCAACCACTTCGCCATGGTCAGCTTGATGTTGCTGCCATCATCGAACTCTTCGGTCGTCTGCACGGTTCCTTTGCCGAAGGAGGTTTCGCCCACCAACGGATAACCCGCCGATTCCCGCAATGCGGCGGCGAGAATTTCGGAAGCGCTCGCACTCCCTTTATCGATCAAGACCGTCACAGGATAAGGTTTCGCTTGATCCAGCTTGGAGGTGTACGTCTTGCGGTTGCCTTCTTTATCTTCCATGATCATCACGGCTTTCTTGCCCGGCACCAACTGATCGCACATCTCCAGCACAACGGGCAACAAGCCACCCGGGTTCCCGCGCACATCGATGACGAGGCCCTTCATGCCTTCACCCTCCAGCTTCTTCAAGCCGCCGGCGAAGTCCTTCGCCGTATTCTCGGAGAACTGGGTCACGGTGATGCGGCCGATCTTGTCGGGCAACATCGTCGCTTCCACCGTGTGCAAGGAGATTTCGTCCCTAACAATGGTGATGTGAAGCGGTTCCCTCACACCTGGACGGATGATTTCCAAATTGGCTTTGCTTCCTTTGGGACCACGGATTTTGCCTACGGCCGTATTCACATCCAAGCCCTCTAAGCTTTGTCCGTTTACCTTCAGCACTTGATCATCCGGACGAACGCCCGCTTTCTCCGCGGGAGATCCTTTGATCGGGGAAATGATGGTCAAGCGGCCGTTTTTGATGGTCACTTCTGCCCCGATCCCTGTGAATGATGACTGTAAATCTTCTTTGAATTGATTGGCCTGCTTGGGCGTCATATAAGCCGAATATGGATCGCCCAGCGCGCTGACCATCCCTTGAATCGCGCCATCGATCAACTTCTGATCGCTAACCTCGTGAACATAGCTCCCTTTGATCACCGCATACGCTTGACGCAACTTATCGGCGTGCTCTTCAAACGACGCATCTTGTGAGGGGTCACCGGAGAGTAACGTTCCCGCTTCCCACTGGTCGATAAGGCCTCCCTTACCCACTATCAGAGCTGTACCGAGACTGCTGAATACAATCGCGACGATCGCGATAACCGCTACGGTTCTTCCTTTAAATACCACGGATACACCACCTTTTGGCCACTCGCCCGAAGGAGAAACTTGTACACTCTCCAATCTATGATACACGTTATCAAATTAGTCGTCCAATCCAGGACATCAGTAACGGATATAATTCAATGGATTCTTGGCAGGTGGACGTTCGCCATACCCGATGCGCACCTCAAAGTGCAAGTGCGCCCCTGAACCAAGCCCGTTGTCCCCGATCGAGGTGATCTGCTCCCCCCGATGCACCTCTTGGCCCAGCTCCACTTTCACTTGACTCGGGTAACTGTGCGCATATTGGGTGAAAAAGGGTTTCCCCTGATATTGGCCGTGATATATGGTAATCAACCAACCATAACCGTTGGAGGGGCGACTGGACACAACCACCCCGTCAGCCGCCGCATAGACCGGCTTGCCGTACCCGCCGCCAAAGTCAGTCCCTTCGTGCATCCGGTAATAGCCGAGAACCGGATGCAAGCGCATGCCATAGTCGGACGTTTTCGGCCCTCTGGTCGGCTTGGAGAGGGGACCCGTGTACGGGAAGCGCAATGTGCCGTTCTGCCAGTCTTCCAGGTTGATCTCCAGGATTTCGTCTTCGTTGGCTTCTTCCCAGTTTTGGATCGCCTGCAAATTGCCTTCGATCTTTTTCATCGCTTCATCCAGTTTTTTGCGCTGGGCACTTAGTTCCTCTTGCTTCTTTTCAATTTGATTCACCAGGGTGAAGTATTCTTTACTTTCCTCTTTCGCTTTTTTCAAGACATCTTGGTATTTCACCACTTTCGCGAAATCGGCTTTGACCAAAATGCGCACCAACTCAAAGCGATGCAGGAAATCATTGAACGACTTCGCGGACATCAACATGGCCATATACTTGTTCTCGCCGCGCTCATACATGTGGCGAACCAATTTGTTATATTCTTTTTGCTGCCGTTCGAGGTCATCTTTGGCTTTTTTATAAGCTTTTTGTTGCGGTGCGAACTTTTTTCCCAACTGATCGACTTGCGCTTCCAGTTCGTCAATCTCTTGCTGGTATTGCCGCATTTCATCGGTGTACTTGCTCTTGTCTTGCAGCAGTTGCCCTTTTTTCTCCCGTTGTTGTTGCACTTCCTCACGCGTCACCTCTGCCCCCGCTTGTTGTAGGGGCATGCCTGTCACCAATAAAGCGGCCAAAAGAAACACCGTTAGTCGCTTGGTATTCATCTAATGTCCTCCCCTGATGTTTCAACCGTTTGTCTTCAGAAACGGGGCAGCAGACCGGCCAAGAACGGAATCGATTCAATGTATCTCTTTTAATACTTAATATAATTATCCGGATTGTATGCGGGTGGACGCTCCCCGTTGCCGATACGCACCTCAAAATGCAAGTGGGGTCCGGTGGAACGGCCATTGTTCCCAACCGAGGTGATCTGCTCACCGCGATGCACTTCTTGTCCCAATTCCACCTTCACTTGTCCCGGAAAACTGTGGGCATATTGGGTGAAAAAGGGTAGGCCCTTATACTGTCCGTGGTAAATGGTAATCAACCAGCCATAACCGGAAGAAGGCCGGCTCGCCACCACCACCCCATCGGCCGCCGCCTTCACGGGCGTGCCCAATGGACCGGCAAAGTCGATCCCTTCGTGCTTCTTGTATGTTCCCAGCACCGGATGGTACCGTCCGCCGAAGCCCGAGGTTTTCCTTGTATTGGTGGGTTTGGAGAGCGGACCGGTGTACGGGAACCGCAACTTCCCATTCCGCCAATCTTCCAGGTTGATCTGCAAGATCTCATCTTCATTGGCTTCTTCCCAGTTCTGGATCGCTTCCAGGTTGCCATCGATCTTTTTCATTTCCGCAACTAACTTCTGATGCTTGGCGTTCAATTCTTGCTGCTTCGCATCGATCTTGGAGACCAGCTCATAATACTTTTTGTTTTCCTTCTTGGCCAATTCTACCTTTTCTCTAAAGGCTTTCACTTTGGCAAAATCAGATTTGGCCATGATGCGCACGACCTCAAAGCGGTGCAGGAAATCGTTGAACGAGTTGGCTGACAACAACATGGCCATGTATTTGTTTTCACCGCGTTGGTACATATGACGAATCAGTTTGTTATACTCTTCTTGTTGTTTAGCCAACGCATCTTTCGCCTGTTTCAACTTTTTCTGTTGTGGAGCGAACTCCTTATTTAACTCCTCGATTTCCGCTTCCAGCTTGTTGATCTCCCGTTCGTATTGCTTCATTTCCTCGGTATATTTGCTCTTGCTCTGCAACAACTCGCCCTTCTTCTCGCGCTGCTGCTGCACCTGTTCCCGCGTCACTTCTGCCCCCGCTTGCTGTTGTGGCATGCCCATCGCGATGAGAGAAGCCATGAGTGCCACTGCGACTAGCTTTTTCTTCATCTGCTTGATGCCCCCCCACACATCTCTTCTCTAGATTTGGTTTACCCCGTCAAGATTTGGACAAAATCGCTCCATAAATGGGAAGTCGACCTAACCATTCCCCCTGGGGAACCATTAGATCGACCATTCATCCCTCTATCTTTATCCACATCGCGCCATCAGACCCTGCACGTCCCATCAATAATACTGCATCGGATTGACCGGTGTGCCGTTTTTGTGCGTCTCAAAATGCAAATGCGGTCCGGTGGAACGACCATTGTTCCCCACTGATGCGATCCGCTGCCCTTTCCGCACCCGCTCGCCCACACTGACGGTCACGGTGCTGGAATACATGTGGGCATATAAGGTTTTCAAGCCATTCCCATGATCGATCACCACATAATACCCATATCCGTCCGGATCCGATTTGGTCAGCACGACCACACCGTCATCGGCCGCGAGGATCGGGGAACCGATGTCATTGCCGATATCGATGCCCTCATGCATGCGTCCGTTCCGCCAACCGTATGGGGAAGTGACCGTTCCTCCCGGTTGCGGCCACGCCAATTCACCCGTTCCGTAATTGGCACCTGACGCATTTGCCGCCCGAACCGCGCGGTTTTTGCGCTCAATCGCCTCTTTGGTTACCGCTTCTTCATGCTTCAATTTTTTCAATTGCGAAGCATGCTGATTGTACACTTTGGTGTAGTTGGCCAGTTCAGTCTGGGCCTCTTTCAAGTAAGGCTCTTTTTCTTTTTTCTTTTGTTCAATCGCTTGAATCTGTTTTTCTATATCCTGCTGCGTTTTCTTATATTCATCCAACACGTTTTTTTCGCGTTTCAGGATCATGCGGACCATCTCAAAGCGAGCCAAGAAATCATCAAAGCTGTCGGCGCTCAGCACAAATGACAGATAGTGAGCTTGCCCTTTCTGGTACATGCGCGTGATGACCGCATGGAAGTTCTCTTGCTTCTTGTTCAATTCCTTTTGACTCGCTTGCAGCTTTAACGTTTGCTCCGTAATCTGATCCTCAATTTGTCCGATTTCCTTTTCAATCTGGTCCACTTTCGCCTTGGCCTCATTCAATTCAGCCTGAGCGGCATCCACCTTTTTTTCCGCTTGTTTCTTATCTTCTTGAATCTGTTTCAACTTGCTGCTGTCAGACGTGTTACCTTCAGCCCAAGCCCCAGGGGTCCAAGTCATTTGGCAGATCAGGGTTGCCGCCAGGAGACCGATACTCCAAGATCGTATCACGCCAGATGCTCCCTTCCTTTGTCGCTCTCCCTTTAGCGGAAGTACTTCATCGGATCGACAGGTTTACTATCTTCGTGCACCTCAAAATGCAAGTGCGGACCGGTGGCCCAACCGTTGCTCCCCACCGCCGCAATCTCTTGCCCCTGTTTCACCTGATCGCCCACCCGCACTTTGACCGTGTTGGCATACATATGAGCGTACAAGGTGGACAATCCGTTCCCGTGATAAACCACCACAATGTAACCATACCCGGAAGATGGACGTGCTTCGATCACTTCACCGGACGCGGCGGCCATGATCGGTGTCCCCATCGGGGCACCGATATCGATGCCTTCATGCATTCTATATGTATGATGAACAGGATGATAACGTGAGCCGAAGGAGGAGGTGAGCACCCCGCCACGAACGGGCCACAGCCATTCCCCGTCGGCACCGTTGCCGGCCGCCGCCGTATACTGTTGCCGCTCGCGCTCTTTGGCCTGGCGTTCCGCTTCGGCCACCATGCGGTTCAGCTCTTTTTTGGCCGCTTCGTTTTTCTCTTCCAACTCTTGCAGGCTGGAGTCGATGGAAGCGACCAGTTCCTTGTGCTCATCCATTTTGGCTTGCAGCTCATCATACGATTGTTTGGCCACTCGCTTTTGTTCTTCCAACCGCCTGTGTTCCTCTTGTAACTTCACCTGCGTCTGATGCCACAGTTGTTGCTCTTGTCGATACTGATTCAGCAGTTGGCGATCGGAGCGGTTGATCATCGTGATCAGGTCGATCCGCTCGAGGAAATCGCCAAACGTGTCAGACTTCAACAGCATCTCCAAATAAAACACATTCCCTTGTAAATAAACGGTTCGCAGACGATTGTAATAAGTTTGTTTCTTTTCCTTTAACAACTGTTCAATCTCCGCCAACGTCCGCTTGCCCTGCTCAACCCGTTGTTCGGTTTCATACACATTCCGTTCCAACTGGTTCAGTTCCTTTTCTTTGGCTTCGATTTCACCCAAAATCACCTGTTCATCTTGCTCGGCCAGCTTTTTCTTTTTCTCTAGTTGCTGAATCTCCTTGTCATTCTGCTTGATGTCTTCTCTGCGTTGTTCAATGCCAGAGGAGTTGGGATATGCCAAGCTGATTCCTTGGGGCATTAAAGAAAAAACTAGTGTCATGAGCAACATTCCGACTAGGTTTTTCCGTTTCACGTTCCTCCTCCTTATGCCCGGTCCGTGATTAGACCCGCAAGAAACGACGAACCGAAATCAAGCTTCCCGTTGTTCCAATCGCCGCTCCCAACGCAAAAATGCTCAATGCCACATATGTGCCCAACGACAAGAGCGGCATCATTTTCAAGACTGAAGAGGCTTCTCCCGCTCCCAAGGTGGTATAAGCCACTTGATAAAGGGTCAATACGATCACCGTAGGCACAATCGCGCCGACTACCCCGATAAACGCCCCTTCAATGAAGAACGGCCAACGGATAAACCAGTTGCTCGCTCCCACCAAGCGCTGAATCTCGATTTCCCGTTTCCGGGCGATGATCGTCAACTTAATCGTATTGGAAATCAAGAACGCGGCCAACACCGCCAAGCCCAGACCAAACACCAAAACAATGTTGCGGGTGAAGCTGGACAAATCAACCAATTTGTCCGTTACCTGGTCACCCGAATCAGCGGCGGCAACCCCCCTAAACCCTTCCACCTTCTCTTCCACTTGCTTGATGGCTTTCGGGTCTTGCGGTTCGATTTCGATGACGTCCGGCAACGGGTTGTCCTTGTCCAAGCCTTCGAACAACTCCTTGCCATCTTCACCCCAGTCCGCCTGCATCCGTTTGATCCCCACTTCTTTCGGCACCAACTTCGCCGATTTCACGCCGCTCACGCCTTGAATCTGCTTCAACAGTTCGCCTTGTTGTTGATCGGTGATCGATTCTTCCAGCGAAGCCCGGATCACCAACTGCTTGTTCAACTCAGCCACCATGTAGCGCACGTTAAACGCGAAGATCAAGAAGATACCGAAGATGAACAGCGTCACCGCCACGGCGCTGATCGCGGCGAAGCTCATCCAGGTATTCCGTCTAACCCCCCTGTACGCTTCCCGAAAGTGGCGCAAAAAGGTCTCAATCCTCATAACCGTATTCGCCTCCCAACTCGTCGCGCACGATGACGCCCTGTTCGATTGCAATGACGCGCTGTCTCATTGTGTTCACGATCTCCTTGTTGTGGGTCGCCATCACAATGGTCGTGCCACGCTGGTTGATCTCCTCAAGGAGATACATGATATCCCAAGAGTTTTCCGGGTCCAAGTTACCGGTAGGCTCGTCCGCGATGATGAAACTTGGGTTGTTGACAATGGCGCGGGCAATCGCCACCCGTTGCTGCTCACCACCGGACAATTGGGATGGCAAGGCATGCATCCGGTCGGACAAACCCACCAATTCCAGCACTTCATGGACACGTGGCTTGATCTTGCGGCGCGGCGTCTCGATTGCTTCCATCGCAAAGGCGACATTTTCAAATGCCGTCATATGCGGCAGCAGCTTAAAATCTTGGAAAACGACGCCGATTTTGCGGCGGACGTGGGGAATCTTCCAGTCGCGCACCCGCTTGACGTTCACGCCATTGATCAATACGACACCATGCGTCGGTTTCTCTTCCCTGTACATCAGCTTGATGAAGCTACTTTTCCCCGCTCCACTCGGCCCGACAATATAGACAAACTCACCATGGTCAATGCGCACATCAATGCCGCGGAGAGCTTCTACACCATTGGGATACACCTTCCACACATCATGCATTTCAATCACGAAACTCACCCCAGGAACACGTATTTTTCTCTTATTATTAGTCTCTCAATCTATTAATCTCCTACATTACTTAATAGTACCAGAAAATGAGAGCACCTTCATCCCGCATCCAAGAAGCCTAGAAAAGCGCTGTATTTCCCCAGTCAAACTCTTTCCTATTATAACATCATCTTTTCACAAGGCCAGGTTAATATTTTTTAAAATCAATTTTTATTCAAAAAGACAAAAAACCCCAATGCAAGCTTCATGGGGTTTTCGTTGCATATAATTGGCAAATATCGTCAAGCCAATACCTTATTTTGGCAGCCTTATCCTTTTTCTTGCTCAAACTGGATAAAACTTGGGCTTTGGCCGTGCCACCCGCACTTTGGCGGGCTTCCACCACTTGTTCACAGGATAGGCGGTCATAGATATCTTCTTCAATCAATCCCGAGAACGATTGGTACTCCGCCAGTGTACAATCCAGCAAGCCTTTCCGCTCCTGGATACAGTGCAGCACCAGGCGTCCCACCACTTCATGCGCCTGTCGGAAGGGAAGCCCCTTATCCACCAGATAATCGGCCAAGTCCGTAGCATTGGCAAAGCCTTGCTCGGCGCTTTGCCGCATCTGCTTTTGATTCACTTTCATCGTTTCCAGCATTGGCGCCATCAACTTGAGACAGCCGGTTAAAGTGGCAATGGTGTCAAAGACGCCTTCTTTGTCCTCTTGCAGATCCTTGTTATAAGTGAGCGGCAACGCTTTAAGGGTGGTTAAGAGTCCGACCAAATGGCCAAACACCCGGCCCGTCTTTCCGCGAATCAACTCCGGAATATCGGGATTCTTCTTCTGCGGCATCATACTGCTGCCAGTGCAGAAGGCGTCGTCCAATTCCACAAAGTTAAATTCGTCACTGCACCACAAAATCAGCTCCTCCGCCAACCGTGACAGGTGAACCATGATAATGGAGGCCATCGAGAGGAATTCCAGCAAGTAATCGCGGTCGCTCACGGCATCCATGCTGTTGTCATAAATATCGGCAAAGCCCAATTGCGCCGCGACCCACTCCCGGTCGATCGGGAAGGTGGTGCCCGCAATCGCCCCCGCCCCCAACGGACAGAGGTTCACGCGCTTGTAACTGTCCATCAGCCGCTCCATGTCACGTTCAAACATGGATACGTAAGCGAGGAGATGGTGGCTGAGCCGTACCGGTTGGGCCCGCTGAAGATGCGTATACCCCGGCAGGATGGTGTCAATCTGCCGTTCCGCTTGCATGAGCAACACTTGGTTCAGCTCATAGAGCAGGCGCACCATCTCCACCGTCTGCATGCGGATATACAGATGCATATCCAACGCGACTTGGTCATTGCGGCTCCGCCCGGTGTGCAACTTCCCCCCCACCGGACCGATCTCATCCGTCAACATCTTTTCGATGTTCATGTGGATGTCTTCTTGTTCAACGGAAAAGGTGCAGGTTCCCGCCTGCACACGCGCCAAGATCCGTTCCAGTCCCCGCCGGATCTGGCTCACTTCCTCCGGAGCCAGGATCCCGCATTTCCCCAACATGGCCACATGGGCCAAGCTTCCTTGGATATCGACTTCCGCCAATACTTGATCGAAAGCGATGGAGGCGTTAAATTCCTCCACCCACCGGTGCGTTGACTTGGTGAATCTCCCGCTCCACAGTTTGCTGCCCATGCCCCTTCTCCTCCTTGTGCACATTTGCATAAATATGCGTCGGCAAGCCCCATAATTTGATGAAGCCCACTGCCGCCGTGTGATCAAACATATCCTCTTTGGAGTAAGTCGCCAGCTTCTCATCATACAACGAACTTGGCGAGGTGCGTCCCAGCACCGTCACATGGCCTTTGAAGAGGGAGAGGCGCACTTTCCCGGTCACATGCTGTTGCGTCTCTTCAATAAACGCATCGAGCGCTTGCTTGAGCGGAGAAAACCACAGCCCGTCATAAGTCAGCTCCGACCACTTCTGCTCCACCACCGGCTTAAAGCGGGTGATGTCACGGGTATGGGTGAGGAATTCCAGCTCCTTATGGGCGGTCAACAGGGTGATCGTCGCCGGGCATTCATACACTTCCCGGGACTTGATTCCCACCAGGCGATTTTCCACATGGTCGATCCGCCCCACTCCATGCGCACCAGCCAATTGGTTTAACTGGGCGATCATCTCATGGAAAGGCATCGCAACGCCATTCAGCTCGGTCGCCACCCCTTTTTCAAAGGTGAGTTCTATGATCGCGGGCTCATCCGGCGTGTCCGCAAGCGCCTTCGTCCACTCAAATGCCGCTTCGGGCGGGGCGTTCCATGGGTTTTCCAACACGCCGCACTCACAGCTGCGGCCCCACAGGTTCTGATCCACGCTGAAGGGGTTATTCAAGTTGGCGGATACCGGGATGTTGTGCAATTTCGCGTATTCGATTTCCTCATCGCGGGACATGCCCCACTCCCGCACCGGCGCCACCACTCGCAAGGTTGGATTCAATGCGGCCACGGTCACATCGAAACGCACTTGGTCGTTTCCTTTGCCCGTGCATCCATGCGCCACCGCCACCGCGCCTTCCGCTTCCGCCACTTCAACGAGCTTCTCCGCGATCAATGGGCGGGACAACGCCGTTGCGAGCGGGTATTTCCCTTCGTACATCGCATTGGCTTTGAGGGCCGGCTTTAAGAAACGGTTGGCAAACTCTTCCCGCACATCCAACACGATCGACTTAACAGCCCCGACCTTGAGGGCTTTCTGTTGAACAAACGCCAAGTCTTTGCCTTCCCCCAGATCCAGCGCCACCGTGATCACATCATAACCGTACTTTTCCCCCAGCCATTTGATGGCCACCGATGTATCTAAACCGCCTGAATAGGCTAATACCACTTTTGGTCTCATCCGTGCTCTCTCCCTTAATAAAAATTCATCGTTATGTATTATTATACATCCTATACAAAAAAAGTCCACCCACATTTTTATTCACATGTGGGTGGACTTTTCACCGCCTCCCGACCTTCCCATTCCACTCCATCCAACTGATCATTCCGATCACAGTCACACAGCCCAACCATTTGAATCCCGCATGAACAAGTTGATTCCGTTATCTAAATATTTTTATTATATATACCTTCCATCCATCCTGTAAATGATATAACCATCACTTCGCCAAATTTATTTACAGAATAATAACAAACAAACCGTTATAATAGAAATAATTGCCCATAATCATGTCGCACTCATTACTTGTCCAACGATTCTCACCCATATCCAACAGGAGGGAACCAGCATGATTCGCACATTGGCGTATACCCAAGACGGCCGCATGATCGAAAACCTGCCGATCGCGGAAGTGCTTGAACTGAATCCAACCTGGTATTGGATTGATTTCCAAGCCCCGACCATGGAAGAAGCCGCCTATTTGGAGAAGCTGGGCTTTCATCGCCTGGCAATCAAAGATTGTTTGCATTATCTGCAACGCCCAAAGTTTGATTACTACGACGACTATACTTTTTATGTATTGCAGGTGTTAAACAAAGACACCTGGAAACCGGAAGAAATCGATCTCTTTGCCGGTCGCGACTATATCGTCACGTTTCACTATCAAGCGCATGAGGAAATCGATGAAGCTTGGGAACGGATTAAGGTCGACACCAGTGTCCAACCCAAAGGGGCCCCCTTCATCACTTTGAAAATCATCGACAAGATCGTCGATTATTATTTCCCGATTGCGCAAGGGTTGGAAGACCACATCACGATGTTGGAAGAAAAGACGCGGAAGCCGCATGCCAAACTACATACGCTGATGAGAGAAGTGTTTAAAATCCGGGGTCAGCTCCTGGCGATGCGCCATACCATTTGGCCGATGCGCGACCTTCTTTACCGCATCCTCAATTCGGAACGTTTGCATCTCACACAGGAGGAGCGACGCCAATATAAGAACATCCACGACCATTTGGAACGGCTCAGCCAAATGGTCGAATCGAGCCGAGACATGACCTCCGACATCCGCGACAACTATCTGTCGCTCAATTCCTATCGGATGAACTCGGCGATGATGACGCTCACCGTCATCACGGTCATTTTTATGCCACTGACTTTCATTGCCGGAATCTATGGGATGAACTTTGAACACATGCCCGAACTGAAATGGGAGTACGGGTACTTTATCACTCTGGGGCTGATGGGCTTTATCGGCACCACGATGTATCTCTGGTTCCGCAAGAAAGGCTGGTTCGAAAAGGAGTAGTCGATTGCCATGCAACAAGTGATCAAAACGCTGATATGGGGAATGGCCCTCTGTTTGACTTTGACCGCCTGCGCGGAGGTGAAAGTCACCACGCAGCAACCGCATCCGCGCCCTTCCGCCGCACCGGCCGACAAGCAGAAGGCAAAACCGCACACGACCGCCACCCATGCCAAGCTTCCAACCATGGCGGAGGTAAAACAAAAATTGCAACTAAAATACGAAGGCAAGCAACCGAGCAAGTGGGGAGAACACCTTCCCGGCGTCATCGACCGCCTTCCGACCAAAGAGAAAGTGATTGCCCTGACTTTTGACGCCTGTGGCGGACAGCACGGCAGCGGGTATGATGCGGCGTTGATCCAATACCTGGAACGGGAACGGATTCCCGCCACCCTGTTCATCAACAGCCGATGGATTGAACGCAATAAACCAACCTTTATGCGGTTGGCGCAACATCCGCTGTTTGAAATCGAGAATCACGGCACCGCCCACCGCCCGCTCTCTGTCAATGGACGAGCCATCTACGGCATCCGAGGCACCGGGAGCGTGAATGAAGCGATGGATGAGGTATTGGGCAATGACCGCAAAATCCTGGAACTGACCGGTAGAAAACCAAAGTTCTTCCGCTCGGGCACCGCGTATTATGATGATGTCGCCGTCAACATCGTTCATGATATCGGCGAACGGCCCGTCAACTTTGATGTGGTGGGGGATGCGGGCGCCACCTTTTCCGCCAAACAAGTGAAACAAGCCTTGCTACAGGCCAAGCCCGGCTCCATCGTGATCTTGCATTTCAACCGTCCCGCAGGAGACACCGCCGAAGGGTTGAAGCAAGCGATTCCCCTGCTGCGGCAAAAAGGCTATCGCTTTGTGAAGCTGGAAGACATGTTGAAATGACAAAGGCATGGATCATGAAAGATCCATGCCTTTGTGCCGTTTAACATATTTGCGCAAGAATTCCCCCACTTCTAAGGATGAATGGCGCTTCGTTCTGTATCCCCTGATGGGGATGCTTTGAACAACGTTTTTTCTAGGCGGGAAGCTTGCGATCTTTTGATTGAGTGAGTCATGCAAACCATCACCCACGCAGAAGCACTGTTGCTCCTGATTAAGAAACCCCCACCTCTTCAGGCGGCGGGAGGATCAGTAGCTGATCAGCGCGGCCATCACCAACCCCACCCCGATGCTTAACCGGGACGCGAAGATGGCGACGGACACATTTCCCTTGGGAATCTCTTTTATCACGCTGAAGGGAGCAACAAGTTAAACAGGTAAAACACCACAATCTGGAACACAATCCCCACCGAACCCCAAATCAACAGGTCCACCACGCTGACGGAGTTGAAAATCGCGGAAGCCACCACCACCATCAAGCCAAGCACCTTGCCGCTCAAATCGTGGGCCGCCGCAGTCGCCGCGTTCTTTTTGACGGGATCATCCGTATCCGCCCCTTGCCGAATCAATTCCACTTCCCTATAAGGCGTCGCCCACAAAAAGACAATAAAGCCAACAATGATCAGCGGAATCGTTACCGCCAAGTACAGCGCAAAGCTTTGAAATGCTTCCAATTGGGTCATCTTTTCTCCCTCTCTCCCATCAGTCCGACTGGCAAAAAATAAGAGGAGTCGCCCGTGATTTTCTTATCCACCCGCGCGACAATCGCGGAGGCTTGGCCGCCGATGAGAAACGAACTCCATAACAGTTCGCCTTCAAACCGGCCTTCACACGTCTCCACTTCCACCTTCTCCATCTCCGCCAGCTCTTGATAAATCATCATCTGTTCCCAATACAACTCCTCGTGATCGCGGGCGATCGTTGCACCCGTCTGATCATATAAGGTGACGGCCCCACCCTCGCGGCCAAAGATCGGCTTCGTGACATAAGCCCGCTTGCCATGAAACGGATTGTCCACATACGTTGGCAACATGTATCGATGAATGCATTCTCTTTCTTCTGCGGTATAAAACACTTGCGAATCACTCAAATTCCAAATCAGCGCTTGCAGGGCTTTGGTTTGCGAAAGGATTGCCCCGGGCGGGTTGATCAGGGCCAAGCGTTTGTCGGCGACCAGCTTCAAAAGATGCTTGCCCGTCGGATACCCTTGTTCATCCTGATCATCGGCCAAGATTTCCAATGCGTGCAAGCGATACAGCACATCGACCGGGCTGGCGGTTTCCCCTGCCAGCACATAGAGTCGATCTCCCTTGACCGCGAGCGAAGACAAGGGGGCAAAAACGGCCTCCAACCCTGATTGCTGGAGCAAATACTTGGTCGTACCCGCATCTTCCACATGCCAATCCAGCGCGCTGAACACAATCCGTTCGGTGCTGTATCCCCACTGCCGATAGCCTTCCAACAGCTCCTGGAAAGCCTGGCGCAAGCGGTGGTGTTCCCCTTGGTTGGGATCGGCGTAACCGAGCGCTTCACACACCAGGCCATTCACATGAAAAGCTTCCACGACGCAAGTGGGAGTATCACTGTTAAACTCCAACATTTTCAACCCTTGCGGGGTGTGGGCAAAATCAAAGCGGCCGATCAATGTGGGCATGGACGGCATGATGGGATGGCGAACCGCCCGCCAAGCCGCATCAGGGATGCCCAATTCCCTTAAAAGCGCATCCGAGCCCTCCTGTATGATGCGGACCGTTTTCGCAAAGATCTGGCCCAAGCGCTCCGTCGCAAACGCCAGCTCCCGGCGGAACGATTCACTGATGGGATGGACGGTGGCGAGTGCATACTCGGTCCCATCATGGTGATCGCGATCCCAAGTGAAGACGCCGGCTTCTTTGATGGGGGTGTAGAGGTGGGATCGACGTTGCCGATACTCGCTTTGTCCCATCTTATCCGCCAAATCCTTTCGACTTCCCGCCGATCCCTTTTTTGAAATCAATGTCATTCTCGGTGACCAAGCGGCTGTCACTTTTGATGTAGGCGAACCGCTTTCCTTTTTTCACCACATAGTTGTTGGGATCATAGTAGCTTCCATCATCATCGCAACGCCCATCCCTATTATCATCAAAACACAACTCAACATCATCCTCCCCGCACCCCGCCAAGGGCACGGTGATCATCGCAGCAACAAACAACTGCACCAACCGTTTGCTTTTCCCTTGCTGCTCTCCCATCGGCGCTCCCTCTCTATTCTGAAGTAGGTTTGGCGTAAATCACGTATACTTTGCGGTTCTCATCCACTTCCGCTGACGTTTTCTCCCATTCACGATCCGCGATGTACAAAAAATCGCTCAATAAGTACAACAACGCTTCTTGCGATTCATAAAAGCGGAGGCGGCGCACGAGGGGATACTCTTCAGCGTGCTCATGATATTGGCGCACCTCCACGCAAATCCCCTCCCATTCCGGCGCGAACACCAGACCGGGAGGTGGCGTTTCTTCTTCCTGGCTTTCTTTGATGTAGATCACATAGGTTTCCGCTTCAACCGCGGCGGACGTCTTCTCATACACGCGGTTGCCCTTCACCAGATAATCGCAGGCGAACCGCATCAACACTTCTTCTTTCGATACGGCGGAATAACCAAAGAGAGCGGGAAACCCCTGTTCTTCATCACACAAACGGTATTCCAATCTAACCATTTCGTTCCCCCATCATTTTCTCTCTGCAAAGCTTACTGTTCTATTCTACAGGCATCGGCCATTCTCATCCTTCACCTTAACCACGTGCGAAAATATCATCCTTTTTTGTTTGACCTTGTTCAACTTCAGCTTTGCGAGCTCGCCGTTTTGCTCTGCTTCTGCTTGACCCAACGTCCCAGCAGAAGCACCGCGGCCACCACCACCACAATAAATCCGTATTTGATCAAGGGTTCTGCGAAGAAGGCCTTGACCAACTTCTCATCAACGATCATTTTGGACGCGGTGAATGCGAGTACACCCGAACCGATATAGATGATCCACGGAAACTGATCCATCAGCTTAAGGAACAACGTGCTTCCCCAGACAACAATCGGCACACTGATGAGCAGCCCCAACACGACGAGCAGAAAGTCGCCATGGGCCGCACCCGCTACCGCGAGGACGTTATCCAAGCCCATCACCGCATCCGCGATAATGATGGTGCGAATCGCCGCCCACATGCTATCCGCCGCTTCCACCTCATGATTCTTCTCCTCGATCAAGAGCTTAAAGGCGATCCAGACCAGAATCAACCCGCCGACCAAGAGCAGGCCGGGAATTTTCAACAACCAGACCACCGCCAGTGTGGCCGCCGCCCGAATCACGACAGCCCCAACCGTTCCCCAGACAATCACTTGCTTCTGTTTATCCTTGGGCAGGTTCCGCGCCGCCAAGCCGATCACAATCGCGTTATCCCCCGCCAGCACCAGATCAATGATCACAATCGACAGCAACGCCGTCAAAAATTCAACCATCTTTGATCACGCACCTCCATTGGTTAGTTTGCTCCAAAATGGCAAAACACACAAAAAGACCTTTACTTTTCCAAGCCGCAAAAGCATGTTTGGAAAAGTAAAGGTCTTGCTAACAACGGTCGCGTTGCCAACAAAGCCGGGGCGATGCCCGTAATGACGACTTTGCTGTATTAGCTACTCCCCTTTAACAGAGAAAAGAATGTATTCCATTAATCAATCACCTTCTATGATAGACAATGAACCCACTTTTCGTCAATGGACAGAGTTAACAAAGATGGGTGAACGGTCACGGCGTTCCGTCCATCACCGCCTCTTTCGCAAACGAAGAAAACGCCGCTCATCATAGCATACGTGCCCGGCCAACGGAATATGATGAGGCCGTCTTTTCATCAGCAAACAGAATCCGTCGGTTTGGGATTTTTCAAGCCGAACAAGGGGCGCAGCTTGATCCCCACATCACTGCCGATCAAGGCGAATACGGCCCAGACATAACCGTGCAAGCTAAAAGAGGCGATGCCGCCAAAGTATGCGCCGATATTGCAGCCGTAGGCGAGACGGGCGCCATACCCCATCAAAATGCCGCCGATGAGAGAGGCAAGGATGACTTTGACCGAGATCTTGCTTAGTTTGAAGGAGCCTCCCATCGTTGCCGCAAAAAACGCCCCCAGCATAATGCCAAAATTCATGAGCGAGGTGGTGTCGCTTAAAACCGACTCATATAGCGGTTTTGCCCGCTCCCCTGCCCAATAGCCCCAAGAGGTGACATCCACGCCGAACGCCATCGCCGCTTTTGAACCCCAGAGGGCAAAAGCGGAGGTGACTCCCCAAGGCCGGCCCGCCAGCAGCAGGGTCAAGGCATTCAAACCCGCCAAAACCAGCGCGCCCACCCAGAGGGGCCAAGCGCCGCGGATGATCCGTTTCCAGCCTTGGTGCGTCGGCACCGGTTTCCGCATCGGCGGATTTTTCTTTTTGGCGATCCATACGGCCAAGAGATAGATCAGACCAAGGATGAGCAGTTGCACGATGAGCGCGATGCCGTATCCCCATCCCGTCGTTTTCGCCAGCGATATGGCCGGCAAAGACGGCAGGTCATTCAGCCAAAAATCCCAATGCCAAGCCCCGAAGACCGAACCGATGACAAATCCGGCCAACGCCAAGACGGCTGAAGACTGCCCCCCGCCGATATGGTATAAGGTTCCTGACGCGCAACCTCCACCGAGTTGCATCCCCACACCAAACAGAAAAGCACCCGCCACAAGGCTGACGCCGATCGGGTTGACACTGGCTTTGGGAACCTCACCCGTCACGGTCGCACCCACGGTGAAAATGACAGCGAAGAGAATGCTTGCCACCGCCAGCATCAAGAGATGGGCGCGCAACCCTTCCGTTTGCCCAACGGAAAGAAGTTGGCGAAAAGCGGAAGTAAAGCCAAAGCGGGCATGATAAAGCGCCACACCGCACAAAAAACCGATCACATATAATAGCCCTTTGTTCCAACCTTGTCCCGTATATATCAATGCTCCAAGAGCAATAAAAGCCCACACCGCTCCCCAAGCCAGGGTTGTTTGGGGGGAGGGCGACAGATCCCGACGGATCGTGGAACCCGCCTGATTAAGCGTTGAATGAGATGCGGCCATCACCATCACACCCTTTCCCGATTTATTTAGTTGGAATTTGTTTTTTTACTCATTTTAACATAAATGTGATTGGTCGAGGAAATTTGTTTTTATCAAAAAGGTGATATCCCTTGCCGCACCCGTTTTCCTACATAAAAAAACACCCGCGTAGGCGAATGTCTCTATGTCCACGTTTCCCTTTTCTTGGCGTATGGATTGGCTTCAGATGACCCCCTAAATAAGCAGAATGGATGTTCCTTATTTATACGGCATGCGCTCTCTTTTTCAGTCAAGCGAAGGGGAGATGGAGGCAAAGTATCCGTTGGACAAATAGTGCGCGTTCCAAAAAGGCCCCGGAAAATCCAGGGCCCTTTTGGTGCTTGATCCCCATTTCAACCCATTACCGCTCGTCTGGGGATGCGGGAATCGCCTTTGTGCGCAACAGACTTTGCGGGAGCGGTTGCGTCTGTTTCCGTGCGGGACGGGTCCGCTTGCGCCAACCGCGCAGGCTGATGCCTGAGAGCAAGAGATACATGACGGGAACAATGAACAAAGTGAGCAAGGTGGAGGAAATGAGTCCGCCGATGACAACGACGGCCAGCCCTTGAGTGATCGCGTTTCCCTCACCTATACCCAATCCGGCCGGAAGCAGGGCGAAAACGGTCGCGCATGCCGTCATCAGGATGGGTCGCAAGCGGGTTCCGGCGGCCGTAAGCAGCGCCGTTTCCATGTCCAGTCCATTGGCGGCCTGTTGGCGCACCCGGTCGAGCAGAACGATGGCATTGGTGACAACGATCCCGACCAGCATCAAGGCACCGATCAATGCGGCGACACTGATGGGCAGTCCCGAAATCCACAATCCAACCAATCCCCCGATCACCGCAAACGGAAGGGAGAAAAGAATGGTGAACGGCGTGGTCGCTTCTTTAAAAGTGAGCAGCATCACCGCATAGACAAGAAAGGTTGCGACGGCGATGGCCATTCCGATCTGACGGAAGCTCTCGCTCATTTGTTGGGTGTCGCCGCCCAGGGTCACTTCGGTGCCCGGGGGCAGTTTCAGCCCGTCGATGATCCGGCCCACTTCTTGCGAAAGCGCCCCCGTGTCTTGGGAAATGGCGTCGCCGGAAACGGTGGCGAATTCCTGCCCGTTTTCTTTTTGGATTTTGACGGGTCCTTTCACTTCTTCGATTGTCGCAATGCTCCCCAGTTTGACCAGGCGGCCTGAAGGACTCAGCAACTGCAGTTCTTTCAATTTCTGCACCAAGTCGATTTCCGGTTTTTCCAAACCCAACCGGATCTCCATCGATTGGTTGCCGCGTTTGAGTTCATTCACTTTGTCGGCTTGCAACAATCCCCGCACGGACATCGCCACCTGACTGGTGGTTAACCCTTCACTGGAAGCTTTTTGCTGATCGATATCCACATTCAGCAATTCTTTTTGCTCACTCAGGTTGTTGGTGACATTGGTCAACCCCTTCACTTGCTTCATACGCCGGGTCAGTTCGTTGGCCACGGCCCGGATGTCTTCGATTCGCTCCCCTTTCACCACGCCGATGATCTGGTTCGCGGTGGGACCGATGCTTTTCTGCTCCAGCACTTGAAGTTCGGCGTTTTCTTTGCGCTCTTGAAGATCATGCCGAATCTGTTGCAAAAAAACCTTCATGTCCGTAGTGGGGGTCAGGTTGACAAACATGGAAATCTTATTGGTGTCCCCCGTCAACGGACTGTTCAGATTGCCGACCGAAGTGGCGATCTCTTGTATCTCCGGGTATGATCTCAGCCTGGTCTCCATCTCTTTCGCTTTTTTGTTGGTCGCATCGAGCGGAGTGCCTGAAGGCAATTCCAAATTCACTTGCAGTGCCCGGTTTTGGTCTGACGGGATGAAGCTGGTTCCCACGGATGGAATCAGGCACAAACTGGCGGCAAAAAGCGCGGTGGACGAGGCGATGACCGTCGCCTTATGCCGGAAGGCCCAGCCAAGACCCCGTTGGTACAGGGAAACCAAACGGCTTTTTTCATGGTGTTGTCGCGGTTGTTTCCCGTTGGCCATGACGAGCTTCGCCAACAGGGGAACCACCGTGATGGAAACCACCAACGAACAGAGAAGCGAAAACACAATGGTCAAGGCAAAAGGAATGAACAACTTGCCAACAATGCCGTCGATGAACCCGAGCGGAATGAAAACCACAATGGTGGTGAGCGTCGATGAGGTGATGGCCGAAGCCACTTCGGTCGTCGCGAGTTGAATGAGGGAGGCGTTCCGCTCCTCCGCATGCACAAGACGGCGATAGATGTTCTCGATGACCACCAGGCTGTCATCCACAATCCGGCCGATAGCGACAGCCAACCCGCCCAACGTCATCACATTCAAGCTGAGGTCAGCCTGTTTCAAAAAGATCAACGTCGCCAAAATGGAGAGCGGAATGGAGACCATCGAAATCACCACGGCGCGGATGTTGCGCAAAAACAACAAGATGACAACCACGGCAAACAAGGCCCCCAGCAATCCTTCACGAATGATCGTGTGGATCGAGAGTTTCACCATCTTGGATTGGTCGAGCAATACGGAGATGTTCAGACCGGGATGCTGTTTTTTGAGGTCTTCCACTTTTTCCGTAACGGCATGGGCCGCATCGACAATGTTTCCGTCGGGATTTTTGATCAGCTCGATGTTCACGGAGGGTTTTCCGTTCACGCGTGTGATCAGGGGAGCGTCTTCGACTGATTCGGTCACGCTGGCGATTTGCGAAAGCTTGACTGTTTTAAGGCTGCCCGATGGGGTGTTGTCGCCGGTCAAGTTCCCTTGGCGGGGCAGGGATTTGCCCGCGGGGGATTCTTTGGGGCGCGGCATGCGGTTTTGCAGTTGTTTCAGCTTCTCATTCAGCTGTTTTAACGCTTTTGTCTCCGCATCGACCTTCGGTTTCAGGGTGGCCACGGTGGCGGCCGCTTTTTCGTCATCGGGGTTTTGTTTCAGCCACATTTGGGCGGCGTTCAACGCCAATTGATCGGCCAATAATTTGCCTTGCAATTGTTGCGCGGACTGCATGAGTTGGACTTGGGCCTGAAGCAGTCCCAGCCCTTGGCCCACCTGTCCCAGGCCTTGCCCCAATTGCCCGACGGATTGGCCCAATCCTTGAAACCCTTGGTTGATTTGGCTCATCGACTTCTGCATGCTTTCTTGGGGATTGGGATAGATGGGAATCCGCAGGTTTTTGAGTTGCTCGACGGAAGTGATTTTCTGGTCGATCTGCACGGGGCGGACGACATCATCCACACGGACATCACCGACCGGGATGGTCACGTTGTTCCCCTGCAATGCTTGTTGCACTTGCTGGACGGACAAGTTGTGCTTTTTCAGCTGATCTTGCTTCAACCGGACATAGACCGCTTTGGAGCTTTGCCCCTGGATCTGCACTTTGCCGACTTCCTTGATGTTTTTCAGAGTCGGCGCCAACCTTTGTTTGACCCATTGTTCCAACTCAGGGATGGGTTTCGTTTGGCTTGTCACACTTAAGACCATAAAGGGCTTCGTGTTGAATCCATACCGATTGAAACTGGTTTGACCGGCCTCTTTGGGCAGAACCGCCTGTTCAATGGCGCCCTTCATCTCTTGTTGCGCCTGGTTCAGGTCGGTGTGGAAACCAAATTCGACCACGACGATGGACAAACTGTCGGCGGAGACGGAAGTGACTTTTTTGGCGCCCGCCATTTCCTGCAACGCTTGCTCAACCGGTTTGGTCACTTTTTCATCCACCTCATTCGGCGAAGCGCCGGGATAAGGGGTGACGGCGGCAATGACGGGAATGTCGATATCAGGCATCGATTCCATTTTCAACTGGACGGCAGTGTAAATCCCACCGGCAGTGATGAGAACCACCAGCAAAAAAATCACGGTGGCATTTCGCAATGAGAAACGTGTCAGTCCATCCACAATACGCACATCATTCTCTCCTTTAAATATGAAAGGCCAAACGTCCTTCACGTTGCGTTTAAACGGGGGATATGTACCAAAACACAGGTTGGGAGGAGTGTTCACTTTTTAACCATCGGCGCAACACAGGCAAGGGGTCCCATGGCCATGCCTTCTCCGTATGTTGGGAAGGTACCATTTTTCCAAAAATTTGGCCTTGACGCCGAAAGAAGACAAGTCCACACTTTGTTACCACCTGTGGAGTTGGTTAAAACCAATTTTTATATAGACTTTAAATTAAACCTAATTTTTTCCGAATAATAAAGATATGGGCAAAGGATGCTTCGGAAGGAAGGTCTGATCATGAGGGCATTTCTTTCGCCTCCTCCAGATTAACAGGAGAAAGAAAGAGAAACGATCGTTTAACATTACAAGCTGCTTTCAATTTTTATAAGCTTCGAGGCGGTCACGGCGGTTTTCCACCGCTTCACTCCGTAGATCTTGAGCGCGCCCCGCCACCAGCAAAGCCATCCCCCGTAATCACCGATGAAAACGGCAACATCAATGATCTATAGCAGGAACCCGATGAACTTTTTCAAGTATTTGCCCTCTGTTACGTTTCTGATTTAAGCATACAAAAGCGTCCCTTTTTCCAGCAGGAACCCCGGTTCCATTTTGCGCTACGACTCTGGTCGCAGACCGCTTACGACTCACCGCATAAAAGGAAGAATCCCCATCGCGCCCTGCACATAAAAAATACCTACCTCCATGTCTAGCGGATTGGCTTTTCTGAAGGAACAGACATGAAAAAATTAAGCAAGGTGGCCTGATGTAGACTGATTATTTGATTCGTTTGCATCTATGTTCAGTCAAGGAAGAGATTTATTATGAGTATTGGAACCGGACTGCTGTTAAAGGGAGGTATCACCGTAACTGATTCGGCGGGAGCATGAGGAGGGTAAAGAATGACTGGTCTGCTTGACAGACCCACTAGGGCATGTCTGGCAAATCAAGTTGATCGATAGGAGGCGGCGGCATTTATCAGACACGCCCTAAAAAACAATGTAAAATCATATGAGGGAACCTTTTTCTTGCTGAATATTGCTGCTCTACCTTTTGACTATGGCACACATTCCTTCGTTTCTTTTCCACACTGAAATCCCCCATCGCTTCCATGATGAGGGATTCGGCTACTTCACATTCTTCTTCACTTGTTCATCCTGATACATGTACAAGGCCAGATAGACCACACCCGGTTCAGCCTTGGTTTCGTCGGTCCATTGGTAGTCCCAGCCGACGACGGTGACGAGGCGTTCCCCTTGTTGCAATTGGTTGAGCAGGTTGGGGAACTGGCTCTTGGTCGCTTTCACCTCAAGCTTGACCCAGATGGGCTTCAAGGCTTCGGATGGGACAATGCCCAGTTGCTTGGCCACATCGCTGGCGTCGGGCGGAATGACTCCGTTCTCTTTCGGCTGGGTGGCGGATGCGGTAGTCGTTTCCTCCGCCGTGTTGGTGGAGGCGGTTTTGGCCGCAAGGACTTGGGCGATGTCATCGAGCAATTCCATCTTCACCCACGTCGCGCCGGACGTTTTGACGGCTTGTTCCAGTTGGACCACGTATTCGGGCCGGTTCTGGACAATGGGGATCTTCTTCTCCAACCCGGTCAATTCCGCTTGCGACGGTTCGATCGGCAACTGATAGGTGGAAGCGGTGTATTTCTCATATCGCTTCATGTTGCCGGCCAAGTTTTTTCCTTCTTGCTTCAATTGCTGGTATTCCAGATAATCCGGTTGCAACAGATGGTAGGCCAAGCCAACCAAGCCGACCAAGCCGATGCACCAGAGGATGTTTAACGTTTTCCCTGATTTCCAGCGTTTGGGAGGAATGGGTTGTCGGATGGTTGCTCACCTCCTTGCGATGGCGGGGGGCTCTCGCTCGTCTTTTGCAAGACAAAGTGGAAGCGCACGATGACGTGATTTTTGTCGGCATCCTTTTTCACGTCGATAGTGGTGCACTGATCTCCCACACAATCGATCCAACCTTCGCTGAAATAATCTTTCTTCTCCGTTGCCAGCTTGCTTACGAAGTTCGAAGCTTCCTGCATGGATGGAAACAGGGCCCACCCATCCAGTCTCGCGCCAAGGCCTTGCCAATGGAACAGCTTCGCTCCCGCGGGCATAGCGGAGGAGATGGCTTCCGCCGCTTCCTTCCACGCTTTGCGTTCACTCTCCACCCGGTCGATCGTGTCGCGGTAGGTGAAAAACGACTGATACTTTTGGTTGAATTCCCGTTCCTCTTCTTCTTTCATCGTCGCTTCGCTGGCCACGCGACGCTGCTCAATCACTTCAGCCTCCAAGCGGTCCACTTTCCGCTCCAGCTGTCGGTCGGTGTACAGGATGGCCCCGACCCCCGACCCCACGATCAGCAGGATCAATCCAACCCACCAGAAGAAGAAGCGGCGCGCCCGTGATTGGGGTGGCAAAAAGTTCATCGGTCCATCCCTTCCTTCTCTCCGACCATCAAGCCAAGGGGAACGGACAGGGAGGTTCCCACCCAGCGCGAGGCTTTATCCTTCAATTCGCTGGACATGACCAATTCCGCCAGTGGGGCTACGGTGACCTTGGCCAATTGATTCTGCGACAACCAGTTCTCCAACAAATAAATGTCCAACCCTTCGCCCGCCAAGATCCATTCGGCTTGGGGGCAGGCGAACATCCGCTTTTTCTTCTCATCCATCAGCCCATGCAGTTTGGCCAACAGGGCTTCCCCATACCGGTTGATCTCTTCTTCCATCTCCAGCAGGGGATACAGCGGGTCGGGATGGGGACGGTCTTCCCCCGACATATGGGCCGCCAGCGGCAAGGAAAACGTTTGGGTGTCAATCAATTGGCCATCGCTGAAATAACTCGCTTCCACACCGGTTTTGGAGATTTGCAGAATCAGCGCCTGCGGTGAACCGATCCCGCGATAGGCGTTCGCCCAGCGATACAGACTAAAAGGAGCGATGTCAATCTGCACCGGGTCCAAGCCGCAGAAACGAAAGCACCGCACCAACGCATCCATGTAGGAGCGAGGCATCAAGGCCAACAATACCTCCTGGAGGTCTCCGTCCGCCCATACGTGATTGATCAGTTGAAAGTCAAACACCGGATCGGGAAACGGAAGCTCCAGCAGGGGAATCAGCTGTTCCTTGAGGTATCGGCGGTATTGGCGTTTCCTCATTTCAGGCACCATGACGCGCTTGAAGACCACTTCCCGGCAATTGATTCCCACATGAACGCGCTCCGTATGCAACCGCCGCCCCAGCAATGCTTCCTGTATCGTTTGAATCAATTCCTCGCGTTCCAAGAAAAAAGGTTCTTTCGCCCAGACACTGGGCAAGGGATGAACCACCATCTGCTGCAATTCCATGGCTTTCCGCCGTTTCTTCACTTCGACCAGTTTAAATAAAGAAGGGGAGAGCTCGATCCCAATCTGATAAGACATAACGCGTTAACTCCTTTGCTCTCAAACCAGATGCCAGCTCATCGTCACGATCTCATTCAATATCTTCATTATATTAAACTAAGTAATGAAAAGAGTGACGAAATAGAAAACGATGCTCCAATTCATCCATCATTTCATTCGATGATTCCTAGGTGTTTCTGTCCATTTCATTATAAATATAAAAAGACCTGCGTCCGGAGAACAACAAAAAAGCCGGCCACATCGCCGACTTTTCATCACTTTTCTTAATGGGTCAAGACTCCAACAAGCCGAGCAGCAACGCCTTTTGCGCATGCAGGCGGTTCTCCGCTTGGTCGAATACGACCGATTGGGGACCGTCGATCACCTCGGCGCTAACTTCCAACCCGCGATAGGCCGGCAAACAGTGCAAGAAGATCGCATCTGGTTTGGCCTGGGCCATCAGCGCTTGATCCACCTGGTATCCCGCAAACGCTTGGGTCCGTTCCGCTTTCTCTTCTTCTTGCCCCATGCTCGCCCACACATCGGTGTAAACGGCATCCGCCCCTTTGGCCGCTTGCGCGGGATCATAGCTGAAGGAGAGCGTCGCTCCCGTGGCTTGGGCGATCGATTCGGCCTCTTGCCATATCGCTGGGCTGGGCTCATAGCCTTTCGGCGTGGAGATGGACAAATGCATGCCCGTCAGCGCCGCAATGTGCATCAGGGAGTGCAACACGTTATTGCCATCGCCCACATAACAGCATTTCTTGCCGTTAAGTTCCCCCTTGTGTTCAGCCAAAGTCAAAATGTCCGCCAAGGCTTGGCAGGGATGCTCCCGTTCCGTCAATCCATTGATCACGGGAATGGTCGCCGCTTCCGCCAGCTCGGTGACCAAGGAATGGCTATGGGTTCGGATCAGGATCGCATCCACATAGCGGGACAGCACTTTGGCTGTATCCTCAATCGTCTCTCCCCGCCCCAGTTGCAGTTCCTGCCGATTGAGGTTGAGCGCGTATCCTCCCAATTGGACCATGCCCACTTCAAACGAGACGCGCGTCCGGGTCGAAGGCTTATCAAAAATCATGCCCAAGCTTTTCCCCAGAAGAGGGGCTTTCGTCACCCACTCCCGTTTGTTTGCTTTCAATTGTTTGGCCAAATGCAAAAATGCCTCCACCTCTTCCGGGCTCCAGCCGGCCAAACCAATAAAATCTTTCCCCTTCCATCCCGTTGCCACAGGCACTTCTACCATGTTCACTCCCAACCTTTCTTAAACAAATTCATCCGGTCCGCTTCCATTCCCCAAACTAAACGGAAGTGGGCAACCCGCATGCCTGAACGGCTTCTTTGATCAAGGAAACCGCGCGAACGATCTGGCCATGGGTCACAACCAAAGGGGGCAAGAGACGCAGCACGTTCTCTCCCGCCACGAGGGTGACAAGCCCTTGGTTTAACAGCGACTTCACCACAGGGGCTGCCGGCATGTTCAACTCAATCCCCCTCATCAGCCCTTTGCCGCGGATCACCCGCACTTCGCTTAACCCGTTCAACTCTTTCTCCAGCAGTTGCCCGAGCCAGGTTCCTTTTTCTTGGATCTCCGCCATCATGGACGGCCGGGACAGTTCCTCCAACACCGCCCGGGCCACCGCCATGGCCAAGCGGCCGCCGCCGAAGGTCGTCCCGTGGGTTCCCGGTCCCAACACGTCTTTCCATTCCGCTTTGGCCAACATCGCGCCAACGGGGAAACCATTGCCCAACCCTTTCGCCAACGTGATCACATCGGGTTGAATCCCATACGCTTGATAAGCGAACCAATTCCCTGTCCGGCCCATTCCCGTTTGCACCTCATCAATCATCAGCAAGAGGTTCTTCTCCTTGCACCATGCCGCCAACTCTTGGACAAACGGCGGGTCAGCCGGCCGTACGCCGCCTTCCCCTTGCACGAGTTCCAAAAGCACGGCTGCCGTCGTGGAGCCCGTCGCCTGTTTGACCGCCTGGATATCCCCGTACGGCAGGATGCGGAATCCCTTTGGCAATGGGGAAAATCCGTCTTTCACCTTGTCTTGTCCCGTCGCCGTCAAAGTCGCCAAGGTCCGTCCATGGAAAGATTGCTTGAAGGTGATGATCTCCGGTTCCTGAATGATCTTAACCGTTTTGGCCCAGCGGCGGGCGAACTTAATCGCCGCTTCATTTGCTTCCGCCCCGCTATTGGCAAAGAAAGTGGCGCCCATCCCGCTCACCTTGCACAAAATTTCCGCCACTTCCTGTTGCAATGGACTGGCAAACAAATTGGAGGTGTGCCAAATCCCTTGTGCTTGGGTGATGAGGGCTTGCTCGATCCGCGGATGGCGGTGCCCCAGATTGACCACCCCGATGCCGGACGCGAAATCAAGATACTCATTGCCCAACTCATCCACCAATACCGCGCCGGATCCGTCGACAAAATGGATTTCATGACGGAGGTACGTTGGAAACAACGCCATGTTCGATCACCTCTTCATTCACGATGCAGGTACCTGCACCCTGTTTAAACGCATCGGCGTGAACGCCATTCACAATGCGAATCACCGAGATGCCCTTATATAATGATTGCAAGGCCGACCGCACCTTCGGAATCATGCCGCCCGTGATCACCCCGGTCTGAATGTACCGTTCGATGGACGGAGGACTGACCTTCTCAAGCACCCGGCCATCGACGCAGATGCCGTCGACATCGCTTAGCAAAACCAATTGGTCGGCACCGAGAGCGATCGCGATGTCGGCTGCCGCTTCATCCGCGTTGATGTTATACACTTGCCCCGACTCATCCACCCCCAGCGAAGCGATGACCGGCACCCATCCTTGGCTTAAAACTTGGTCAAGGGCGTCCACATTCACATCGGTGACGCGTCCGACATAGCCCAATTCCGGTTCCACTTGCTCCGCCTTTAACAGCTCCAGGTCCACGCCGCTGATGCCGATCGCCGCCACATGCTGTTTGATCAACCGGGTGACCAATTGCTTATTCACTTGGCCCGCCAACGCCATCTGCACCAACGACAAGGTCTCATCATCCGTGACACGCCGCCCCTTGACGAATGTTGGCTTCTTTCCTTGCTTTTCCATCAATTCTGATATCGCCGGACCGCCACCATGGACGATGACCACTTTGGTTCCCGAACGCCACGCCTCAAAGCACTGGGCAAAGAACGCGGGATGGAGCCGTTCGAGAACACTACCTCCCACTTTTAGCACGACCAGTTGTTCCACCCGTCTCTCCCCCCTAAGTTCGATAGCTCGCATTGATCCGCACATACTCGTATGTCAAATCACATCCCCACGCCGTCGCGGTGGCATGGCCCCGATTCAGATGAAGGCGAATGACCACTTTTTCTTGCTTTAGCTCCACTTGCGCTTTCTCTTCATCAAACGGCAAAGGCACACTTCCCTCTACCACTTTCACTTGGCCGAGATAGACATCGATCGATTCGGGCCTTAGAGAAGGCGCACCGTAACCCACCGCGCACAAGATTCGGCCCCAGTTGGGATCCGCGCCAAACACCGCCGTTTTCACCAAGCTGGATCCCACCACCGCCTTGGCGATCTTTTGCGCTTCCTGTTCGTGGTCCGCGCCTTCCACCACCACTTCGACCAAGCGCGTCGCCCCTTCGCCGTCGCGGGCGATCATTTTGGCCAACTCACGGCATACGTACTGAAACGCTTGTTGAAACTTTGCCCATTCGGCATGCTGCATATCGAGTGGCGCGTGGGCCGCTTTTCCGCTCGCCATCACCAACACCATGTCGTTGGTACTCGTGTCCCCATCGACCGTGATCATGTTAAAGGTCTCATCCGTCGTCTTCCACAACAACGACTGGAGAATTTCCGATTCGATCACGGCATCGGTGGTGACAAACGCCAACATCGTCGCCATATTGGGCTTGATCATCCCGGAGCCTTTGGCCACTCCCGCAATCGTCACCGGTTTCCCCTCAATCTCCAGGGTCACTTCCACTTGTTTCGTGCAAGTATCCGTCGTCAGTATGGCCTCAGCGAAGGAGGTATCCCGTTCTTTCAATGTTGGCATCAACTCTTCGATGCCTTGGGTTACCTTCTCCATCGGCATCATGACGCCAATCACCCCAGTCGAGGCAACGGCCACCAAATGCGCGGGACACCCGAGCTGTTCCGCCAACTTCGCCCGCATCGCATAGGCGTCCATTACTCCTTGTTGGCCCGTGCAGGCGTTGGCATTGCCGCTATTGACGACGACCCCGCGCAACTTCCCCGCCACGCCCAAACTGTCCTGGGTCACCTTGATCGGTGCCGCCTGAAACGCGTTGACCGTATACACAGCCGCCGCTGACGCATCAACCTCGCAAACGATCGCGCCCAAATCGAGGCGCTTCCGCTTGATTCCGGCATGGATCCCCGCCGCCTTAAACCCTTTGGGCGAAGTGATGCAAGCTTGCTCCTTTATTGTGAATGCGGGCTCCAATACCCCTAACTCTTTCCCCATCTTTTCTCCTCCCTATGGAACCAATGGCAATCCCTTCAATCCGGTCTCAACGGGCCAGCCCATGCGCACATTGGCGTTTTGGATCGCCTGCCCCGCCGCTCCTTTCATCAGATTGTCGATCGCCGATAAGACGGTGATCCAACCTGTCCGTTCATCCACATGAACGCCGATATCGCAGAAGTTGCTTCCTTGCACCGCTTTGGTTGCGGGCCAACCGCGCTCCACAATCCGCACAAACGGGGCGGACTCATACGCCTCCTTATACACCGACAACACTTCCGTCATCGCATATTTATGCAACATCGGTGTATAAAGGGTAACGAGGATCCCCCTGTTCATCGGAACCAAGTGGGGGACAAACCGCACTTTCACATCCGCTGAGCAAAAACGTCCGGCAATCTGTTCAATCTCCGGAATATGCTGATGTCCGTCCACTTTGTATGGACGCAGATTTTCATTCACTTCGCAAAAGAGGAGCGACTGATCCACTTTTCGTCCCGCCCCGGTCACGCCCGACTTCGCATCGATGATCAACGCGCGATGGTCAATCATTTTCGCGCGGAGCAGAGGAAGCAGACCCAAGAGCGTCGCTGTCGGATAACAACCCGGATTGGCAATCAAATCCGCTTTCCGGATCTCCTCCGCAAACCACTCGCTAAGTCCATACACCGCTTCTTCGAGCCACCGGTCCGGAGCCGCCTTCCGGTTGTACCAAGCTTCGTAGCTCCGACCATCTTCTAAGCGGAAATCCCCGGACAGATCGATCACCATTTTCCCTCGCGCCCGCAGTTGTGGGGTCAAATTGACACTGACGCCGGGTGGCGTCGCCAAAAACACGAGTTCCGTCTCTTGGCTGATCCGCTCGACGTCAAGCTCTTGGAATGTGTATTCGAGATGTTGAAGATGTGGATAAGCCCGGGATAATCGCTCACCCGCTTGTGAAGTGGAAACCAGCATTGCCAACTCCAGATGCGGATGCCCTTCTATCAACCGAATCAGCTCCACTCCACCATATCCTGTCGAACCGATCACCGCTGTTTTCATCACTAGCCACCCCATCACTATTCGTCCGTTAATGTGTTCTTGCATTATTATACATGTATATTAATTTTTATTCAATGCGTTGCATAAAAAAGAGCAAATGAACACACTCGTTTGTGCGACATTTGCTCTTTGTTCGCTGGTCTCACTTTTTCTCGGTCAACCAAGTTGCCAACTTCTCTTGCTCTTGGCTGGATAAATGCCCCTGTGAAGGCATGCTTCCCTTTCCTTTTTGCAACACTTGGACAATCTGTTCTTTTTTCAGCTTGCTGCCGATTTTCTCCAGGCTTGGACCAAATCCCCCCTGCAAATTGCCGCCATGACAAGAGGCACAATTATTTGCGTAAATTTGGTCCGCGGTTTGCGTCGCTTGCGCTTGATCGTTCGTCTTCGATTCCGGCTTGTTGCCATTGCCGGCCGCACATCCAGCCACGGCAAGGGCTGCCACGCTTGCACCAACAAGAATGGCCCATCGCTTCTGTGTACGCTTCATCTGTGATCACCTTTTGTCATTTTTTGAACCAGCTGCGCCCACTTTTCGCTTGGGAACGGGATAACGTTGGTTTTTCTTCCATTTCCTCGTCTTCGGCCGCATACATTTGCGTATCGATCAGGCTCGCTTTTGGCGGGTTCGTTTCCCGGCTGTCCTCCGACGCTTTTAATAAACTGCGCTTATATAATCGCCGGTTCGTAGCCGCATCGGCACTCCCTTGCTCCTTGTTCAGTGGATCATCCGCAAGCTCTTTTTCATCCCGCGACGCTTTCCGGGTCATTTTGCGCACGGCAAACGACTTGTCCCTGTCTTTGTCTTCCTTAGAAGCCTCTTTATCCAATGTGGGCTCTTCTTTCCATTCGCTTTCCTGCTTTTTGCTGCGGGATTTGAATTTATCCATGGAAGTGCGGCTGGAACGCTTTTTTTCCTGAGCGGCTTCTTCAACCGCATTCCACTCGTTCCCTTCTTTCCCTAACTCTTCGTCTGCCGCATCAATACATGGATAATTTCTTGGTCTTCAAATGGCAAGGTTTTTTGGCCTTTCTTGGGTCTTTCCCGATGAATCTGCTGTTTTTGGCGCCGTTCCCTCTGCATTGTCGTCCGACGCACTTTTTCCACACTGATTTTAATATTGTCACTCGACATGCTTCCATCCGGAAACATCTTATCCAGTTCTTCTACTTCTTGTCTCCTCTTCTTTCCGATCACGACGCTGACGATAATGATCACCGCGACAACCAAGATGACGGAGCCACCGCCAATCAATAACATGTCCATCGCTCAACCTCCCTTGATTCCTTTTTACTCCCGTTCTATCTGCACACGTGATCCAACCAACAGAAAGGCCGGCGATCCGGCCGGCCACGGCGAAGCCTATTTTCCTGTGAATCGGGGTGCTCGCTTCTCCAGAAAAGCATCCATTCCCTCTTTGCGGTCATGCGTGTCAAACGTCAACCCGAAATAGGAAGCTTCCAATTTGAGGCCGGTTGGTAAATCGATATCGATTCCATTATGAATGGCTTTTTTGATGTATTTGAGTGCAATGGGTGCTTTCTTCACCAATGTTTCCGCCAACCTTTTCGCTTCCTCCAACAGCGCCTCCTGCGGTACCACTTTTTGCACAATCCCACAGCGGACCGCCTCATCCGCAGACAACATCTCCCCGGTCATGCAGAGATACTTTGCCATCTGCCTGCCCACCAGGCGACTTAAGCGTTGCGTCCCCCCATAACCGGGAATGACACCCAAATTGATCTCCGGTTGGCCAAAACGGGCGTTTGCGCTGGCAAGCAGGATATCCCCGCACATCGCCAACTCCATCCCCCCGCCCAGCGCAAAGCCATTGATGGCCATGATCACCGGCTTTTCCAGCTCCTCCAGCCGGGCGAACACCCGTTGGCCATATGATGCGGTCCGTTCCGCCTCTTCGCTGCTGGCGATTTGGCTTAACTCGGCGATATCCGCTCCCGCCACAAACGCTTTCTCCCCCGCACCCGTGACAATGAGCACACGAACCGCGTCATTCTGCTCCACCCAGTCGATCGCAGCATCCAACTCCATCAACACTTCCCGACTCAACGCATTCAACACCTTGGGCCGAGTCAGGGTAAGCAAAGCCCACCCTTCACCTTGTTCACATAGGATATGCTTCCAGTTGGACAAGAAAATCCCCTCCATCTCAAAGGTGATGTTCAATCCAAAACCGACAATTTCCCGATTCTGAAGCGTTTCATGCCACCCATCCGTTTCAAATCTTGACAATCCATTCTGCGCCTATTTGCACTTTTCCTGCTCAGCTTTTTTTGTTCATCATCATCCGCAGATATGCTTCGATGAACGGATTGATCTCCCCATCCATCACCGCTTGCACGTTCCCCACTTCGGTCTGTGTGCGGTGATCTTTGACCAAGCTGTAAGGATGGAAAACATAAGAACGAATCTGGTTCCCCCAACCGATCTCCGTTTGTTCCCCCTTCAACGCTTGCAACTCTTTTTGTTGCTCTTCCAATTTGCGTTCATAGAGACGCGCCTTCAAGATCTTCATCGCTTTTTCGCGGTTTTTGATCTGCGAGCGTTCTGACTGGCAAGTCACGACGACACCTGTGGGAAGATGGGTGATCCGTACAGCCGAATCAGTCGTATTGACGTGCTGCCCACCCGCGCCGCTGGAGCGATAGGTATCTACTTTCAGCTCATCGGCCCGCACCTCAATCTCCACATCATTATCGATTTCCGGCATCACATTGCATGAAACGAAAGAGGTGTGGCGGCGGCCCGACGCATCGAATGGCGAGATCCGCACCAACCGATGGACGCCTTTTTCCGCCTTGAGGTAACCATAGGCATTCACCCCTTTGATCAGAAGCGTCACGCTTTTGACACCCGCTTCCTCACCGGGGAGGTAATCCAAAGTTTCCACTTTATAACCGTTCCGCTCCGCCCAACGGGTGTACATGCGCAACAGCATTTCCGCCCAGTCTTGGGATTCGGTTCCCCCGGCCCCGGGGTGGAGTTCAAGGATGGCCGAATTGCGGTCATACGGCTCACTTAACATCAACGCCAATTCGAAGGCATCAATCTCTTTGGATAATGAACGCACGCCTTTGGCCAGCTCTTCCTGCAAGCCGGCGTCCTCGCCTTCTTCGCTCATCAGTTCCATCATGAGTTGGCACTCTTCCAACTTCTCCTCGAGGCCAGCCATCACTTCAATCTGGTCTTTGAGATGCTTCATCTCGTCGATCACTTTTTGCGCCTCTTCTTGGTTGTCCCAGAAGGTGGGCGAAGCCATCTGCTCCTCCAGTTCACTTAAACGCGCTTTCTTTTGATCGAGGTCAAAGAGACCCCCTGATATCCGCCAAACGCTTGGCTGTAGTCGCTAACTGTTGCTTGATTTCGCTCATTTCCATATTGCGTCACCTCAACTGCAATTTGCTTCTATTATATCGCCTAATCACTCACTTTAAAAAGGCAGGGAGTCTCTCCCTACCTTTCTAATTGCCTGCTGTTACGGTTTTTTCCGTTTTGAGGCAACAGTTTTTGTACTTTTTGCCGCTGCCGCAAGGACACGGCTCATTGCGCCCCACTTTGTCCGTGCGGCGAACCGGTTCCTTCTTGGGCGCATCCGCTTCCTGGTCGGACCCGCCGGACACCGCTGTCGGATTGACAGCCACTTCTTCACGCTCAAGTTCTTCTTCCTCGGTGATGACGGATTTCATCACATATTTCACGATTTCTTCCTGGATTTCTTGGATCATCGCCTCAAACATGGCAAATCCTTCGAACTGGTAAGCACGAAGCGGATTATCCTGTCCATATGCGCGCAGATGAATGCCTTGGCGCAATTGTTCCATCGCATCAATATGGTCCATCCATTTCCGGTCCACGGTGCGGAGCACAACCACTTTGGAGAATTCCTGCAAGCGCTCATCCCCGATTTCCTTTTGGCGCTCTTGATAGTATTCTTTAACCTCTTCAAAAATCTCTTCTACCATCTCAGCCGGCTCTTTGCCTTCCAAATCTTCTGCATCGATGCGGCCTTCAGGCAAGAGGTTATTGGCAACATAGTCCACAATCGCTTCAATGTTCCACTCTTCTTCCAAGTCCTCCGCGGTATGCGATTGGACGATGTGTTCAATCGTCGATTTGGCCATGCCCAGCACGACATCTTTCAGATTGTCGCTCGCAAGCACTTCGCGGCGCTGCTTGTAGATGACTTCCCGCTGTTGGTTCATCACATCGTCATATTGCAAGACCCAACGACGCGCATCAAAGTTGTTCGCCTCCACTTTGCGTTGCGCGTTGGCGACGGCGCGCGAGAACATTTTGCCTTCGATCGGCTGGTCTTCCGGCAGTCCCAGGCGCTCCAACATGCTTTCAAGGTTTTCCCCGCCAAAGCGACGCATCAACTCATCGGATAAGGAGAGGTAGAATTGGGAAGAACCGGGATCGCCTTGACGACCCGCACGACCGCGCAGCTGGTTGTCGATCCGGCGGCTCTCATGCCGTTCCGTTCCGATGATGTGCAATCCGCCCAGTTCGGCCACGCCTTCGCCCAGCACGATGTCCGTCCCGCGTCCCGCCATGTTGGTGGCGATCGTTACCGCGCCCCGCTGTCCGGCTTGCGCGACGATCTCCGCTTCCCGGGCGTGGTTTTTCGCGTTCAACACTTCATGCGGAATGCCTTTTTTCTTTAACAAACGGGACAGGCGCTCCGACTTCTCGATCGAAACGGTACCGACCAGCACCGGTTGCCCTTTGGCATGACGCCGGGCGATCTCTTCCACCACCGCGTTGAACTTGGCTTCTTCCGTTTTATACAGCACATCTGACATATCGTTGCGCTGTTGCGGACGGTTGGTTGGAATCGGATATACGTCCATATTGTAGATTTTGCGGAACTCTTCTTCTTCCGTCTTCGCCGTACCCGTCATTCCGGACAGCTTTTTGTACAAACGGAAGTAGTTTTGCAAGGTAATGGTCGCCAGTGTCATGCTTTCGCGCTGAACTTGCAACCCTTCCTTCGCCTCAATCGCTTGATGCAATCCATCGCTGTAACGGCGGCCATACATCAGGCGGCCCGTAAATTCATCGACTATCACGACGCCTTCTTCATTCACCACATAATCTTCATCACGCTTCATCAGGACATGCGCTTTTAACGCCTGCTGGACGTGATGGTTGAGCGTGATATGCTTCATGTCATAGAGGTTGTCGATGCCAAGGAAGTTTTCCACCTTTTTCACACCGTCTTCCGTCAGTGTCACTTGCTTGGTCTTGATGTCAACCGTATAATCTTCCTCGTTCTTAAGACGACGCACGATATTGTCGGCGGTATAGTAAAGGTCCGTCGCTTTGTTGGCTTGCCCGCTGATGATAAGCGGAGTCCGCGCTTCATCGATCAGGATGCTGTCCACCTCGTCAATGATCGCGAAGTTGAGTTCGCGTTGCGTCAATTGCTCGGGATACAGTACCATATTGTCGCGCAGATAGTCAAACCCGAACTCATTGTTGGTACCAAACGTGATATCCGCTTGGTAGGCAGCCCGCTTCTCTTCCGAAGACATCATCGGCAGATTCAAGCCAACCGTAAGACCCAGGAATTCAAACACCTGGCCCATCCACTCTTTGTCACGCTTAGCCAAGTAATCGTTCACCGTAACAATGTGGACGCCTTTGCCTTCCAACGCATTCAAATAAGCGGGTAGGGTGGACACCAAGGTTTTCCCTTCCCCCGTCTTCATCTCAGCGATATCCCCATGGTGAAGAACCATCCCACCAACGAGCTGCACGCGGAAATGACGCATGTTCAATACGCGTTTGGCCGCCTCACGCACAACGGCAAACGCTTCAGGAAGAAGGTCATCCAAAGTTTCCCCTTTCTCCAGGCGCGCTCGGAACTCATCCGTTTTGCCTCTCAATTCCGCATCGCTCAAGTTTTGCAATTCGGGTTCCAATGAATCGATATGATCCGCAATACTGAAAAACTTCTTCAATTGCCGTTCATATGGGTCAAACAGTTTACGAAGGGTACCTAACACCTTCATCATCTCCTACCTAGAGCTGGATTTATGATAAAGAGCTCATTTCTGGCATCGACACAGTGCAAAACCTACTTATTTTAGTTTATCAAATTTGTAGGTCAATTTCACTTTTAACCGAAATAAAAGAGGACGGACCTTGAGGATAGGTCCGTAACACTCTATTTGCGGTTTACCAGCTCTCTTAAAATCTCATAAAAACGATGGGCCAACTTCTTGCGATCCCCTTCTCTGTCAATATACTGACGTCCCCGTTCCTTAATCGCCGCCCGCTCCTCTTCATTGAAAGAGCGAACTTGATCAATCGCCTCGGCCAACCCTTCCGGATTCTCCGCACCCGCAAAGATTCCCACTTGGTTTTTCTCCACGATTTCACGCACTTCACCATCGACGGTGGAGATGATCGGCAGTCCGATGAAGGTGTAATCAAACAGCTTGTTTGGTCGAGCCCCGCGGAAAACCTCGTTATCGGCCAGTGAGATAATCCCGCAATCAGCCGCATAGGTGTAATCAAAAATCTCCGCCTTGGGCACGGGATCAAGCAGATGGATATTGTCCAAGCCCTCTTCTTGCTTGATTTTCAGCAATCTCTCTTTTTCCGGCCCGTCCCCGATGAGCACAATCGCGGTGTTCGGCTTCAGGTGGCGCCCCGCTTTCACCACATACTCCAGGGCGTTGGCCGGTCCATGTGCCCCGGTGTAAATGGCCACAAATTGGTCTTCCGTCACACCCATCTTCCGGCGAAATTCCACCCGTTTCTCCGGATTTGGCTGCCAAGAGCTAACCACAATTCCATTGGGAATCAGGTCGATCTTGTCCGGGTCAATCCCCTTGTCAGCGATGAATTTGCGCTGGTGCTCAGTCAATACGATGATCTGATCCGCTTTTTCATATAAGAACGATTCCATCCAAGTGAGAAGCTTGACCACATGCTTGTTGTTCAATCCGCCCATCTTGATCAGGGAATCGGGCCAGAGGTCACGCACTTCCAACACAAAGGGGCAACCTTTCAGCTTGGCCAACATCCAACCCGCAAACGCCGTGAACAGATGGGGTGAAGAAGCGATCAACACATCCGGCTTCTTCTTGAGCAGGCCGGCCAAGAAAAAGACCGCCGCAAAACTTCCCATATTGATGATGCGCCGAAAATCGTTTTGCTTATGGGGGAAAGACCAAAGCCAATTCAGCTTTAACCCTTTTACCTGCTCGATTCCTTGTTTTTCTTCTTCTGTAATGAACGTGCGGCGCGGATGGACGAAATTGGACAAGAACACGGTTACTTCCGCCCCTTCTTCCCGCGCCCATTCGCGCGCTAATTCATAATGGCGTGTAATCCCTGCGATATTGGGAGGTACAGCATAATGATTGGCTAACCAGATACGCAACTTCTTCACTTCCCCTTATGGTCCATATCTCCGTATCAGGTGTGTTGATTTTTTCAGATGGTGGATGGAGGCGGATTGATCACAAAGCTCCCATCATTCCGCTTTCACCCACAGGGTACAGGCAAAACCGCCTGATCAACACGCCTGTCTCCGAGTGATTTCGCTTATCTCGCTTATATCTTTCCAATATATCCTCTAATGCTTCAATCATTACCAAAATCTATCTCAAGCCCCTTGTTGGAGCGGGTACCAAAAGGCAACATCTTCATCACAGAACGGAAGCATGAAAATATTGGATATTGTAATGTTTTTGTCACTATGTTACAGCAACGTAATAGAAACTAGTGACAATGTAACATAAATGGTCTGGGTTTGTGTATCCCTTTCGAAAAATAGTCAAGTTTGAAATTGGCGTGAAAAGCGGACGGACACCGGCTAGTACGGGGTGGCATGAGACTGAATGAAAACAAAAACCGACCAACTCCCTCATGGGAGCCGGCCGGTCTGCCATGCTTATTTCCCCAAATCTTTCATCAGTTGATCCAAAATCTTCTCGGACGCGCGTCCATCCCCAAACACCTCTGGCACTTGGGAGAAGTCGACTTCAAACCCGTGAACCGCTTCAAGGATTTTGCTTTGGTCCGCGCCCACGAGAACATTGGTGCCCAGTTCAACCGTCTCGGTCCATTCCGTTTCGTCCCGCATGGTGATGCAGGGCACCTTGGCGAAGAACGCCTCTTTTTGCACCCCGCCCGAATCGGTCAGGATCTTCTTGGCGTTCACTTCCAGTTGCAGCATATCCAAGTATCCAACCGGCTCAATCAGTTTCACGTTTGGATTGGTGATTTCCAAACCAAGCGGTGCCAGCTTGCCTTTGGTGCGTGGGTGCAGCGGTAGGACAGCCGGCAGCGGCAATTCGTTGATTGCGCCGATGATTTGGCTGAGGCGCGCGGGGTCATCGGTGTTTTCCGCACGATGCAGCGTGATCAGCACATACCCGCCCGCTTCCAGGCCCAGGTCGGACAGGATCGTCGATTTGTCATTGGCGAGCCGGCTGTTGTAAGCGACCGCATCCAACATCACATCTCCTGTCAGATGAACGCCTTTGGTGATTCCTTCCGTTTGCAGGTGGCGCACCGCGGTGGGAGTTGGGCAAAACAGCCATTCAGACACATGGTCCGTCAGCACGCGGTTAATCTCCTCCGGCATCCGGCGGTTGAAACTGCGAAGCCCCGCTTCCACGTGCGCGACGGGAATATGCAGCTTGCTTGCCGCCAGCGCCCCCGCCAAGGTGGAGTTGGTGTCGCCATACACCAGCACACAATCAGGCTTCTCCTTCAACATCACTTCTTCCACTTTGCTCAACATCTCACCCGTCTGGGCCCCATGCGATTTGGAGCCGACATGAAGATGATACTCCGGCACGGGAATATGCAATTCTTCAAAGAAAACGTCAGACATCGATTTATCATAATGTTGTCCGGTATGTACCAATACCTCTTGCGCGCGTTCGCGAATCACGCGCGAAACAGGAGCTGCTTTGATGAATTGCGGCCTCGCTCCAACAACAGTCAGTACTTTCATCACATTTTAAACCCCCTGCATCTCACCAGTCGGAATAGAGAGAATCTTTGTTTGTCCTTTGCTATCATAACACAGGTGGGGCCAGTTTCAATAATCGCCACTTCTTCTTAACAAAATGAAAAAGAACCCGCCGGCATTGGCGGATTCCCTTTTTCAACCCTCTCTATCTCATTCCGGTTCAATCAACCCGTATTTTCCGTCTTTTCTTTTGTAAATCACATTGACCTGATTGGATACGGCATTGGTGAACACAAAGAAGTTGTGCCCAAGCATGTCCATTTGGAGCATCGCTTCTTCCGTATCCATCGGTTTAAAATGGAAGCGCTTGGTCCGAACGAGATCCAGCTCTTCCTCATCGGCAATCACCGTGGGGGCCGCTTCTTGTTCCCACGATTGCCCTCTATGACCATTGCGGAAGCTAACATCCAGGCGTACTTTGCGGTGAATCCGTGTTTTATGCTTGCGAATCTGCCGCTCGAGCTTTTCAACCACCAAGTCGACAGATGCGTACATGTCCTCACTGGATTCTTCAGCACGGACGATCACCCCGGGAAACGGGATGGTCACTTCCACCCGATGCTGATCTTTCACCACAGTCAGGGCGACATGAGCTTCGGTTTCATTGACGTCATCAAAATATCGTTCGAGACGTCCCAACTTCCGTTCCACAAACTCATGTAACGCATCAGTCACTTCAATGTTATGACCACGGATGACATATCTCATAGAGAACATCCTCCTTCCGCTTTGTACTCTTTCTATTCCCGGATTCCAGAGAAATTCCTCCTCTTTTTCACAAAATCACAAAATAAAATTAAAGATATGTCAAATGAATATACACAATATTTCAATATACGTTTCGTTCAAACCCTTTACAACAATCGATTTTTTTGTATAATCGAACGTGTGAGCGGAGTTGCCCACTGGAATCCGTTTCATTATCGGCGGCAAATTAAAAGCCCCCTAAAGCGTTAGCTCTAGGGAGCGGGAATTTCGTTGATTCCAAAGCAACATTACTTTTTCACAACGTTCGCAGCCTGTGGTCCACGGGAACCCTCTACGATTTCAAATTCAACTTCTTGACCTTCTTCCAGAGACTTGAAACCATCCATTTGAATGGCGGTGTAGTGCACGAATACATCTTCGCCACCCTCGCGCTCAATGAAACCATAGCCTTTTTCCGCGTTAAACCACTTGACTTTGCCTTGCATAAAACACAATCCCTTCTTAAATCGTAGTCATTTGCATAAGAAGCGCATCTTATGCCACTTAAATATACCATTTGTCTAAAAATACTGTCAAGGTAGTACTATTGACCTACAAAACAAATCATAGCACCTTGCTTAAAAATGTTTTTAAGCGGCCATGTTTAGGTTGAGAAAAGATTTCGTCTGGTGACCCTTCCTCTATGATTCTCCCATCATCCATAAAGATGACTCGGTCGCCCACTTCCCGCGCAAATCCCATTTCATGCGTTACGACCACCATGGTCATCCCTTCACGGGCCAGTTTCTTCATGACCTCGAGCACCTCTTTGACCATCTCAGGATCCAATGCGGATGTGGGTTCATCAAATAACATCAGCTTGGGTTCCATCGCAAGCGCCCTTGCGATCGCCACCCGCTGCTTCTGTCCCCCTGACAGCTCCCCAGGGTAAGCCTCCGCCTTTTCCCGCAATCCCACTTTCTCTAAGAGCGCCAATGCTTTTGATTCCGCTTCGGCTTTGGGCGTCTTGCGCACATGAATCGGTGCCAAGGTGATATTGTCAATCACCTTTTTATGAGGAAACAATTCAAACTGCTGAAATACCATTCCAACATCCGTGCGAACCCGGTTGATATCTGTTTTGGGATCCGTCAGGTCAAACCCGTTGACCACCACGCGGCCTGAGCTTACTTGCTCCAACAAATTGAGACAGCGCAGGAATGTGCTTTTGCCGGAACCACTCGGACCAATCACACAGACAACGTCTTTTTCTTTAATATGTGCATTTAACTCTTTTAATACATGATGTTCGCCAAAAAATTTATTGAGATTTTCTACCTGGATCACCTGTCTCACCCTTTCCGACCGTTTGTGTTAAACCGTTTTTCCAAGTAATACACGACACGGGACAAAATCAGGGTTAACACCAAATACATCAATCCAGCCGTGAGATAAGGGGGCCAACGCACAAACGTGTTTTTTGCCGTGGTAAAAGCCGCATAGGTAATATCATTGACGGCAATGACCGTGACAAGGGAGCTGTCTTTCAGCAATGCGATAAATTCATTTCCAAGCGGCGGCAACATCCGCTTGAAAGCCTGGGGCAAGATGATCAGCTTCATCGCTTGCCAATAAGTCATGCCCAACGAGCGGGCCGCTTCCATTTGCCCTTTTTCAATCGATTGAATGCCTCCCCGAAAAATCTCCGCGATATAGGCGCCGGCATTCAAAGATAGCGCAACGAAACTGGATGTCAGCGCATCTGGCGCCGGAAAGCCCAGCATATCTTGAAACAACGTAGGCAAAATCGCAAAATGAATGGCCAAAATCTGCAACAGGAGCGGCGTCCCACGGAAGAGGTCCACATAGGCAGTGGCAGGAATAATCAACCATTTTTTTCCCGAAATTCTCATTAACCCTAAAATAAGTCCGATTAATAATCCAACCGCGACGGCAACCACAGTCAACTGGATAGTCATCCAGAGCCCTCGAATGAACAAATCCTGGTATTCAACAATCACTGACCAATCCCATACCATAGTTATCCACAGCCCCCTTCACCCAAAGTCTTTTTTTTTCAGTTATTCACAGCTTTATCCACATTATCCACAACATCCACAACTCGTTTTCCACACAACTTATAAACAGGTTATCCACAATGAAAAGAAAGGAGTGCCAAGGCACTCCTCATTTGGCAATGTTTACTTGTTATTTCCGAAATATTTGTTGTGGATTTTGTCATACGTTCCATT
This sequence comes from Laceyella putida, assembly GCF_042665195.1. Lineage (NCBI taxonomy): Bacteria > Bacillati > Bacillota > Bacilli > Caryophanales > Thermoactinomycetaceae > Laceyella > Laceyella putida. The sequence goes on from NZ_JBHTBW010000006.1 coordinate 132,885, forward strand.
TTCTTTTACTTTCTTCAGGCCTTCATTCAGCTTTTTCAACATTTCGCCATTGCCTTTCTTCACGGCGATGCCATATTGCTCCACAGGCAAAGCGGGATCCTCCACGATTTTGAATTTGCCGTCGCCCAATTTCTTTTTAAACTCCACCACAACCGCACTGTCCACGACAACGGCGTCCAATCGCCCGATTTGCAAATCGTTGATGGCCGATGGCGTCTCATCATATCCCTTCAGCCCTTCATAGGTTTTGCCAAACGCTTCTTGCACGATCGCTTCCCCTGTCGTGGCTGACTGAACACCGATCTTTTTGCCTTTCAGCTCTTTTAAGGACTTGATATTGGATTGTTCCGGCACCAAGATATATTGTTTCGCATCAAAGTAAGGCTCGGTAAAATCAACCGTTTTCTTGCGGTCTTCGGTAATCGTAATCGCCGCTACCCCGGCATCCACCTTCCCCCGATCGATTCCTTCAAAAATCGCGTCGAAACCCATATGGGTAATCTGCACGTCCATGCCTACGGCTTTGCCGATCTCGCGAATCAGCTCCGCATCAAAACCGCTGATTTCCCCGTTCCCTTCTTGGAATTCAAATGGGGGGAACTCGGCATTGGTGCCAATCTGAATCACCTTGTCCGCTTTCGCCTGTTGTTTTCCGCCGCAGCCCGTCAGCATGACCGATACGGCCAAGGCGGCAATTCCCAATAGGACCAGTCGCTTTTTCATCTCCATCCTCTCCTTTTCCGTCTGAATCTCTTTATAAATAAGTGCGAAATCTCTAGCTAAAGAAAGATAATCGGATGGATTTATTATACAATATAAATGAATATATATTCAACATAAAACATCTATTTATTTTGCTAAGTCATCAACTTCATTTACTAACAACAGGGCACACGGCCGCCAAACGACCCTTCCTACTTATCCCAGTTGATTAATAAATATTCAAGAGTATCGCCTAAATATGGTAAAGCACACGACTGGTTCTATTGCACTTGGAAATACTTTTTATATAGCTTGTCATATGTTCCATCTTCTTTGATTTTCTTCAGACCCGCATTGATCTTGTCCAACAGCGCTTTGTTTCCCTTTTTCACGATGATTCCATATTGTTCCGGAGGGAACGAGGGATCTTCTACCGCTTTAAACTTGTCCGGTCCCAAGCGTTTAATGTATTCCAAAACAATCCCTTTATCCGCCACCACCGCATCCAAACGCCCCAGTTTCAAATCTTCAATCGCCGTCGGGGTATCATCATACCCTTTCAAATGCGGATAAGTCTTGCCAAACGCCTCATGCACCACAAACTCCCCCGTGGTAGCCGATTGCACGCCGATTTTCTTCCCTTGCAACTCTTTCAGCGTCTTTACTTGCGAATCACTCGGAAGGAGAATTTGCTGTTTGGCATCAAAGTACGGGTCGGAGAAATCGTATTGCTCTTTCCGGTCTTCCGTAATGGTAATGGCCGAAATCCCCGCATCCACCTTTTGGCTATTGATCCCTTCAAACAATGGATCCCAACCCGTATGTTGGATCTGGACCTTAAAGCCGCCCGCTTTGGCTATCGCTTCCATAACCTCCATATCAAAACCGACCAGCTTCTGATCCCCGGTCTGGCTTTCAAATGGTGGATAAGCAGCATCCGTTCCGACTTTCACGATTTGTTCTCCTGGCTCTCCTTCTTTCCCTCCCTGGCCGCATCCACTTAAAACCCAGACCAACGATACCAGCAACAAACAGAAACCGGCTTTTTTCCAAAGAACCACTTGCCGCTCACCCCTTTTTTTAAATTTCGAACCTATTAATTTAACATATGAATAATAACTTTCCGATTAATTATAAAACATTCTGTAACAAAATATCAAACCTTTTGAAACAAATAAGAAACACCCGACTCAGTTTGTTTCCTGAACCGGGTGTTCCTTCCTTTTATTGGTTCACAATTTCTTTTAATTGTTTACCAGGCTTAAATGCCGGAACTTTGCTGGCTTCAATCGTAATCTCTTCGCCCGTTTGCGGGTTGCGGCCTGTCCGAGCCGCCCGTTCACGCACTTCGAAGTTTCCGAAGCCGATCAGGGTCACCTTTTCACCGCTGCTGAGTGCATCCGAGATCGTTTGGAAAACACTATCAATGATTAGGCCGGCTTCTTTTTTGGTTTTTCCCGTGCTTTCCGCCACACGTTCAATCAATTCTGTTTTGTTCATATTCAACTCTCCTTCGTTCTGGTTCTTGTCTATGATAATGCCTATCTTAAGGTGTTGACGAGTTTGATCGTTTCTATACCTCTTTTATCTGGCAAAAGTTACGGAACAGACCTTTTTTGCTCCGGCCTGCCGCAACGGCTTCGCACACTCTCTAATGGTTGTCCCCGTTGTATATACATCATCAACGATGAGAATAACCTGATTTTCCACTTGTTTTTTCCAATCTCCTTCCGCGAGAATCACACTGCCTTGAAGCGCCAACAGCCGCTCCTTTCGTGACCGTTTGCTCTGATAAGCTGTCGCCCTGCTTCGCACAAGCAAAGATCGCACAGGCAAACCCAGGCGCCGGCCCACCTCGTCCGCCAGCTTCTCCGCTTGATTGAATCCTCGCTGAAGCAACCGCTCCCCATGAAGAGGAACAAAAGTGATGAGTGAAATGTTTTCCCTGGCGTAATGCGCTCGCACCACATCTGCCATCCACTGCCCCATTGGTACCGCCAAGCTTTCTTTGCCGCGATATTTGAAGAGCAGCATCCACTCCTTCACTTGCTCCGTATAAGCAACGGGACTTCGATTCACCACCCTCTCCTCTTCATGTATCCGAACGCAATCAAAACAGACACCCGTCGATGTCTCCTCAAAATCATTGCGTCCACACACACAACAGACCGGTTCCCCGATCGGTTGCACCGCTTCCTGGCAAACCGGACAAAGCCGCTTCACAGGAGGAGCGAATAAATTGGCCTGCACCGGTGCATTGCAAAACCAACAGGTTGTTGGGGGCGGAAACAGAAACGACCACCACTCCTTCAATGTGTATACGCCTCTTTTTGAAGAAATCCTTCTTTTGCCGCCCAATGATTTAGTTGTTTGATCTCTTTTTGTGTCTGAATTTGTGCTTCTGTCCGTTCCTCCGCCACAAACCACACCTCTCCTGCTTGGTAATCGGCCCGCCTGCCCACTCGACCCGCGATTTGCAACAAACTGGACCGGTCAAATACGGGATGATCCGCACCCAACACGATGACATGCGCACGCGGCACGGTAACTCCCCGTTCCAATATGGTCGTCGTGACCAACCACTTCCGCTCTCCCTTCCTGAACAGCTCCACTTCCTCGGCCCGGTTGGCTTGTCCGGCATAAACTCCGGCCATCTCCTCCGACAAAGACACATTTGCCTTTAACCAATCGGTCACAATCCTTACATCTTGCACTCGCGGAACAAACAACATCGCTTGGCCTGAACTCGCCTCCACTTGACGCAAAAACCGTTCCAAGACAGCAATCGGTCGGTTTCGTTTCAGCTTGCGCCATAATCCCCACTCCATAAACAGTTGTGGCTCAGGCAGGGGATACCCGTGATAACGAACAGGTAAGGTGACGCACGGAAGGCATCCTTGCTTCGCCAAGCTTTGCCAACCGGTTGGAGGTGTGGCCGTTAAGAGAATCTGTTTGCCGTCCGCGGACAGGGCCCGGTCCAACCCTTGTTCCAGCGCCGCTTGCCCATACAGTGGAAACGCATCCACTTCATCAATGATCATCAACTGAAACGCGCGCGCATAACGCCACAGTTGGTGTGCCGTGGCGACCACCACTTCCCCTGTGAGCCAAGTGTCAGCCGATCCTCCGTATAAAGCGAGAACACGAGCCGATCCCAAGGCCTGTTTGATCCGCGGCGTCAGCTCATGCACAACATCTTTCCTGGGTGTCACCCAAGCCACTCTTTTCCCTTCCCTGAGCGCTTCAATCATCAAGGGAAACATCATCTCCGTCTTTCCCGCACCCGTCACCGCCCAAAAGAGAATCTGTTTGGCGGTAAGGCCCAACTGCCTGTTCAACTCCGCCACAGCCCGCTGTTGCGCATCCGTCAGTGTGGACGGCGCCATGACCGGTTGTTCAGTCCATGGCGCGGCAACCGTTGCACTCTTGTTTGGCACACTCTTGCCCGTAAACAGGAAGAAGGGCGTACAAGTTTGGGACCGTCCCATGAGTAAGCAGGTTTCGCAAACCACACAGCGCTCCTGGCAACGAACGCACTTCCGCTCCACTAACGAGCCACCTTTCGTGCCGCATCGCTGACACCGCCAATGCCAAGCAGGCCGCGCACTATCCACCCCTGGATGGAGACGGCAAAAGCCCTCCAGCACCAACCATTGCAACCCACGCAAAAGCATACGCGACGGATGCACTGATCCATGCTTGGTGAGCAGTGCTTCCACTTCTTCCAACAACAAGGCCCTGCCCGCCAAGAGCGGCATCCATGTTTGGCCTGCTCGTCTTGTCTCCGCCCACGCCCCGTCAGCCAACGCCGGCGGTTGGAACGACTCGTCCCTTGCACGGGCGGGTACGCGTCGCTTGCGGACCGCCTGCAAAGCCAGCCCGATGGAACGCGTGACGCCCAACCAGGCAATCTGCCGGTTTTTCTCCCGCCAATATCGGGAATCCACTTCAGGGGCCATGCTCATCTGCCAGGCTTCCATTCCATCCACTTGATACAGGGCAATCTCCACCCGATCCCTCCTTCGCACCGATATCATTTACCATTTTTTACAAAAAAATCACCATTTCCTTTATGAAAAATAAAAAAACAGGCCCGATTCGGCCTGCTACCCTTGTATATCCCCTTGATCTTCATGCCAAAAACCGCTTCGATTTTTCGCCGGTCGTTTCCATTTCCCGCAAATCAAGCACGACCAGCTTCTCTTTGCCTTGCTCTTGCCCTTTTAACCAATTGGCTATGGCATCATCCGTATGCTGTTCCGTGTCAATATGCAAGACTTCTAAATGAGGAAAACGGTGTTTTAACCTTTCGAGGATCGCCTTGGTGTCGTCGGTGGAGCCCGTATCAATGCAGGTCACCTTGCCCGGTTTGCCTTTGGCACCCTTCCAGCCGTGATACGAGCGAATCATCCACTCAACCGCTTGCTGACTGTTTTCCGTGATAATCACAAGATGAACGGCCTTGTTATGATAAGCGTTGCCGTAAAAATGGGGAATCGTCTTCACCAAAAAAACGACAGCGAAACAAAGGGCCGCACTCCATAGAACCCATTGTTCCATCGCATCGCCCCTCCTCTTCTTATCATTCTATGTGAGAAAGGCAGGGACTGTGTACATATCTGCGATTGGGCTAAATCAACTGGACCCACCCATACTTCAGCGCAAGCAATACAGCTTGCGTACGATCCTGTACATTTAATTTGTAAAGAATATTGCTGACGTGGTTTTTTACCGTTTTTTCACTAATATACAAATGTTCACTGATCGCTCGATTATTTTTTCCCTGAGCCATCAGCCTTAAAACTTCCATTTCTCTATATGTCAGCACTTCTTGCCATGAGAGCGGAGGAAGTGAAGCATAATGGTAATACATCGCCCCTTCCATCCGGCTTAGGCGACGCAACTCACTCACTAACCGTCCCATGATGATCGGGTGGATGTAAACGCCTCCATGGGCGATGATGCGCATTGCTTCAATCAAGGAATTCATCTTCAGATCTTTCAACAGATATCCTGATGCCCCTGAGCGAATCGTTTCCAGCGCATAAGGATCTGCGCGATCAGATAAAACAAGGACTTTGGTGTGAGGAGCCATTTGACTTAGACGATATGTCGTTTCTACCCCATCGACCCTGGGCAGATACAAATCAAGCACCACGAGATGCGGTGCCGTGGTGCCACAGATTAAGGGGACATCATAGCCTTCCGCGCATTCTCCGACCAGTACCATATCCTTCTCATTTTCCACCGCTTGCTTCAACATCTTGCGGTATTCCGCATCAGCATCTGCGATGAACACGCGGATCGGCAAGGACACTTCACTCTCGGAGCGATTCGCGCCGCCAAGTCCAGTCTGTGGCTTCCTCTCTAGCAAAGGGGTCACTCCCTTCTCGCAATATTCAATCTAATTTAAATTTTACCATGAAAAAATGAAACTAGAAACTACCAAAGAACCATGTAAATAAACAAACAAAGGTAAAAACGGATGAAAATACTTGATATTCCACTTGCAAAGAAAATAGAGCTAACTTGCGGCCCCAATCAACCAATCTATTTGGTTATAAAATTTTGACAATATATTTACCAAAAGATGGAACAAGATAAAACGGCATTTACCCAAAAGCGGGCTCTATCCTTTATGGTTGCCCCTCCTCTGCATCCCATAGTACCTTTAATCTAGACGTGATGATTCCGAGCGTCCACCCATCCCTTCCGTCAGGTATTCGTTCAATTTTGGCTCCGGTACTCAACTATTTTAAATCATAGGAGTGACACATGCTTTGCCACCAACCCAACCCTCTGCCAAACAGGCGGAACCACGATTCAACCGCCGGCAATTTCTCAAACTGTCCCTTGCCGCCCTCTGCCTCGGCCCCCCGCTCTATGCGGGCTTGCTTGAACGGAACTGGATTGAGACCATCCACCACACGATCAGCTCCCCACGTGTGCCCGCCGCCTTTGACGGCATCCGCATCGTTCAGATAAGCGACATTCATCTCGGTCATTACTTCGACCTTGATCGCCTGGAAACCGTCATACGGCAGATCCAAACATTCCAGCCCGATCTGCTCTGCTTTACCGGTGATCTGATCGACCGGCACCTATCTCAGGTGGAGGCCAAGGAAGTAGCACGCCTCTTCCGGCGACTCGCCCCACCGTTGGGCAAATTCGCCACCTTGGGGAATCACGATTATTGGGGAGATGTGGCCTTGGTCAAGGAGGCTCTGACCCATGGCGGGTTTCACGTACTGGTTAACCAAGTCCATCCGCTGACCAGAGGAAAAGGAACCCTCTATGTCTCCGGTTTGGATGACCTGCTGAATGGTCAGCCCGATCTGGCTGCGGTGCTGTCCCAACTGCCATCGACGACGGAGGTGTATCACCTCTGTCTGGCCCACGAACCCGATATGGCGGTTCTGCACCATTCGGCCCCCATCGACCTGCAACTTTCTGGCCACAGCCACGGCGGTCAAATCCGCCTGCCGTTCTTGGGCGCACTCGCTATACCTGAAGGCGGAAAACGATACCCGGCAGGGCTCTATTCACTGAACGAACGGTTTACCCTCTACACTAACCGCGGACTCGGCACCACCATCCTCCCCTTCCGCTTTCTCTGCCGCCCGGAGATCACGGTACTGGAATTGCGCAGGGAATCGTCAAGCAAAAAAGCCTGATGTCCATATGGACATCAGGCTTTTTTGCTTGATTCCAACTTCTTATTACAAAACGGCCTCCGCATCTGCTTTCAATGCTTCCGCTTTATCCGTGCGCTCCCATGGCAAGTCGACATCGGTGCGCCCAAAGTGGCCATATGCCGCGGTTTGGCGGTAAATTGGACGGCGGAGATCCAGTTGGCGGATAATGCCGGCCGGACGTAGGTCAAAGTGTTTTTGCACAAGTTCAACCAGTTGGTCTTCGCTTAACTTGCCGGTGCCAAAGGTTTCGACGCGAATGGATACAGGACGAGCCACGCCAATCGCGTACGCCAGTTGCACTTCACATTTGTCAGCCAAGCCGGCCGCCACGATGTTTTTCGCCACATAGCGGGCCGCGTACGCACCAGAACGGTCCACTTTGGTCGGGTCTTTGCCGGAGAATGCGCCACCGCCGTGACGCGCGTAGCCGCCATAGGTGTCTACAATGATTTTGCGGCCCGTCAAACCGGCATCCCCTTGAGGGCCACCGATGACGAAGCGGCCTGTTGGGTTGATGAAGAATTTGGTGGTTCCATCCATCATGTCCGCTGGTACAATCGGGGTGATCACATGGGTTTGGATATCTTGCTGGATTTGCTCCAAAGTGATCTCTTCGGCATGTTGCGTCGAAACCACAATGGTGTCAATGCGTACAGGCTTGTCACCTTCATATTCCACTGTCACTTGGGTTTTTCCGTCCGGGCGGAGGTATGGCAAGGTGCCATCCACACGAACTTCATGCAGGCGACGAGCAAGCTTGTGCGCCAACGAGATGGGAAGCGGCATGAGCTCAGCCGTTTCGTTGCAAGCAAAGCCGAACATCAGACCTTGGTCACCGGCACCGATCGCTTCGATTTCATCTTCGGTCATGGACCCTTCACGTTTTTCCAACGCTTGGTCTACTCCCTGCGCAATATCAGGGGATTGCTCATCGATCGAGGTCAACACCGCACAAGTGTCCGCATCAAACCCGTATTTCGCGCGGGTATAACCAATATCGCGGATCGTTTGACGAACCAATTTTGGAATATCCACATAGCAAGTCGTGGAGATTTCACCCGCCACCAATACCAGACCGGTCGTTACGGATGTTTCACATGCTACCCGGGCATTCGGATCCTTTTCCAAGATCGCATCAAGAATGGAGTCGGAAATTTGGTCACAGATTTTATCCGGATGACCAACGGTAACCGACTCAGAGGTGAATAAGCTACGCTTTTTCTCAGCCATTGGTTTTCCCCCTTACGTAATCCGCAAAATAAAAAACCCTTTCCATCGAGGAAAGGTTCTAATGTTCTCCTTTTGGCTAAATCCTCGAGAAATGTTCAAATAAGCCCTCATCTAAAAAGTAAGGAGACGAGTTCTACATCATCAATAGAATAACCTAAAGGGATCGCAATTACAACAATGATCTATTTTTAAATCTTGCCGCGCGATGGTTAATGAACGCTTTTCGTTGCGCTCTCATGAGCGGGAATAAGGGGATGGCGGGGAACGACGCTACTTCCCCGGCGCATATTGAATCACCAATTGGTATGGTTGATCGGCCACGTTGCCATCATAGTCCCGAATGCACATCCGATATTTTCCAGGCCCCACCTTGGTGTGAACCTCCTCGCTCTCCCCTTCCGCTCCCTGATCCGATGAAATGGGAACAAGCCCTTTTAAAGGGTGCAACAGCACAGGATCGAAACGCGGCGTCATCGGTTGCACCTTCACATTCAATTCGCCCGGTTCCGCGATCCACAACTCAACCCAATCCTGATCCTTTTCATGGTCCATGGTTCCTTCGATGATTTTAATTCCCGGTTTCACTTTCAAGGGAGTGGAATGGATCGCTTCATTGTTTGGCTCCATTGCATCTGCCCCAATCCGGACATGGCTGATTAATCGGTAGAAGGTGGAACGCCGATCGCTCCCTTCCATTTCGATTGAGACCTTGCCTGGCCCCACAGGTAGGTTCACTTTTCCCTTGCGGCGAATCCACTCTTGCTTGAACATGCGGCCTTGTCCATCTCTCACCACCATCAAAAGTGGGGGGGAGGATCTTTCAACCGTCACCTGGAGCTCCAGCCATCCCTGTTGGTCGATTTTTTGTTCGTAAACATCCGGATCTCCGCGTTTCCCTTCCCCGGCCACTTCCAAATCGCTGGTGATGGGCGAGGCCTCGGCCATGCTGTCATTCGGTTCATGCGGATCCGGCTTCAATGATGAGCGCACCGCTTGGTAAGCGTCCAACTGCCCATATCCCATCTGCTCATCCCACCGCCATTTTTGAGAGGGAGATTGCGTTGTCTGCATCAGATGTTGCCTTAATTCAGCTGGTGTGTAGTCGGGATGCAACTGCCACACCAAGGCCGCAACCGCAGCCACCTGGGGAGCGGCGAAAGAGGTTCCATTTTGCATGAGCAGATCATTCATAAAAGGCAATCGAATCGCTTCGCCTGGGGCAACCAGATCCAATCCCGGCCCCCAGTTGGATGACGGTTCATGTTGCCCTCTCTGAGTCGTGGCGCCAACAGCCAACACCGTGGGGTAAGCCGCCGGAAAATAAAGCGGGTGGTCAAACAGCAACCGCCCTTGTTCATCGTACTTGGCATTTCCCACCGCCGCGACGACGAGCACGCCTCTCCGCTCCGCCTCCGCAACCACATCAGCCAAGACTTGGTGTTGGCGCCAGCTCCCTTGCGCCAACACGATAATCCGCGCCTTGCGTTTCATGGCTTCACGCATGCCCGCGCTCGTGGCGTTGATGTGTCCATCACTTCCATCTTCCATGACTTTGATCGGCATGATCTTGCCTTGCCCAATGGGAACTTTCCGCGTAAACGCCCCCCATACGGAAGCGATGACTCCCGCCACTTTGGTGCCATGTCCCATCCGGTCAAGGGGGGGTTCATCGGGAAATCTGACATTGGCCCCAGGCACTAAATACGGTTGCAACTGGGGGTTCGACAAATCCACACCCGTATCAACCACGGCCACCCGAATCTCCGGCAATCGCAAACGGCCACTTTGCCAGATAAACGATTGCCATGCCTGTGGCGCCTTAATTTGCTGGAGAAATGCCGGCTCAAAGGTCCCCTGTTCTTTCAATACAGAAAGTGTCCTTTTCTCTTCAGCTTGCATTCGATTCCGTTCCGATCCGCTTGACGATACGCAACCAATAACCAAAATTAGCGAAAAAATGGATCCAACCAGCAAACGAACAAATGTCATCACTCTCACCAAAAAGTCCTATTATTTTCAAAAACGCCACACGAAATAAGGTGGAATATGTCGAATAAATCCGATAGAATAATTAGTTGTAACCATCTTTCATTATTATTTTTTGAATTGAATAGATTTATATCGGACATGATAGTAAGCTTTATAAACATAACTTCATTTATCGTTATGATAAAAGACGGGAGAGGTCACAAAAACAATCGGCAAGTGGGGATTTAAATGCAAAAAGTAAGAGACAGTCGAATTGACCGCGTAAAACAAAAACGGCGCAAAAAATGGGTATTCCGCATCACTACCATCGTCACCTTACTCGTATTAGGGTTCGGGTTGTACTTCGGCTCACAGATTTGGGGCGTTTTTGCCAATAGCAACAAGGATCTCAAAAAATCGGATCTCCGTGAAAAAGAAGTCGAGATTAAGAATGACCCATTTACCGTGTTGCTTTTGGGAACGGACCAGCGGACAACACGTCCCAACGATTGGCGGGCTGACGTCATGATTCTGGCCGCAGTCAATCCAAAGACCAAAACGGTCAAAGTGGTGAGCGTTCCGCGTGATACCTATATCACCATTCCAAACTCCGGTGGCGTGAAGACGAAAATAAATGCGGCCGCTTACTATGGACGCCAATCTGGCGTTGGTGATGTGGAAAATGTTCGCAAGACACTGGAAGAATTGCTCCATGTTCCGGTCGACTACTATGCGCGCATCAACTTCCAAGGTTTTGAGGATATTGTGGATGCGTTGGGCGGCATTCAAGTGACTCCGAAGTTCAAATTCACCCAAGCGATGATCGGTGGAGGCTACGCCAAGTTCTACCCTGGAAATACCTACACCTTAAATGGAAAAAAGGCCTTGGCCTATGTGCGTGAACGACACGAGGATCCGCGGGGAGACTTAGGACGCAACGAACGGCAACGGGAAGTCGTCTCCCAACTGATTGACAAAATGGCCAGCTTCCAAGGCGTGACCAAGTTCAGCGAGGTATCCAAAGCCGTGGGCAAGAACTTTGAATATAGCTTTGAAGTGATGGATTTTCCAGCACTTGTGAAAGTTTACCAAGGGATTCCGAAACAGAATATCGAAACCATACAAATAAAAGTATATGACGACAAAATTCCAGGCGTCGGTGCAGTGTTGCGCATCTCCGAAGAAGAGAAACAGCGGATTCGCAAAATATTGCAACAACAACTGGAGTACAAGCCAAAAGAAGATCAATTGAAACAAGTGAATAGTGATGGGAGCAGCACAGCGGATAACAGCGGGAGCGATGGCAACTAGGGAAGCCATCACTCCCTTTTCTTTATTCATCCATATGCAAAGGGGCCAGTAAATAGACGAATCAGGTTTACAAACCAAAAAACAAAGGAATTTTACGAATATATAAAGCAGAAGCATTCACCGCAACCATATTTTAATTAATATTCCGTCTATATCTACCACACTATAACAAACCAGCACCATCGGTAAATCTCACAAAGAGAGGATTTCATCATGGAAAAAGTGGATCGGAACCGTATTGATCGCGTAAAGAAAAAGCGGCGCAAAAAAGGGCTTAAACGCTTGTGTTTATTATTTACGCTGTTGGTCTTGGGATGCGGGTTATATTTCGGGTCGCAATTATGGGGCGCTCTGGCTGACAGCAGCCATCGCCTTGACCAATCCAAGTTGCGTGAAGAGGAAGTGAAAATCAAGGAGGACCCTTTTACGGTCTTATTGATTGGCACAGACCAGCGCACAACGAATCCAAATGATTTTCGATCCGATGTCCTTATGTTGGCCGCAATCAATCCCAAAACAAAATCAGCCAAGCTGATCAGCATTCCCCGGGATACCTATGTGACGATCCCCAACTCCGGCGGGGTTAAAACACGGATCAATGCGGCCCCGCATTACGGGAGACAGTCCGGGGTGGGCGTGGTGGAAAATACGCGTGAAGTGGTGCAAAATCTGCTCCATGTCCCTGTTGATTACTACGCCATGATTAACTTCCAAGGGTTTGAAGGTATCGTTGATTCCTTGGGCGGAGTTGACGTCACGGTGAAACAATCTTTCTCCCAAGCGATGATCGGTGGAGGAAGAGCCTATTTTCAGCCAGGACCCATGCACCTGAATGGGAAACAGACACTCGCCTACGTGCGCAAACGCAAAGGGGTTGCAGGGGGGGATTTTGCCCGCAATGAACGGCAACAAGAAGTGGTCGGCCTGCTTCTTAACAAAATGGTCCGCTTCGACAACATCGGAAAATTCTCCGAGATCACCGAAACCCTCGGCAAAAACTTCCAACACGGTTTCCAAGTCGATGAAATCCCTGCTTTAGTCAAAGTTTATCAGGACATCCCCAAAGAAAATGTCCAAAGCATTCAAGTGAAAGTGGTGGATATTAAGGTCGGTAAAGCGGATATGCTGCAGATCCCCCAAGCGGAAAAGGACCGGATTCGGAAAATTCTCCAGCAACAACTGGAATACACGCCAAATGAGAATCTGATAGACAAGACGGATGATGTCCCTCAGTCCAATGCAACAAATTAATCACAAGAACGTCAAAGTTCTTTCATCGGGCCGTCTCATGTGCAAATAAAACACCAATATAATTATGGATAGTTTCTTCTATTTTAGTATAAATCATTTAGGAACACTTCTGCATGTTTCAATGTAAAATTTTAATACTAAACAGAAGGAGTATCCTTTACTCAATCATCTTAAGTGAGGATCAAACGATGCGAAAAGATAAACAAGCTCCATCCCCCACCAAACGCAGGCGCTGGATTTGGCGCTTTGTCATCATGATCTTTCTTATCATCGCGGGCGTCGGGAGCTACTTTAGCACCCAGCTGTGGGGCGCCTTCGCCCACAGCAGCAAACCTTTGAAAAAATCCACGTGGCGGGCGGAAAGGATCGTCATCGAAGAAAAAGACCCCTTCACCGTCTTGCTGATCGGCACCGACCAGCGCAGTACCGATCCCAACAATTGGCGTCCCGATGTCTTGATTTTGGCTGCTGTCAATCCCAAAACGAATACCATCAAACTATTGAGCATTCCGCGTGACACTTATGTGAAGATCGCCAATACAGATGTCAGAACAAAAATTAACGCCGCCGCCATGTATGGACGGATAACCGGTGTCGGCGAAGTAGAAAACATCAGACAAACAATAGAAAACATTTTCCATGTCCCCATCGATTACTACGCCCAAGTCAACTTCCAAGGGTTTGAAAACCTTGTCGATGCCTTGGGCGGGGTAGATGTGAATGTGAAACAGCGCTTTACACAACAGGCCATCGGCGGTGAGATGATCACGTTTGAACCGGGCCGGCACCACCTCAACGGATCAGAAGCATTGGCTTATGTGCGTAACCGCAAAGCATTTGCTGAAGGGGACTTTGCCCGCAATGAGCGGCAACGGGAGGTGATCTCCCAGCTGATCGACAAAATGACGGGCATCGATGGCGTAACCAAATTCAACAAAATAACGAACGCGTTGGGCGGCAACTTTGATCACAGCTTTCAATTTCAAGAGATCCCGTCTCTGATCAAGACGTATCAAGAAATTCCCAAGGAAAAAATAGAAACGATCACATTTGAAGCTTATCCCAAAATGTACAAGCGGTCCGGTTGGGTCGTCATCATCCCGGACGAGGAGATTGAGCGGATCAGCCGGATTCTGCATCAGCAATTGGAGTACAAGCCGCAAGATGTTATGATCGACAAAGCCAATGGGAACGAAGCGGATTCCGCACCCGCTAGATCGCCAGAAAAAAGCGATGGCCAATGACACTCAGCCATCGCTTTTTTCTTTTGCCTCTCCACCCATTTCCCTATAATAGGGGTGAAAGGTGTGAAATGATGAAACAAACCAGCTATCTTACCATTGCTCCCTATGGAGAAACTGAAATCATCATCCAAAAGTCCCGTTTCATTTGCCGGGCCAAACACGTTGAATCAGAAGCGGAAGCCAGCCAATTTGTGCAGGAAATCTCCAAACGGCATTGGGATGCGACACATAACTGTTACGCCTATCTCGTGACAGAAACACTGCAAAAATCATCTGATGATGGGGAACCGGCGGGAACGGCGGGCCGACCCATCTTGGAAGTGATTCACGCAAAACAATGCCTTTACACGGCGGTCGTCGTCACTCGTTATTTCGGAGGAATCAAGTTGGGAGCGGGCGGGCTAGTGCGGGCTTACAGCCAGGGCGCGGCGGCGGCGATTGAAGCGGCTGGAATCGTCAAGCGCATGATGCACCAACAAGTGCTGATCACGTTCGACTATTCCTTTATGGGCAAAATGGAACATGAATTGCATCGCACGGGGTACTTGTTGGAGACACCACAGTTTACAGACAAAGTGAGTTGGGCCGTATGGACACCCCTCGGTGAAGAACAATCGCTGATTGAACAAGTGACCAACTGGACCCACGGCCAAGCGCAAATAACCCTGGGGCCAGCCGAATATAAAGATGTTCCCCATAAATAGACGTGCACGCATGGGGAGAACCTCTACAATCGTTGTCCGTAATGGAAGATTTCCTCTCCAGATTTGGGATGATTGCCTTTTCCCGCTTTTATGGATTTCTGTCCAGCCCAAAACTGAAGTGAGTAGCAGACGAATAACCCTTCTCTTCAGCGAGTCCCGTACGAGGCTCGCTGAATTTGGGCTGGAACGGAACAAGCGGATTTTGACAGCAGATCTTGGGTGGGTGGAGGAAGAGATCAGCAGAGTGAAAGAGGAGACAGAATAAAGGCGGATGATGAGCGGTCCGAAAAACTGAAACACGCAAGAAAAAAGAGAGCACATCCTGAACGGCATCATGCCGAAACACAGAAGGGGGTTTTCGGATGACCGCGAAGAAAAGCAATTTAAACCTTGTGCTTATCGGCCTTTCGCTGGGAATATTTATCGCTTCGATCGACAACACGGTTGTCGGCAACCATTGTCGCCGATCTCGGGGGACTCGAACAATTTGTATGGGTTACTTCCGCATACATGGTCACTGAGATGGCAGGCATGCCGATTTTTGGAAAGTTATCTGACATGTACGGACGGAAACGGTTTTTCATATTTGGACTCGCTTTGTTTTTGCTCGGTTCGATTTTGTGCGGAACGGCGCAAAATATTGTGCAATTGAGCATTTACCGCGCCATCCAGGGAATGGGTGGCGGAGCGTTGGTACCCATCGCCTTCACCATCCTTTTCGATATTTTCCCACCGGAAAAAAGAGGGAAAATGTCGGGGATATTTGGAGCGATCTTCGGCCTCTCCAGTTTGTTTGGTCCGTTGCTTGGCGCCTATATCACCGATAATCTTGATTGGCGTTGGATTTTCTACATTAATTTGCCACTGGGGACCATCGCACTGGCATTCATCATTTTCAGCTATAAAGAGTCACTTGAGCACACCAGACAAAAGATCGACTGGGCAGGGGTATTTACCCTGGTGCCAGCTGTAGTTTGCCTTATGTTCGCCCTTGAGCTGGGCGGAAATAAATACGATTGGGATTCGGGTGTCATCCTGGGCTTATTTGCCGGGTTCGTCCTGTTCACTATCCTGTTCTTCATTGCGGAAGCAAAAGCACAAGAGCCCATCATCTCATTCCAGATGTTTAAAGTCCGTCTGTTCTCCACCAGTACGGCTGTGGGGATTTTCTCTGGGGCCGCCTTTATCGCCGCTACCATGTATATCCCTCTGTTCGTGCAAGGGGTAACGGGTGGAACAGCCACTAACTCTGGCTTGATTCTATTGCCCATGATGCTCGGAACAGTTGTGGGCGCGCAAGCTGGCGGTTTTTTATCAACGAAAACCAATTATCGCAGTATTGTTTCCGGTGCGCTGCTCATTTTCGTCGTGGGAGTATTCCTGCTGGGTACCCTGACGACAGAGACTCCTAAATATATGTTAACCATCTACATGATTCTGGTCGGGATTGGACTTGGTCCAACCTTCTCGGTCGACAAAGCGAAACCCGACGGCGTAAAGAAACCACACCCTGCTGGATAAGCCGCATCATGAACAAGAAATGGGTCCCCTCTTGGGACTCGTTTTTTATTAACAAAGAGCCACACACCGACTCATATCGCGATGTGTGGCTCTTCTGCATTAGAATGCGGGCACGACGGCTCCGTTATATTTTTTGTTGATGAAGTCTTTCACTTTTGGGGAAGTGAGTGCTTTGGCCAACTTTTGAATGCGCGGATCGTTTTCTTTCCCTTTTTTCACGGCCAACACGTTCACGTATGGAGACTCTTTGTCCTCAATGAACAGCGCATCCTTGAGCGGATTCAACTTCGCTTGCAAGGCATAGTTGGTATTGATCACAGCGATGTCCACTTGATCCAGCATGCGGGGCAAAGTTGCTGATTCCAACAGCTTAAATTGCAGGTTTTTGGGATTTTCTTTGATGTTTTTCAGCGTTTTATCCCCTACACGATTGTCCAGCTTGATCAGCTTGTTTTGATCCAACAGAAGCAAGACCCGGGTGATTTCGCTGGTTGCGTTCGGCAGGGCGACAGTGGCCCCGTTTTTCAGTTCGCTTACGCTTTTGATTTTGCGGGAGTAAGCGCCCATCGGTTCGATGTGCACACCCACCACTTTCACCAAATGATAGCCTTTTTCTTTATTGGTTGCTTCCATCCATGGAACATGTTGGAAGAAGTTGGCGTCAATTTGGCCTTCTTCCACGCTTTTGTTTGGCAATACATAATCTTGGAACGCTTGGATTTTCAATTCAACCCCTTGCTTTTCCAGTTCAGGCTGCACAAACTTGAGAATCTCTTCATGAGGTACTGGTGATGCCCCAACCGTCAATACTGCCGACTCTTCTTTTTGGCCGCAACCCACGCCAACCGCGGCGACCAACGCGACCAAACCAGCCGCGATCCATTTTTTTATTTTCACCTAGATTTCCTCCTTTATTTTGCATCCATTTCAAAATAATTTGATTGGATTAGGTGATTTTACAGCGAACCGCTCAGGAGACCCGCTGCAAGCGTTCCCTTCCCAAGCGGTTGAACCGCTGATAAATCCCTTTCCAATGCCCTTTATCGTTTGTCTAACCGACGGACCAACCAATCGCCAAGCATTTGGATGATCTGCACCATGACGATCAGCACCAAACCACACACATACAACATCCCATCGTTAAACGATTGGAAACCGTAGCGGAAGGCCGCGTCACCCAATCCGCCGCCGCCCACGATCCCGGCCATCGCCGAAAAACTGATCAGGGACACGCAGGTTACCGTCAAACCGGAGACAATGGCCGGCAACGCTTCCGGCAACAATACTTTCCATACAATGTTGAAGCGGGAAGCTCCCATCGCCTGGGCCGCTTCAATCACCCCACGGTCAATCTCGCGCAAGGCGGTCTCCACCATCCTGGCGTAAAAAGGTGCCGCGCCGGCAATCAAAGGAACGGTTGCCGCGGTAGGCCCAAGCGTGGTGCCCACCAAGAATTCCGCGACCGGGAATAAGAAGAGTACGAGGACAATAAACGGTACCGCGCGGAATATGTTCACAATCGTTCCCAAAATTCGTTGCACCCAAACACTTTCCCAAAAATAACCCCGGTCCGTGATGGTGAGCAACACGCCGAGCGGGATGCCCAAGAGTGCCGTAAATAGTGTGGATATGCCCACCATGTATAGCGTTTCACCGGTTGCTTGCCACACTTGATTCCAATCGATGCTGGTCAACATGGGGCCTCACCTCCACTGAGCTGGTTTCGCACAGCTTGAACCTGTTCCGCCGTGCCGACCACTTTGACGCGCACACGGTCATCCTGAGCCCCTGTAATCGCTCCACTGATGATGCTAAAGTGAATCCCTTGCTCTCTGGCCAGTTTCCCCAACTTGACCACTTCACTCGGATTTAGCTCAATGATCTCGCCTGACGCATCATCCGTCTCCGCAAACAGCTCTTGAACAAACTTTTTTGTCAGCGAATGCTTCGGTTGGCTAAAGATGGCCTCAACCGTTCCCGATTCCACCACTTGGCCATTTTCCATTACCGCCATCTTATTGCAAATCTGGCGCACCACACTCATCTCGTGTGTAATCAACACCAGGGTAATCCCCATCTCGCGATGGATTTCCTTCAGCAACTGCAAGATGGAAGCGGTCGTCTCCGGATCGAGTGCCGATGTGGCTTCATCGCACAACAGGATATCGGGTTGATTGGCTAAAGCCCGGGCGATCCCGACCCGTTGCTTTTGCCCCCCGCTCAACTGGGACGGATATGCCTCGGCCCGTTCGGCCAATCCCACTCTTTGCAACAGCTCGTCCACACGCTGGCGAATCTCTTCTTTTGGCACCCCGGCAATCTCCAGCGGAAACGCCACATTTTCCCGTACCGTCCGCGACCAGAGCAAATGAAAATGTTGAAAAATCATGCCGATCTTCAACCTCGCCTTGCGCAATTCCCTTTCCGCCAGATTGGAAATTTCCTTCCCATCCACCACGACCTTGCCGGTTGTCGGTGATTCCAGCCCATTGATCAAACGCAGCAGTGTCGATTTACCAGCTCCGCTATATCCAACAATGCCGAAGATGTCGCCCCGGTCAACCGTCAGTGTCACACCATCCAGTGCCGTCACGGCCGGGCCCTTGTCACGCGCCGGATATGTTTTGCTTACCTTTTCAATCTGAATCATCGGGATTCACCACCTTTTTTAGAGAAATAAAAAATCCCTTCGGCTCTGAAGATGGCTAAGAAGGGATACGTCTTTATCGGACACACCTTTCTCTCATCTGCCAGAACGAATCTCTGCAGGACTTGGCACCTTTCTGTTGTCAGATCAGATGGTTGCCGAGGGTTCATCGGGCCTGTTCCCTACCCCTCTCTCGATAAGAGAATGTTGCTTTATTCAGTTAATAACATTTCAAAACAACTATCGAGATATAAATTAACATATAAAAACCAACTATGTCAATAAATATTTACAATTGGTATATTTTAAAAGTGCCGATGGCATGGCTTGGCGGGTTTGCGACCATCGGTACCCTGCTTTGGAGAGCAGTAACGGTCACCTTTGTTACAAACCACCCCCTTCGCTTCACATATTTATCACATTTTTACCACGAGATTACATTTAGATAACAAAACGATCACTTCCCACTAAAACCCCTGGCGCTGGCGTATAATAAGGATACATCCTCAATTTGAACCGATGGAGGTGCCCAACATGGAATACACGGTTGTCGGAAAATCGTTTTGGATCGGAGTGTTAAACGCTTCATGTTTAAGTGTCCCGTTGTGGCTTCTCTTTTACTTCGCCCTTAAGCTGATTTTCTAATGAAACCACGTCGTTGGTGCACCTAATCGCAATGGAATCTGAGCTGACTTTGGGAGCGATAAGCTCATTTGTATAAAAAACGGGTGACTTTTGCCGTCGAAAAGCAAAGGCCACCCGTTTCTGCATTAGCGAGCTCCATTTCCGGAAATCACGATCCAAACCGTTTTAAACAGAATCTGCAAATCCATCTTAAACGATTGATTTCTGATATATTCCATGTCCAGTTCCAACTTCTCAGCAGGGGTTGCTTCATAACCGCCGTTCACTTGCGCCCAACCGGTCAACCCGGGTTTCACCATCAGGCGCTTTTTGAATCCGGGAATCTCCTTGTCAAATTGCTCGGTGAACATCGGACGTTCCGGACGCGGGCCAATCAGGCTCATGTCTCCGCGCAGGATATTGATCAACTGCGGCAGTTCATCAATCCGGGTTTTGCGGATAAACTGACCTACGCGAGTCACGCGCGGATCATTTTTGGCTGCCCACTGCGGTCCATTTTTTTCTGCATCGGTGCGCATCGAACGCAACTTGATGATGTTAAACGTTTTGCCGTTTAAGCCAACCCGCTCCTGTTTATAGAAGATTGGACCCGGCGATTCCAATTTGATCGCAATTGCCGTCAAGATCAGCACTGGTAGGGTAAAGAGCAACAACCCGATGGAGAAAAGAATTTCAAATGCACGCTTAAACACCAAATAGAAAGAGGTTGTTTGAGCTTTTCCAGAGAATGCGCGCGAATTGCTCTCGTAGGCCATTTTTGAACTCATCCGCAATCCACTCCTGCTGTATATGGTATCGAAATCACAATTATTTTTCAGCTATCAACTAACTTTACAAAAATGACAGTAACATTACAGCAATGTTTCAAACCGATTACTGTAACCAAGTATACTGTAATCTTTCTGCATTGACAATAGCCGAATTGTGAAAAATGAGATCCCCGCGGCCTCATTTTTATGCATGGGGTATTGCGGCTTCTTCCTTATTGTTTACTGTTCTTTGTCCATTTTACGATATTCATCTTGGTAATATTCGTAGGTTTTGCGTAATCCTTCCGCCAAACTTACCTTTGGTTCCCAAGCGAGCACACGGCACACTTTTTCGTTGTTGAAGTAACTGTGCTTAATATCGCCCGCCCGGTCTGGACCATAATTCACCTCATGTTTCACTCCGGATATGTCATCAAAGAGGCGAATCACTTCATTGAGCGAAGTGCTTACGCCCGTTCCCACATTCAGCACTTCGCCGTCCCCCTTCTCGATCGCGTTGATGTTGGCCCGCGCGATATCCTCCACGTAGATGTAGTCGCGCGTTTGTTCCCCATCGCCAAAGATGGTGAGCGGCTCGCGCTTCAGCACCTTATCGATAAAGATGGAGATCACGCCCCCCTCGCCGCGTGGATCCTGGCGCAACCCATATACGTTGGCATAACGCAAAATCGTGTATTTCAACCCATACAGATGATGATAAACCGACAGATAGTGCTCCACAGTATACTTGGAGATGCCGTAACCGGACAATGGGCCAATCGGATGCTTTTCATCGACGGGCAGATAAGCCGGCGTTCCGTACACCGCGGCCGATGAAGCGTAAACCACCTTCTTCACCCCCGCTTTGCGGCACCCCTCCAGCAGATTGATGGAACCCAAAATGTTGATCTTGGCATCGAGGGCCGGATTTTCCACAGATGTATTCACATGGATTTGGGCCGCTTGGTGAATGACGACTTCCGGCCGCTCTTGTTCCAATACGGCATGCAAATCCGCGCTTGTGATATCCACGTTATAAAAAACGGCTTCTGCGTTTACTTGATTCTCTTTTCCGGAAGAAAGATTATCCACAATCACAACTTGATCGCCACGCGCAATCAACTGATCAACGATATGAGAGCCGATAAATCCAGCTCCCCCTGTCACTAACACTTTCATCGGATGGACCCCTCTCTTGAGTAGACTAAGTTTGCTGACAAAGTGGCCCTGGAGTCGATTTTTTGAGTCTGCGTTCCATGGTCGCCTCAGTAGGAAATAGCTCCCAGTAACGAAGCTTTCACCCACAGGGTACCGGCAAAAATCTTCCTCCTCTAGGGCTATCCTGAATAGACTCTATGTAGGTCTGGTTCTTCTGGAAGCCATTTCAAATCGATTTTTAAGCAACTGAGAAGAGATTGAAGCTCCAAAACCTTTTTCCCTTTCGCAAAACCCGTGACGAGGCGTCTCCCGGGAAAAGGTTTCCCGCCATCCACTCCTTTTGAAATAACCTCTAGATTATCTTACCAACAGAAGATGGAAGAAGCAAAGGTAGCAACTGGATGGCCGTTCCGAACTCGGAAGTCCGGAAAATCCGCATCATGGAGTGTCCATCCCGCTTCTTGCCACATTTTCCCCAACTTCGGCCAATGATCACTCATCATTTTCTTCTGGGACGACAAGCCTTGGACAAAATTGAGGAATATTTGAACAAAGGTACGGAACATTATATAATGGTGAACATACCAATTGTTGGAAAAGAGGAGAAATGAACGTGAAACGATGGTTGCTGCGCTTGCTCTCCACCTTTATCCTTGCCATGATGCTGGCCATCGGTTATTACGGCTATCACATCTGGTCGGCGGCGAAACGGCTGTATGAACCGCCCAAATTATCAAAATCGGCTTTGCGTTCGGAGCCGGTCGATATTGCGAAAGACCCGGTCGCCCTGTTGTTTTTGGGTGTGGATGAGCGCCAGGGAGATCGGGGCCGCTCCGATTCCATCATCGTGGCGACGACGAACCCAGGGCGGAAAAGCGTGGTGCTGACCAACATTCCCCGCGATACGTTGGTCAAGATCCCCGGGAGGCTGGGGCGGGATAAAATCAACCACAGTTACGCCTACGGTGGGATTGAATTGACGCGGAAAACGGTGGAACATTTTCTCCAAATTCCCATTGACGGATATGTGAAAGTGAATATGCAGGGCCTGAAGGAGATCGTTAATGAATTGGGCGGCATCGAGGTGGACGTGCCTTTTACATTCCATTACAACGGGTACCTATTTAAAAAAGGGAAAATGCATGTGAATGGGGATCAGGCTCTTGCCTTCGCCCGGATGCGCAAAAATGATCCCAGCGGCGACTTTGGAAGGATGAAACGGCAACAGGAGTTGATCCGCGGGATTATCCATAAAGGAACCACACTCCATTCTCTCACCAATCTCGCCAACATCTTGGAACAGCTGGGCGGCAACATCAAAACAGACATCTCTCCGGTTCAACTCTTCCAATTGCAACGGCTTTATGCCAATTTGCCGGATGAACAGATCCGCTCTGTGAGCATCAAAGGGAAAAACACCCTGATCGATGGCGTGTATTATTATAAAGTAGATGAGAATGAGAAAATGCGCGTTCATCAACAGCTGGCCCGGCAGCTCGATTGGAGCCCCGGTGAGCGGTAAAAAAGGAATCCCCCGTCCCATGGACGGGGGATTCCTTTCTCTTATTTGGCCAACAATCCCGCGTAGAGCGCCAGCAACTTCCGCTCCTCCACATGCCAATTATACACTTCTTCATGCGCCTTGCGGCCATCTTCGCTCATCCGCTTGCGCAAAGATTCGTCCGTTAAGATGCGCGTCACCTTCTCCGCCATGTCTTGTGGATTTAACGCATCGGCGGTGAAGCCGCATCCGCTTTTCTCCACAATCTCGCGCCACATCGGAAAGTCCGTCGCGATCAGCGGCAAGCCCGCCGCCATATATTCAAACATCTTGATCGGGAGCGATTCCCGATAATTCTCCACCGGATGCAAGCAGACCAAGCCCACTTTGCCTTTGCCCAACCACTGTTTCACTTCTTCAAACGGCACGCGCCCATGCAGATGGACCCGTTTGTCTTTGAGCGTGGCTTCCTCCCGGTCCTCTGGCCGGATGTGTTGCAGCGGGCCGATGATGTGCAACTCCGCATTCAACTCAGCCGGAATGTGATCCATCATTTGAATCATTTCACGGTAACCGCGCAAGTATGAGACTCCGCCCACATAGAGAATCTTGTTTCCCTCATCTTCGGTTTTCTCCACCGCGGGCATGGGCAAGGGGTAGTTTTTGATTACCTCGACTCGCTTTGCGCTCGCAAACTGGCGCGCAATCGACTCTGTCGCCGTGACGACCGCAGCCAGTTTCTTGGCCAATCCCTTCTCCACCTTGTGCACCAGCTTGGACAAAGGACCGCGGATGTTGGCCGGAATCCACGGTTTCGTATGAATCTGTTTCGGCAGATCCTCATGCGAATCATAAATCACCGGGCATCCCGTCCGCCAAGCGATGAGCGCGCCCCAGGGCAACAGCTCCGGATCATGGAAGTGAAAAATGTCGGCGCCGCTCTTCAGCGCCCGTCGATACAACACCCAGCCGTTCATGAGCCGCTTCCACTTCTTATTCATGCGCTTGACGCCAACGATGCGCACCCCGTGTTCCACCTTCTCATCAAAGTCGGCCACGGCATGCAGTTCCACATTATACCCCTCCGCCGCGAGGGATTTGGCTTGTTTATGGTAAATACGCGAATCGTCGTATGGATGAACCGAACTGAAAATCATTACTTTTGCTGCCACTAAAAGGTACTCCTTTCATCTCCATCAATCCTGCGAACCCATGCGTTGTTATTCATAGTAACATACTACAAAAAAACGGTCGGAATGGATATGTTATCAGCGATCTTTTACTCAGTTCGTCACTTTCGGCGAAAATAACTGTCAATGAAATGTATTTTTTGCAGAAGTCCCTTATTCAAACAAAAAAGATGCCTTTCCATATGAAAGGCATCTTCCTGGTACCATTTATTACTCCGCTTCCAATTTCTTTTGCGTTTCTCCGATGGCGATCACGGCCAGGGCCAAACCGTAAGTGATCCACATCGGTGTGAAGTGAATCACGGTACTTGGCGCCATGCCGCCGAAAAAGTATCCGGTCAATGCGGCCATCGTGGAATACGCCGCCCAACGCAAAATCGGGCTTAAGGCTGGCGAATGCTTCAAGCTGGCCAATTTCCACAGGCGCCACAACATCCAGAAGTAGAGCGACATGTAGAGCACGAAGATCAGGACACCAAAGTTGACCAGAATCTCGCCCCACCAGTTGTGCAGGTTGACTTTGTTCACCTTTACGCCGTACTTCTCCATCCACGGCTCGACATTCCCCGCGCCGATCCCCATGTAATGGCTCTGTTGCAAGAACTTAAAGCCGTTGATCAGCAACCATTTGCGCACACCGGCGCTTTCGCCCGTTTCCCCTTTTTCAATTCCCGTATCTCCCTCATCCATGTGCCAAGAGGCATTTTGGAAATCTTGCAAAAATCCGAGCGTGCTGGCCAATTTGTTTTTCGCCGATTGGCGAGCTTCTTCAGACAAGAAAACGGTGCTTAAGGCGTTGGCCAAGATCACCGCAACCACAATCGCAATCAAGGCTTTCGCCAAGTTTTTCTTGGTTAATTTCGCCCGTTCCACCACGAATGGCAAGCCCACAATCAACGCCAGGGAAGCGAGCGGCAACGCAAACGCCGTGTTGCTGCGGGAACCGGTGGCGATCAACACATAGATTGTCAATACCCCCGTGATATAGAGAAACCATTTGTGCTTCTTTTGCAGATTCAGCATGAATAAAGCGGTAGCCAAAAAAGGCAATCCCAGCGTGATGCAGGTAGCCAAGTCATTTTGGTTTGTAAACACTGACGTTACAGAAGCTGATGTGGTCTTAAAGAACCGTGAAGAAGGGAGGTGAATCAGCGTGATCGATTCAAACACGGCAAAAAAGATAATCGCCGCAAACACCCAAAACAGCACCCGCTTCGCTTTCCACAGTTTCTCTTCCGTTTGCAGGAAGAAGGGGAACGACAGCGTGAGCGGCAACATGAACGCCATATAGAACAAATACTTCAACGCCGCCCCCATGCTCATCACCCACGACAGGGAGATGAGTCCATACACAAACCAGAAAACGAAAAATGCCGCATAGTAACGCACGGGATACATGTACGACGTTTCCAGGTTCTTCTGCATCACCAGGCGCAGAATGATCCCACCGACGAGCAACACGTACGCCACACGGAAGAAAGTTAAGTTAAAGCCTTCTGTCAACGGAATCCCCAGCGTTGGTCCCAAGAGCGCAAAAGCAATCATGAAGTAGAAGAGGGTATCTAACCGCTTTTGTCTCGGAAACAACAGTTCACTCACCATTTCTCACCCTTTCCCACCTAATTTAGGCAATCTGCGGCCGATTTGCTGTAATGAACGAATCGAAAACAGTCGGGTCGCAAAGACGGCAGCCACTGTGACGCCAAGCGCCAATAAGTAATACACCCATGCGTTTGGCAACTGCTCGACCTGCACCCATGTCACGCCGACCATCGCGACAAGGAAAATCGCCAAATATATTAACATCGCACGGAAACGGAAATCAACGGGATACTCTTTTTGGTTTTGTACATAGACCCAGATGATCACGATTAAGTAGGCCACGACGGTCATGCTGACCGCACCCCAGATCCGGAACAAGGGGATCAACAGGAGACAGCCCACCACATAGACGACCGCCGCGATCATGAATCCGCGCGAGATGATTTTCGTCTTCTTCTTGATTAATAGTCCCACACCAAAAACGGTATGCAAGACATTTAATAGTGTACCCAATGAGAGGGCCCAAACATAGAGGTAACCACTGGCAAGTCCTTTCTCGCCAACCGTGAACAAACGATAGATCGGTTCCATGAAAAAAGCGAGCAACATGACTGCCACTGTACCAGCCACAAGCAAAATCCGCCCCACCAATCCGTAGAGTTGCGGCGCGTCTTCCCTATCTTTGATCGACATGGAAAACGGGCGCCACGCCAGTTGAAACGGGGAAGTGACGAGCAAGATAATGCTTGCCAAACGCATCATGGCCTCATAAATCGCCGCGTCATTGACAGAAGACATATGATATAGCATCGGTCTCGAAATGGAACTCATTGCCCAAAACGCCATGAGCGTGGGCAATAGAGGGGCACCGTACTTGATCAGATCAGATAAGTGTTTTTTGGAGAATTTAAATACGAGCTCTTTGCGGAATATAATGAGAAGTAATACAGCTACAGCCATCTGACCGACCAGCTGTCCATAAAAAATCCCCATCACACCAGTCTTATGCACGATCACAAAATAAAGACTGATTAGATTGGAACCGATAACATATGCCATACTAAAAATATTGAATAACCAAACCCGTCGGCTGTAACGAGCATATCCCAGCAAATGTTGGATTATGATCGCCCCAACCGTTGCCAAGAAAGCAACAGCCAGTAAATACGTGTAATCCCTACTGTTATCATAAACCACATCCGCCAAGGGTGCGCCGAAGAAATAGGCGAAAATGGTAAACAATAAACACATGGCCGCACTAAAAAAGACCGCATTGGTTAAATACGTTTTACGCTCCTGTTCTGATTTGGCATCGAAATAATAAAACGCCATGGCCGCATCTGTTCCCAAAATGCAGAGATATGTCAGTATGAGCGTAAAGGTGTTCGTTTGGCCCCAATCCGCCAACTGTTGATCATTGAGGTATTTGATATAAAAGGGGACAAGCATGGCAGAGACCAGCTTGTTCCCCATAGTCGCAACGGCAAACGCGGCGGAATCAGAAAAGAGTCGCTTGATATACTGTTTCATCATCCCACACCTACTAACCGGTGTTACTCTTGATTTTCCAGCAGTTCGCCGTCCGGCACTTCACGCAGGACCCGGGCTGGAACGCCAACGTACAGTTTTTTCGCTTCGGTGTCTTTGTTGACCAAAGCACCGGCGGCGATAAAGCTTTCTTCCGCAACGGTTACGCCCGGCAACAGGATCGAACCGCCCCCGACGCGCGCGCCCCGTTTGACCCGCGGACCGCGAACAAACTTAAAGCGCTCTTTGGTGCGGCCCATGAAGTTGTCATTGGTCGTGGTGACGGTGGGAGCGATAAACACGCGCTCCTCCAGCGTGGTGTATGCCGTGATGTACGCATTGGTCTGGATTTTCGTGAACGAACCGATTTCCACTTGGTTCTCGACCGCCACCCCCCGCCCGATCACCACACGGTCACCGATGGTGCATTTTTCACGCACAGACGCTTGATCGCCGATCATCACTTCTTGGCCAAACGCGCTGCCACGGTATAAGACCGTGTTGGCCCCAATCGTCGTACCGTCCCCGATGGTGAGCGGCGCCAATTCGGCGTCCACTTTCACGGTTGACGATTTGGCCGGCTTTGGCCAACGCCCCAACACGCAGTTATCTGAAATAAATACGTCTGAACCGATTACAGTTCCTGCATGAATGGTCACATTATTTCCAATGGTTACATTATCCCCCAATACGACGCCTTCCTCGATGACTGAGAAATAGCCGATGGAGACGTTCGTCCCCATCCGCACAGTTTCATGCACAAAGTTTTTCATGAAAAACCCGCCTTTATAGTTTTTCGTAATCCGCTTCGATTTTTTGTACACCTTTCATCGCATTACGGGTATCAAAGATGGCTTTGGCTTTGCTGCCGATCTTCTCATAATCAAATGCCGAGTGATCGGTGGTGATGAGCACGATGTCAGCCGTTTCCAAGAGTTCGTCGGTCAGTTCCACCGTTTCATACTCTTTGCCATCCACACGGAAATTTTTCACATGTGGGTCTACCGTTACGAAATCGGCGTTGTATTTTTCCAACAGCTTCACGATTTCCATCACCGGAGATTCGCGATAGTCGTCGATATCCTTTTTGTACGCAACGCCCAACACCGCCACTTTGGCGCCATTCAATGCTTTGCCGTAACGGTTGAGGATTTTCATGATCCGGTCAACCACGAAGTCCGGCATCTCATTGTTGATTTCCCCAGCCACCTCGATCAGGCGGGTATGGTAGTTGTACTCGCGCGCTTTCCAAGTAAGGTAGAACGGGTCGATGGGAATGCAGTGACCACCCAAACCGGGTCCTGGATAAAAGGCCATAAAGCCATAAGGTTTGGTTTTGGCCGCATCAATGACTTCCCAGATATCGATGCCCATTTTGTTGCACAGGATCGCCATTTCGTTGGCCAACCCTATGTTGATGTTGCGGAACGTGTTTTCAAGGATTTTTTCCATTTCCGCCACTTTCGGGCTGGACACTACGTGCACTTCGCCATCCAACACAGAGCGGTACAGCGCCGCGGCCACTTTGGTGCACTCAGGGGTGACCCCACCCACCACTTTTGGGGTGTTTTTGGTGTTGAACACTTTGTTGCCTGGATCAACACGCTCTGGGGAATAAGCCAGGTAAAAATCTTTTCCCACTTTCAGGCCGGTCTCTTCCAGGATCGGTTGCACGACTTCTTCGGTGGTGCCTGGATAAGTGGTGCTCTCGAGAACGACCAGCATGTCGGGATGCAGGTATTTGGCGATGCTTTTCGCCGATGATTCCACGTAAGACACATTAGGCTGTTGATATTTGTCCAGTGGCGTTGGCACGCAGATCGCCACGGCATCCACTTCCGAAATCAGGGAATAATCGGTAGTCGCTCGGAGTTGGCCATTCTTCACAATCTCTTTCAGCTCTTCGTCCACCACGTCACCGATGTAGTTGATGCCTTGGTTCACTTGTTCCACACGGTTGGGCAGGATGTCAAAGCCGATCACTTTGTATCCCGCTTTCGCTTTTTCCACGGCGAGTGGCAATCCGACGTAACCCAAACCGACCACGCCGATCACTGCCGTTTTGTCTTGGATTTTAGCAAGTAAGGTTTTTCCGCTCACGATTCATTCCATCCTTTGCCATTATTTGTTTGCATAGTAAGCTTTAATGGTATCAGCAATCATATGAATGGTTTCCGTCTCCAATTCAGCGTACAACGGCAATGCAAACGTGCGTTTGGACATGTACTCGGACACGGGCAAACTTCCCTCCGCGTAACCCAGGGGCTTATACACATCTTGTTGATGGAGCGGCACTGGATAGTAGACCCCGGTGGAAATGCCTTTCTCTTTCAAGTGGGCCATCAGCTCATCGCGGTCATCCGCTTGCACGATATAGAGATGGTAGATGTGTTTACGGTCTTCCGCCGCGAATGGGGTGATGAGTGGCGTATCCTTCAACAGCTCGTTGTACAGGGCCGCACGCTCACGGCGTCCGTTGTTCCAATCATCGAGGTGGCGCAATTTGATGCGGAGCATGGCGGCTTGCATCTCATCCAAACGGCTGTTGTAACCAATCATGCTGTGATAGTATTTCGGATTGCTGCCATGCACACGCAAGATGCGGATTTTGCGGGCCAACTCATCGTCGTTCGTCACTACCATTCCGCCATCGCCGTATCCGCCCAAGTTTTTAGTTGGGAAGAAGGAGTATGTAGCGGCGTGGCCAAGCGTTCCGATCTTGCGTCCTTTATACTCGGAACCGAGGGCTTGCGCGGCGTCTTCCAGCACAAACAAGTTATGCGCTTCCGCAATGGACATGATCTCGTCCATATTGGCTGGTTGGCCGAAAATGTGAACCGGGATAATGGCCTTCGTTTTTTCGGTGATTTTCGCTTTGATTTGCTCTACGTCGATATTGTAGGTTTTTTCGTCAATGTCCACGAAAACAGGCGTTGCGCCCAACTGGGACACCACTTCGGCGGTGGCGAAGAAAGTGAATGGGGTGGTGATCACTTCGTCGCCTTCACCAACGCCAGCCGCATCCAGCGTGAGCAACAGGGCATCGGTTCCGTTGGCGACGCCCACCGCATGTTTGACGCCCACATATTTGGCGACTTCTTCTTCAAATGCTTTCACTTCCGGCCCCATGATATATTGTCCGTTATCCAGTACATTGGCCACCGCTTGTAACAGTTCTTCACGAATCGGTGCCATTTGCGCTTTCAGATCTAAGAGAGGAATTTTTTTCATCGTCAATCAAGCTCCTTGTTCTTCAGGGTTGAAGTCAGTTGCGTTTCAAGTCGTCCATCTTTACCGCTTTGCCCGTTTCAGCCGCTTGTTGGCAGGCAACAACGAGGCTGAGCGCTTGACGTCCGGCTTCCCCGTCCACGATCGGGGTACGGTCTTCGCGAATGGCGTCACACATATCCTGAATGATGCATTGGTGCCCCGGAATGCCAAAGGGATCTTGTTCCACGCGTTGTTTGGCAATCTCCGCTTCTTCTTCCTCCATCCCTTCGAAGACCCAATGCTTGATCCAGTTTGCTGTCGGTCCCCCGATGATCGCCGTTCCTTTCTCACCGAAGATCGACAACGACTCTTCCAGGTTTTTGGGGTAGATGGTGACGGCCGCTTCCAACACGCCCAAGGCCCCGTTTTTAAAGCGGATCACCGATACGGAGGTGTCTTCCGCCTCGATGTCGCGAATCCGTGTGGCGGCATAGGAGGATACCTCATCCACTTCCCCCATCATCCACAATAAGAGGTCCATATTGTGAATCGCTTGGTTCATCAGCACGCCGCCATCCATCGCCTTGGTGCCACGCCACGGCGCTTGGTCATAGTATGCCTGATTCCGATTCCAACGCACTGTCGCATTGGCATGACCGATTTTGCCAAAAGCCCCACTATCCAGTTGACGACGAAGTTCCACAACGGCGGGACGGAAACGGTTGGGATGGACAACAGCCATTTTCACTCCGTTTTTCTCGCATGCGTCGATCATCATATCGGCATCTTCCAAGGTTAAAGCCATTGGCTTTTCCACAATGACATGTTTTTTCGCTTCCGCCACTTGAACCGTCAATTTGGCATGGAGACCGCTTGGGGTACAAATCGACACCACATCGACATCTGATTTCAGCATGTCAGCGAGATCGGTATAACTGGCTACACCATCTCGGGCAAACTCCTTCAAACGCTCCTCATTGGTATCGCAAATCGCCGCCAACTCCGCTCCTTCTACCGCATCAATGGCGGCTACGTGTTTTTTGGCGATGTGGCCGCAGCCCACAATTCCAAAGCGTATCACAAATCTCCCTCTTTTCTGCTTAAGTTCATCTATCAAACATTTGAATATGATTAATGTTTTATTTACTCCAAACAAGTATGTTACAGGAACATTACAAACCTATCATCAACTGTAACATAGTTGAAATTTTTTGGGTATCCCCACTCCCAAAAAGTCATAAAAGTTTTACGTTCTCCCAATCCGGCGTCGCCGAAACGGGGATTGGCAGGGATGACAAGCTAAGCATGATCATTTATATCAAAAGTGGTTGATGGGCGTCGCCCTGGCCATTACACCAACCCCATCCATTTGGATTTAGCCCTCATGCCGTTTCAGCACTTGCGCATAAACGGCTTTGATGTTCTCGGCGTTTTGCTCCCACGTCAACTTGCGGGACGCCTCTAATGCTTGTTTGCCCATGGTGTCGATGAACGATTCATTTTCCAACAGAATTTTGCGCAGCGCCTTGGTTATTTCGGCAACGTTTTGCGACTCGGCCAACAATCCCGTGCGCCCGTCTTGCAAGATTTCGCGGATGCCCCCGACATCGGTCGCCACCATGGCTCGTCCGCATCCCATCGTTTCCAACAGGATCGACGGCAAGCCTTCACTTAAGCTGGTCAGTGCCACGACATCGGCACTGTTGATCCAGACCGGAATCTCTTCATAGGGTTTTCTACCCAAAAAAGTGACGCGATTCCCCAAGCCGAGCTGTTCCGCCTGTTGCACCAATTCAGAACGAAGCGGCCCTTCCCCGATCAAATATAAGTGCACTTCTTCACTTTCCGAAGCAATCGTCTTAAACGATTCCAACAGATACGGAATCCCTTTCACTTGATATAGATTGCCGACGAACAAAACGTTTTTTCCCGCCGGGGGCAATCCCAATTTTTCGCGTGCCGCCTGTTTCTCCATCGGTTTGAACCGTGTGGGGTCAAATCCGTTATAGACGGTGGCTGTCGATACCCCGGCAGTCATCCGGTCCACTTCCTGCCGCGCTCGCTCACTCACCGCAATGACAAAATCATTGCCGCGAAGCGCTTGTTCCGTGCGTTCATGTACCTTCCTGTTCCGCTTGGGATAAAGCATGATGTCCGATCCATGAACCGTACTTACCACAGGCACGGCAAACGTTTGCTTCAACAAGCTTCCCGCATAGCCATCCGGGTAGATCGTGTGGCAGTGAATCAATTCAAACGGGAATTCGCGATAAATGGATGGCAAGACCTTGCGAAGCGCATTCACATATAGCGTTCCGTATCGGGAGAAGAAAAACCCTCCCGGAAACATCCATGTAGGAACATAATGGACGGGAATTCCATCCAATTCCGTATGTGCCGGCAGTTGGCGGTACCCTTGCCATTTGCGGTACAAGGGGAAATATGGCACCGGTACGACAACCCGCACATCGACACCCGCTCGCTTCAACGCTTTTGTTTGGTTATGCACGAAAATGCCGGCCATCGGATTGACTTGATTTGGATACATGTGGGAAATCACCAATACACGGGTGCCCATCGTGATCACATCCTTTAACAGCGAGGATAGGAACTTTTTCCTGCCGACCATCATCTATAGATTGCACGAAACCGGTAGATAATAAAGTCATCTACCGTTCGGGGGAGATCAATCATGAAAAGACAAAAAATGGCCAGCGATTCTTACAATTCCATGTTGGGTATATTTAATGGGCTGCTGATCAGCATACCCGTATGGGGATTGTTGTATTTTCTCCTGCGCATGTTTCACTTGTGGAGTTGGTAACATGAGAAGGAAGGTCCTTCAGCTGGACCTTCCTTCTCTATGTATTGATTTATGAAATGGCAAACATCAATTCCCCTTCAGCCACCACTTTATCGCCTACGCGCGCAACCCCTTTTCCTTTGCCGACGCTTCCTCTCAAGCGGATCATTTCCACTTCAAGCGTCAACGTATCGCCGGGCTTCACCTGTTCACGGAAGCGGACATTGTCAATGCCCGCGAAAAAGGCCAGTTTCCCTTTGTTCTCTTCCAAGCCCAAGACGATGACGGCACCCACTTGCGCCAAGGCCTCGATGATCAGAACCCCCGGCATCACAGGATAGTCTGGAAAGTGACCTTGAAAAAAGGATTCATTCACAGTGACATTTTTGATTCCCACCGCACGTTTTCCCGGATCACACTCCACGATTTGATCCACCAGCAAAAAGGGGTAACGGTGAGGGATAATTTCTTGAATCTGTTTCACATCTAGTTTCATCACTTTGTTCTCCCTTCAATTTAAACGATTCCGGCTCTGACCATTTTTCCTCATTATAGCGAATCGCATACTAAAAAACCATGTTGACATAGAAACGAATTCAGGGCGGATTCATGACAATCCGTTTCCCATTTTTAGTGTGACGCCCTATGAAAAAAGCCGTGTAGAGGGTTTCCCTACACGGCTGGGATGATTTCAACTAGACAGTCCCACAA
Source organism: Laceyella putida (assembly GCF_042665195.1). NCBI lineage: Bacteria > Bacillati > Bacillota > Bacilli > Caryophanales > Thermoactinomycetaceae > Laceyella > Laceyella putida. The sequence continues at coordinate 167,194 of NZ_JBHTBW010000006.1, forward strand.
CTCAGATGGACGGCTCCAACTCCATTTCCCGCTCAGCCACACTTTCGACGGCACGGGCCACTTCCACATGCACTTTGGGATCGAGCGGATGGGGCACCAGCTCTCCCGGTGTCGTGCAATCAGCGATCGCTTGCGCCGCCGCCACCAGCATCGGATGGGAAATCTGCGTTGCCCCCGCATTTAATACCCCGCGGAAAATGCCCGGGAATCCCAACACGTTGTTGACAGAGCGCCCATCAGCGGCAAACGCGGCGCCGGCCTTCACCGCCTCTTCCGGCGTGATCTCTGGCTTGGGATTGGACAAGGCCAAAATCACTTGCCCTTTGCGGATCATCTCCGGCTTGATCAAACCCGGAACACCCGTGGTCGCAATGACAATATCACAACGTTCCATCAATTCTTCCATTGAATGAAGCGGTGTGCCACCGTAACTCTTCAACCGCTCGAGCGCGGCCTCTTGGCGATCCACCCCGCACATCTCTTTCACGCCATAGGCCATAAACATCCGACAAATCGCCAGGCCTGCCGCTCCCAAACCGATTTGGCCCACCACCGCATCTTTCAGATTGACATCCGTTGATCGGCAAGCGGAGATGACCGCGGCCAACGTCACGACCGCCGTGCCATGTTGGTCATCATGCATTACGGGAATGGGCAGTTCCTCTTTTAACCGTTCTTCGATCTCAAAGCAATGCGGCGATCCGATATCTTCCAGCAAAATGCCGCCAAAGCCCTGGTGGATGTGTTTGATCGTGCTTACGACTTCATCCGGATCACTTGTATTCAACAAGATGGGAATCCCGCTAATGCCCGCAAAACGGTCAAATAAAGCCGCTTTCCCTTCCATTACCGGCATCCCCGCCACAGAGCCGATATTGCCCAAGCCCAAAATGGCGGTCCCATCGGTCACAATCGCCACCGTATTTCCGATACTTGTATAATAACGCGCCTTTTCAGGATCTTCCTGAATCACCCGACACACATCGGCAACTCCCGGCGTATAAACGCGACGCAAATCAGACAGAGAACGGATATCCATCCGGCTGACCATGCGGATCTTCCCGCCCTCATGCGCCCGCAGCACATCGTCCGATACGGCATGGACGTAAATCCCATTTTCCAAAGATTGAATCGATTCAATAACAGCATCCAACTGTTCCGTACTCTCACAGTGAACAGTAATATCTCTAACGGTGGATAAGGGGCCGATTTTAATGGTGGTTATGTCCCCAATATCCCCACCGGCTTTACCGATCGCTGTGGTCACTTTTCCAAGATTCCCCGGTTTGGACGGGGTTTCCACTATAATGGTTCTAATGATATTGCGTACAGTCATCTGTGCACCCCCCAATTGTTAATCATACATAATCTAACCGCATAAAAAAAGAATCGGTCTATTTTTACCGATTCTTTATCCACTCATTCACGGTAAACCACCCGCAACTGGATCAAATAAATCAACGACGTGACATAAGACAAGATAATAACAGACCAGAGAAAGGCTTGCGCCTGGGCAAGATCCAACATGAGCATAAATAAAGCGAGATAAAATAGAACCGTCGTCAGCTTGCCAAAAAAGTTGGCCGGCAGGGTCTTTTTTCCTCGAAGGTGGAAGATGGCCGAGTATACGATCATAGCCACATCCCGCAAGAAGATGGCGAGCGCCGCGCCTACGCTGATTTTGCCTGAAATGAGCAAAGACAGGAATACGGCCAGCATCATCAGCTTATCCGCTAGCGGGTCTAACATGACTCCCAACTGGGTAATCTGTTGCGTTTTGCGGGCCAAATAGCCATCCACCACATCCGTTAAACCAGCGAGAAGGATAATCCCAAGTGCCCAAAACATACGCCCTGCCATATCGGAAAAGTACACGGCCAAATAAGTCGGTATCAAGAAAAACCGCACCATGGTTAATAAATTGGGCAAATTCAATCTGGGTCCCTCCTCACACATCCAAATAAATAAAGAAAAGTCCCCGCTCCAAAAATAAAACGGGTTACTTACTAAAGAGTAATTGATAGATATGCTCCCACATATTCATATCAAAGACGTCACCAGCCGGTTGGTTACCGATCACCGCATGGCCCACCATCAAGCCGACAATCAACACCACAATCAGCGTGACAGGCAACCAAGCGATTTTCACGACGGTCATCCAAACCGGACGCCCCTCCAAGGCAACATCCTGTTCTTCCAATTCTTCTTCTCTATATTTCCCACCTTTTCTCTCTTCCGAACCACTTTCTGCAAAATTCGTGATTGGTTCTCGGTCATCCTCATCCGCCATCGCGATATCTTTCGAGAAATCAACGGTGTAGGAAGGCTGTTTATATTGAATCTCAGGTTCTTTATCCGTTTCGCTACTCGGTGTCAATGAGTACTCTTTAAAGTCAATGGGAGTCAATGTGTCTTCAAGAGAAAGGTTGCGTTCCGCTTGACCAGATGGGGAATGACTGGTCTGGACCGGCTCGTCCATTTCAGACCCGTCTTCTTGATCGGCAGCGGAAGAAAGGGGATTCACTTGAGCAATCGGACGAATCAATGGCTTCTTCTTATTCTGATCCTCATCACGATTTGAATCCTCGGCATGGCTCTTGTCTAAGCAAAGATGCGTGTCTTGTTCCTCTTCTTCATCTTTGCTCCACTTCAGCAACCCCACCGGCAAGGTATCTTTGGTGTCTTTGGTTTCCTTGCTCTCTTTCTCTTTGGGTTCCGGTTGCTGAGTTGCTTCGGTCAACGAGCTTTTTGCCTCTTCCCGCTGCGTAGGATTGGTTTGATCCCACTTTTTGTCTTGGTTTTTATCTGGGTAACTCATCTGCATTCCTCTCCAAGGCTTACTTCTCCAATTTGTTTGAAAAAAGCTCGTCCAATCAAATCATGTCTCGTACTATTCATAATTGAATATATCGTAACTATGAACATAAGTCTATACTTACCCTGTATAGGGTTGGTACTTTACAGAAGGCTAGCACCGGAAGAAGAGAGTGTAAGAGGTGATCAATACTTATACAAAGAATATTATGTCATGCTACCGGTGCTACTACCCGTGTAAAATTTAAACTTTCATTGAAACTTCTTGCCGTTCAGGCTGTGTCTTCCGCTTATATTTAATCTTTGTCGCTTCGCCTCCTCTAATGTGTCGGATCGACTTATGGTATTCCAGTATTTCTTTCACCTGATTAGCCAAGTCAGGATTAATCTCAGGCAAGCGCTCCGTCAAATCTTTATGAACCGTACTTTTGGACACCCCGAATTCTTTGGCGATCATCCTCACCGTATTTCTGGTTTCCACAAAATAATGTCCGATCTTAATGGTTCTTTCCTTAATATAATCATGCACCCGCCCGCGCCCCCCTTCGTCATGTTTTGCTACATTATATTGATTGGCGCGATGGGTTATTCTTTGTGAACAAGCCTAGACAAGCATAAACAAGCTTTTTTTTTGGATAAACTATGACAAGACTGCCAAACGATGACATTATCATGTCACAAACAAATGGAATAACCGGCTTTTGCAAACAAAAAAAGACACCCTTCTCACGAAGGATGCCTTGGAGTCGTTATTTTGCTTGCGGCAGATATTGAGCCGGGTTGATCGCCTGATGGTCCCGTCCACGAACCTCAAAGTGCAAGTGGATACCCGCTTCTTTTTCAAACAGATTGCGACCCGCTTTGCCGATCACCTGGCCTTTTTTCACTGTTTGCCCTTTTTTCACCTGCACATCCGCCAAGCTCTGGTACACGGTCGTGATGCCGCTTTCATGCTCGATTTCTATTTGATAGCCCACCACGGGATGTTCCTCGACGCGAATGACTTTCCCTTCCAATGCGGCAACGACTTCAAAGCTTTTTCCATCCTTGCGGGCGAAATCCATTCCAGCGTGGGGCCAATACGTATTTGCATATTCAACCAAAGCCGCTTCCCGATCGGACTTGGAATTAGCTTCATCATAAAAGCCCATCGTTTTGACAGCGGTGGAGTTTTTGGCGACGGGCAACGCCATGTCGTCATCGGTGGGGTTGGTTGGAATCTCTTCTTTGGGCAAAGAAGCAGGAATCATTTTGGTTGTTTGCGCCACATCGTGACTTCCATGTTCTTGGTACCACCAGGCAATTGTTAGAATCAGTGCTCCCGCTCCGAGATAAACCGCGGGAAAAAACCATTTTTTCGCAAAAAGTCTTTTCCATTTTAACCGTTTTTGTACTTTTTCCAGCGACGTTACTGTTTTATTTGGTTCCTCAGGTTTCATACTTCTATCACCTCAGGAACCATTCTGGACAGCCCTTTTCCATTTTATACCCAAGTTGGTAAATGTTTTGTAAATTCGAGGATTTGTTTTGACATCACATGGATAAAGGAAGTGAACCATGAATCCGTTTATGCCTGATCTCGTCTACTTTGAACCGGATGCCCTTTCCTATCCGCTGGGGCAAGAGTTGCATCGGAAATTCAGCAAACTGGGAACGCCCATCGAAATGACCCGTTCACACAATCGGATTACCGGCCTTCCCGGTTCATCGGAACTGGAAAAATACAGGATCGCCAAACGCACTCTTGTTGTCGGTGTCCGCAAAACATTGAAGTTTGACACCTCCAAACCGTCGGCAGAGTATGCCATTCCGTTGGCAACAGGCTGCATGGGCCATTGCCACTACTGCTATTTGCAAACAACTCTCGGTAATCGGCCATATATCCGGGTATATGTTAATCTGGACGAAATTTTCGCCCAAGCGGAGAAGTACATCAAAGAACGGGCACCGGAAATCACCCGGTTTGAGGCGTCCTGCACCTCCGACCCGGTGGGAATTGAACATTTGACCGGTTCCCTAAAAAAAACGATTGAGTTCATGGCTACACAGCCTTTGGCCCAACTGCGCTTTGTGACGAAATTTGCCCATGTGGATTCGTTATTGGATGCGGACCATCGTGGCCATACCCGGTTTCGATTCAGTGTGAACGCCGATTATGTCGTCAAACAATTTGAACCGGCCACCTCGCCTTTGGCTGATCGCATCGAAGCCGCCAAAAAAGTGAGCAAAGCCGGATTCCCGCTTGGTTTCATCATTGCCCCCATCATGATTTTTGACGGTTGGGAAGAACAATACGAAGCCTTGCTTCGTCAATTGGCGGAAGCCCTGCCACCCGGAAGGCAAGAATTAACCTTTGAGCTGATCACCCACCGCTATACCGCGACGGCCAAACGGCTGATTGAAGAACGGTATCCCAAAACCAAGCTTGAGATGAATGAAGAAGAGCGAAAGAAAAAATGGGGCCGCTATGGCCGGGTGAAGTATGTGTATCAGGATGAGCAGATGAACGCGATTAAAGAGAAACTCCCCCGTTGGATCGCATCCTATTTTCCTGAAGCGGTCATCAGTTACATCACTTAATCACCCAGGGAACGAGAAGGATTCTCGCTCCCTGCTCTGTCTTAAGTTCATTCACCAACCAAGGGCTTTACCTTCTGAAGTGAAAGACCCATCATGACGTTCTCTTGGGAGTTGTCTCTATTGATCAAGGCGGCTGATCTCAACGCCTCGATAATAATGCTTGATGATTTCATCTACCGACTTCCCTTGTTCCGCCATCAGGTTGGCGCCCCACTGGCTCATTCCCACCCCATGGCCATAACCCTTCGTTGTCACGATTACTTGCTCGTCCGTCAGTTGCAAATGAAAATCGGATGAAGGGAGATTCAAGGCTTCCCGCACTTCTCTACCCTTAAACACTTGTCCGCCAATGCGAATCTGATCGATCCGTCCGCCTTGGGTTTGGCTGAGGACGATGAACGGCTTTTCTCCACCCGTTTCAAATGCCGCCTCAGTCAGCCGCTTGCCTGTAAAATCCTCCAATTGTTTCAAAAACAAACCACGTTTTAGGCTAACCCGCCCGATGTACTTCGGCGATAACTGATCCCAAGAGGAATCCACGCTGCGCAGATACGGATATTTCTCCTTGAAATAATCCTCCGAGTTTTCGGTGCGGCCATTGCTCGTCGAAAAGAAGGCCGCATAGATCGGCTTTCCCTGGTAGGTAATGATTTGCCCCGCCGTCGCACGCACCGCCTGGGCCACTCTCCTCTTGTAATTGCCATAGTTGTATCCCCATTTTTCCCGCAGTGCGGCATCCGTGACAAAGGCCTGATGTTGCACCGTATCCGTTACATGGGCCCCTTGCGCTTGCGGACCCCATTCTTTGACATCCACCACTCGCTTATTTAACAACCGGCCCACCACATACGTGCGCGCCGCCAACGCTTGCGCCTTTAACGCCTCTGGATGGAATTGCGCCGGCATTTCAGCGGCAACCACCCCTTCGATATAGGATTCCAGAGGCAGTCCAACCACCCGTTTCTCTTTGCTCAAATAGACGCGCACCTTTAACCTGCTTTGTCCCGCCAAACCCATCTCCATCTTCCCCGCCCCATCCCCGTCAGACGCGCCAAAGGATACAAGCAGCGCGGGAATCCCCACGATCACGACCAGCAATCCCGCTATGCCGATGAGCACTCCCTTTGAACCCATAACCGCCATCCTTTCCCTCGTGATCTCCTAACGCAAGCTGCGATATTGGGAGAACCGCCATACTACGATGCCCTTGCGCCAAACGATTCCGACTCATTTTACCTGTCGCAACAGACTACGCTACTAATCTATGAAAAAGGAAGGCTCGTTTAGAACTAGATGACAGAAAACCAACCGAGAATCCGAGGCATTGCCCAATAAAAACTCGGCTGGTGGCCCGTTTGTCCGCACACAAAAAGGCGATGCCCCTTGGGGGGGGGCATCGCCTTTTCCATTCATTTAGGCAAATGATTTTTGATGCACACGGACTTCTTCGTTTTCTTCCACACGCACACGGGTAATATCGGCACCCAAGGCACGCAGCTTCCCGACGATATCCACATAGCCGCGATCCACATGGTGCAATTCAGTCAGTTCCGTTACGCCGTCAGCTACTAAGCCCGCCAAGATCAACGAGGCACCCGCACGCAAATCAGTCGCCTTGACTTGTGCGCCCGACAGGGGATGGCCCCCTTCAATGATCGCCGTACGTCCGTCAATTTTGATGTGCGCGTTCATCCGTTTGAATTCTTCCACGTGCATAAAGCGATTTTCAAAGACGGTTTCCGTCAACAAGCTGTTTCCATCCGCCGTCAACAGGAGGGCCATCATCTGGGACTGCATGTCAGTCGGGAACCCGGGGTATGGCAATGTCTTCACGTCCACTGGTTTGAGTTTCCCTTCCGCCCGAACATGGATGCCGTTTTCCCCATCCAACACATGCACACCCATTTCCCGCATCTTGGCAATGAGCGGCACCAAGTGATCGGAGATCGCTCCCTCCACAAATACTTCTCCACGCGTGATCGCCGCCGCCACCATATAGGTACCCGCCTCGATCCGGTCCGGGATCACGGTGTATTCAGTCCCGCGCAGGATGTCAACGCCATCGATGCGGATTTCGTCCGTTCCGGCGCCGCGCACTTTGGCTCCCATCGCATTGAGGAAGTTGGCCAAGTCGACAATCTCCGGCTCACATGCCGCATTTTCAATGACGGTGCGACCTTCTGCCAATGCGGCCGCCATCATGATGTTTTGGGTCGCTCCCACACTTGGGAAGTCCAGATAAATGGTCGCGCCTTTCAACCGATCTGCCACACGCCCTTCGATATAGCCTTGCCCCGTTTCAAATTGCACTCCCATCGCTTCAAAGCCCTTTAAGTGCAGATCAATGGGGCGGCTACCGATTGCGCAACCGCCTGGTAACGGGATGCGCGCATGTTTTTTCCGTGCCAAGAGCGGTCCCATCACCAGCACGGATGCTCTCATTTTGCGCATCAATTCATATGGGGCTTCCGTGGAGGTGACTTTCTCCGCATTGATGGTGACGGTATCGTCTTTCAATTCCACCTGAATGCCCAGGCGCTTCATCATCTGGGTAATCGTCTTGACGTCCTCCAGCATTGGAACGTCTAAGATGGTGATATCCCCGCGGGAAGCCAGCAAGGAAGCGGCGATTAGAGGGAGAACCGCGTTTTTCGCTCCATGTACCTTCACTCTTCCTTTTAAGCGTGCTCCACCTTGAACAATGATCTTTTCCAACATTCTTCCCCCCGTTTTTTTAGTATTCTATAGTAATGATGGGCGTTCCGATTGTCAGGACAACCGCGCGAGCTTCCGAATCCATCCGCGCAGCCACTTGCAGGTTCATCATGCCGCCACCGGTTTCAATGCCCCCTGGCAACATCGATGATAGCGCAGACAAGCTCACCGTATGGTCTGTTCGCATCCCTTCGACTTCCCGCGCCCGCAAAAGTGTCAACACCTTTTGCGCATGGTTTGCCAACCCGGTCGTCACATTCATCGTTCTGCCTCGAATCGAAAAGTGATAATCCGCTATTATTCCGTATGATTGCAATAATCTTGTGCAACGTTTCTTCATTTCAAAAAAGGATTGTGTCGGAACCCCTCGTCCCATCAATTGAAGTGAAACATATGGGGTGACATGACTATGTTCAAGTCTATCATGAATCACGATGAATTTGATTGCTATGTTTGATTGCCGCTGATCACTTGCGGTGTATTTTACTCCATCCCGATCGACGATCTTTTTCACTTTCCCTGTGCCTAGTTCATTCCAAAGTTGATACACCCACCGTTCCAACTGTTGCGGTTGAACGGGTTGCTTGGTTCGCCCCCCATGGTGCAACACATAGGTTTCCGGTTGGATCTTCAGTGTGCGCATAGCCGCGACCAACGGCTGTTCCGGTTCGGCGGGTTGCATTTGGGCCCCTTGCAACATAAACGATAACCAAATCCATATGCTCAGCTCGAATAGGCGAAATTTTTTCATTGTCAACCTCTCCCACGAATTCCTACTATTCCCATTGTTTGCATTCGTGGCAGAGATTATACTTTATGAACCTTTATTGAAGCAGGGTACCCACCAACCGCGACCAACCGAGATAATCGATGACAAATGAAGCCAATCCGTGTCCCAATACAATGGAAATGACCACGATCAAAAGCCTCGCTTGCATCACCTGGTTGGGCCGGATGAGGACATCCCAACGAATCCCCATCAGAATCCACCAACAAAACACGATACTGCCAAGAGAGATCAAAATATTAACAAGCGAATCCATCGCAAGTTGCGTTGCTCCATTCATCATATGCACACTCCCTAGCACAGGTTCTGCACATGGTAACATGGTACAAAAAAACGACCCGAATAGCAAAGGATTTTTTATTACAAGATGGCAACAATAGAATACCCCGTTTTTGATCGCTTTGAAAACGGGGTATTCTTAGGATGAACTAAATTTTTACTTTTGCATGCCGTTGGTTGCCAGGGAAAGGCCGGAAGTCCAATCCCATTTGCTGATGGCCGTCAAGAGTGGCTCCGGAAACAATCCCAAGCCAATCGTTCCACCCACTCCCAGCAAAATGACGACCACGGCCACCCATGGAACCGCCACTTTGGCCTCGGAACAGGGCGGACGGAAATACATCTGGCGCACAATGCCAAAGTAATAATAATAAGACACAATCGTCGTTAAAATCATGACCGCCGCCAACCATTTTTGGCTGCTGACAAAGGCGCTGGTAATCAAATAGAATTTACCGAAAAACCCTGCGGTCAGAGGCAGTCCCGCGAGTGAGATCAGGAACAGGGTCATGGCCGCCGCCAACCAAGGCGAACGCCGATGCAATCCCGCAAACGCGCTGATCTCTTCATTGCCCCGTTCCTTGCTGACGCATTCAATCACCACAAAAGCCCCCAGCGTCATAAACAGATACGCGACCAGATAAAACAACAAGCTGGGGAAAAGGTCAAACGGCACCAGGCCGACGGTGGCAAACGGGACAATGAGATAACCCGCTTGCGCGACGCTGGAATAAGCCATCAAGCGCTTGGCGTTCGTTTGCTTTAAGGCGATGGTGTTTCCCAGGATCATCGACAAGGCCGCGACAATCATGAACAACCTTGAGACGACCTCCATCCAGCTTTGATCTCCCATCAACGGGCTGTATGCGATGAGAAGAATCCGGATGATAAAAGCCAATGCGGCCGTTTTCGATACGATGGCCAAGAAGGCCGCAATCGGAGTGGAGGCGCCTTGGTAAACGTCTGGTGCCCACGTATGGAACGGCGCGACTGCGATCTTAAACCCGAATCCCACCATCATCAAGAAGAGGGAAAGGTAGATATATAGGCTTCCTTGACCGCTTAATCCTTCGGCGAAGCGTTGGTTGATTTCAAACAGGTTCGTGCTGCCCGTCATCCCATAGACAAAAGACATTCCGTACAGGATGAAGGCGGAGGAGACGCCCCCCAACACCACGTATTTCCAAGCCGCTTCATTGGGCTGCACCCGCTCTTTGCGAATCCCCACCAAGATGTAGGAAGAAAGGCTTAATAGCTCCAGGCCCACAAACAAGGTGATTAAATCGGCGGAGGAAACCATCACCATCCCCCCAAGCAAGGCCGTCAGAAGAAGGTAGTAGTATTCGCCTTCCCTCGTTTTCCATTCTTCTTCTCCCTGCATCAGCGAGAAAAGGAAGACTCCCGCGGTTCCGGCAAGCAAAATCTCCTTAAACATCAAGCTGAACGAGTCAATGCGGTACGTGTCCGCCAATATCTGATAAGGTTTATGCCCAAAGCTCACCGCAACGCAAAAGCCAGCCACCGCGACCGCCACCAAGCCGAGCCAACCGATCCATTTGCGTGAAGTTGACTCCTTCAGAAGCAAATCGATGATGGAGAGGAGGGCCGCGGCAGAGACAATCACCCATTCGGGTGCCATCACCCTCAAATCAAAATCGAGCAAGATTTGTTCCATGCCTCTACCCTCCCATTCCCGCTAAGATGATTTCCAGCGTTTGATCCATTGGTTGCGCCAGCACAGCCGGGTAAATCCCGATGATCACGATCAGGAGAACCAGGACAAACAGGGAACCCGCTTCCCAACCCTTCGCATCCACCACATCGGCAAAACGCTCCCTTAAGGGACCAAACGTTGTTTTCAAGATTGCCCGCAAGGTGTATGCAGCCGCCAACACCAAACCGAGTGTGCCAACCGCCGCCACAATCGGCTTAGCTTGGAACAGACCCAGGAACGCCATAAATTCGCTGATGAAACCGGACAATCCCGGCAGCCCCAGCAAGGCCAACCCACCAACCAGCAAGAGCCCCGACAATACGGGCATGGACTTGGCAAGACCCCCCAGTTCATTCAATTCGGTCGTCTTGGTTCGTTCATACAAACTGCCGACGATAAAGAAGAGCAAGGCCGAAATCAATCCATGGGACACCGCTTGAAAAATGGCCCCTTTCAAACCGACTTCATTCATCGCCGCCAAACCGAACAAGACGATCCCCATATGACTGACGCTGGAATAAGCCAGCACCCGTTTCAGTTCCGTCTCTACAAAAGCGAGAATGGCTCCGTACAGGATATTGACCAGTCCCAATAAAGCCAGCACGAATGCCGCTTTGTGCATCAATCCGGGAAAGAAACCCGCTCCAAAACGGATCAACCCATAAGCGCCCATTTTCAACAAAACACCGGAGTGAATCATCACCACAGGGGTGGGTGCTTCGACATGGACCCGCAACATCCAGGAATGGAACGGAAACATCGGCAATTTAATCGCAAACGCGATGATCAGAGAGATGAAGACAAGCCAGATCATGCTTTTTGTCTGGCCGTCCAACATATGGATCTGTTTGGCCATCTGCCCTGCGGTTTCTTGGATATTGGTGTAATCCAACGATCCCGACATCAAGAGCAAGCCCACCATCGCAAACAGGAGAAAGCCGGAACCCACCCCGTTATACAGCAAAAAGTGATTGGCGGCTTTTTCCCGGCCAAGGAAACCCCAGATGCCGATCAAGAAGAATGCCGCGACCAGTGTCACTTCGAAAAAGATAAAAAACAAGAAGAAGTTGGTGGCCAGAAAAACCCCATTCATGCCGATGAGCAAGAGCAACAGCAGCAGGTAGTAGGCTTTGGTGCGTTGTTTGACATAAGCGGAAGCCACCGCAGCCAAGGTCGTCACGATACAAGTCAGCACCACCAGCGGCATCGACAACCCGTCTACCCCCATGCTGTAGTGAAAAGAAAGCGCTGTCGCCGGGGCTTGCGGATTCAGCGAAGCCAAGGGAATGCTAAACCACGGAATCGATTGGGCCCACTGCATTCCTTGCTTCAAAGCGTCAAACTGTCCAAACATCACCAGTGCCAATCCCAGGGAAGGCAACGTTCCCAAAATCCCCACCACACGATGGGCGCCGCTCTTCTCACGAGGAAGAAGGAGCAAGACGACAAGTCCGATCAAAGGGGCAAAGGTGATCAGGGTAGGCAACGCTTTTAACCAATGGATCATTGGAACAACCTCCCCGCTGTCAGACCGACGAGTAATAGAACGAAACCAATCACACTAAGCAAGGCATAGGTTTGCGCCTGCCCTGTTTGCAAGCGAGACCCCAGACCGCCGATCGCCGACATGAGCCAGCCACTCAGGTGAACCAGACCGCCGATCACAAACCGATCCCAGCCATGGAGCACCCAGCCAACCCCTTTGAGCGGCCAAACAAATAACGCCTGATAACATTCATCCACATAATATTTGCGCAATACCAATCGGTAGAGCCATGGCACTTTTTCAGCCCATTTGCCGGCAGCCCATTTGCGTGTGGCATACATGAGGGTTGCCAAACCAATTCCGAGGCCGGACACTCCGACCGCCAGCACGGGAAGCCAGAACGGAGCCGCCGTTTCCGGAACCGTGTCAGGCGCCAACCAATGGGTCAACCAATGATTGGGCAAGTCGGCAAAGCCGCTCACCGTTGCCAAGATCGCCAGGACCGCAAGCGGAACCATCATCACCAAGGGAACAGGTTCAGCCTGTTCCTGGCCGCGCCGCTCGCCGGCGAACACGAGGAAAAAGAGACGGAACATATAAAATGCGGTGAAAAACGCCGCCATCAATCCGATGGCAAACAGATCCATCCGCCCCGCCCGATAAACGGAAAGCAGGATCTCATCTTTGGAGAAAAAACCGGCAAACGGCGGAATCCCCGCAATCGACAAACAACCGACCAAAAACCAGACGCCGAGTAGGCGGTGGGTTTTCCACAACCCGCCCATCTGACGGATGTCCTGCTGATGGTGCAAAGCCATGATGACTGCGCCAGCCGCCAAAAACAAGAGCGCTTTAAAGAACGCATGGGTCGTCAGATGAAACACGCCCGCCACATAACCGGCGGAGCCCAACGCCAACATCATGTAACCGAGCTGGCTCACAGTGGAATAGGCCAACACCCGTTTGATATCGGTTTGCGCCACCCCGATCGTGGCGGCGAAAATCGCCGTAAAACCTCCAACGTAAGCAACCACATTCTGGGCCGTAGCCGATGCATCGAACAGGAAGAAGAGGTTGGCAACCAAGTATACCCCCGCGGCCACCATCGTGGCGGCATGGATCAATGCGCTGACTGGAGTCGGACCTTCCATCGCATCGGGTAACCATGTATGTAGAGGAAACTGACCTGATTTGCCGACCGCACCGACAAAGATCAGAAGCGCGATCAAGGTCAACCAGCCCGCATCCAATTGCCCACGCGCGACAGCCGCTTGAAGCGCATCCACTTCAAAACTTCCCACGCGCCAGAAGATCAAACAGATGGCGATGAAGAGGCCGATGTCCCCGATCCGCGTGACGATAAACGCTTTTTGCGCGGCCTTTTTCGCTTCGGGCTTCATATACCAAAAGCCCACTAGCAAAAACGAACACACCCCCACCAATTCCCAAAAGATATAAATCTGCAACAAATTGGCGGACATCACCAAGCCGAGCATCGAACTGGTAAACAAGGACAGATAAGCGTAAAACACATGAAACCGCTCATCGGCCTTCATATAACCATAGGAATAAAGCTGAACAAGAAAGCTGACGCTTGTCACGATCAGCAACATCAACACTTGCAATGGTCCCAGAGCCACCGACAACGGCACCACTCGGTCTTCGATGGGTATCCACGGAAGTTGCCAAGTCAGCGGTTGCCCTCCCTTCACACTCTCCCACACCAGGGGAAGCGTCAAAAGAAAGGATAGCCCTGTCGCCACGATCCCCATTCCCGCAATCCCGGTCTTACTCCATCTCCTGCCTGCGAGGAGGAACAGAAAAGCGAGAAAAGGAAAGAGGGGAATCAGCAAAGCAACCTTTGTGCTCATATTGAATCCTTCCTTCTTTTGTTCTTGTGCAGAACGTATTTTGCAAGCTTCGAACGGCGGGTACCGCTCCCGCTGATCAACCTCTCATCGAATTGTATCGGTCGGCATTGGCCGTTTCCTTATTCCGATACAACGCGATGAGAATCGCAATGCCCACTGCGGCTTCTGCCGCTGCCACCGTTATCGTGAACAAGGTGAAGACTTGACCGGCAATCCCCGGGAACAAACCGTATTTGGAAAAAGCGACGAAATTGATATTGGCCGCATTGAGCATCAATTCAATCGAAAACAACACCAAGACGGCATTTCGCTTGGTGAGCACACCATATAATCCGATGACAAAAAGAATCGCCGACAAGGCCAAATAAGAGGTGAGTGTCATTTTTTCCCCTCCCTTTTGGCCAAAATCACGGCGCCAACCAACGCAACCAACAGAAGAACCGAAGTCAATTCGAAGGGGATGACGTATTGCTTGAACACGCTATCGCCCAATAGCGCCACAGTGGCCGCTTGCGTTTGGGCTTCTTGGCTGACCAACGGGTTCCGGTAGATGACCCAGACCAACAGCCCGAATAATCCCGCTACCGCGATAAAACTGATGACGCCGTGCCGGACGCTGATGGAGGTCCGCTCTTCCTCTTTATGCTTGGTCAGCATGATGCCAAACAGCATGAGAATCGAGATTGCTCCGGTGTAGATCAGGATTTGGATCACCGCCAAGAACTCCGCTTCCAGCAACAAGTAGATGCCCGCGATGCTGAAAAAGGTGAATGCGAGCGACAAGGCCATATGAATGACGCGCTCCGCGTTAATCATAAAGACCGCTCCACAGATCGCCATGACCGACAAGATGAAAAAAGCGATAAACTCACCGGTAAGATTGAAGCTCATGTCGCTTTTCCCCCTGCTTTCGGCATGAGATTGGTGCTGTTTTCCGAACGGATATGGGTATTGTTGTTGTGGAGCCAGTTCAGGTCCTTAAACAGCTCATCCCGGCTGTAAACGGCCAATTCAAAGTTATTCGTCATCACGATCGCTTCGGTTGGACACACTTCCGTGCACAAATCACACAAGATGCAAATTTCAAAATTAATATCGTAGGTATCGATCACTTTCCCCTTCTGTTCAGGGTCCGGATGCTTTTTGCCCGTCAAGGTGATGCAATCCGTCGGGCAGATCCGCACACACTGGTTGCAGACAATGCATTTCTCAGGGTCAAAATGTTGAATCCCGCGAAAGCGATCTGGCATGACCAACGGTTCGTCCGGATATTTGTAGGTGACTTTGGGTTTGGTCATATTTTTCAGAGTGATGCCCAACCCTTTAACCAGTCCTAACATCGCCAATCACCCTCCCGATCAATAAAATTGTTCCAATATGGGAACTTCTTTCAACACAGCTGTCAACAAGATGTTAAACAGTGCAAGCGGCAATAACACTTTCCAAGCGAATTGCATCAGTTGGTCCACCCGAATCCGCGGCATCGTGCCCCGCAACCAAATCAGGAAGAAGACGATGAACGCAAATTTCAACACAAACCAGATGATCGGCGGAATAAAAGTTAAGCCGAACGGTGCCTGCCACCCCCCCAGATAGAGCACGGTTGTCAGGGAGGCCATCGCAAACATATACACATACTCCGTCAGCATAAAAAAGGCAAAGCGGAATCCAGAGTATTCCACGTGATAACCCGCCACCAGTTCAGATTCGGCCTCAGGCAGGTCAAATGGCGTTCGGTTCAATTCCGAAATGGAAGCGATCAAAAAGACGACAAAGCCAATCGCTTGCGGGAAGATGAACCAAACCTCTTTTTGCGCTTCAACAATCTGGTTCAAATTGAGCGAACCCACTGTCATGATGACGCCCACCACCGACATCACGAGCGGGATCTCATAACTGATCATTTGCGCCGCTGAACGCATCCCGCCCAAGAGCGCGTACTTGTTGTTGGAAGCCCAGCCCCCCACCAAAATCGCAATGATCGTGATGCTGGATAAGGCCATGTAATACAACAGCCCCACCGCAAAATCGGCAAATTGGATCGTCTCTGTAAAGGGGATCACCGCCAAAATGGCAAAAGCCGGGATAAACGCCAACGCGGGTGCGATTCTAAACAAAGCCAAATCCGCTTTTTCCGGCACGACATCTTCTTTGATGAGCAGTTTGAGCACATCGGCCACCGTTTGCAATAGTCCCCACGGTCCCACGCGATTGGGGCCGATCCGGCCTTGGATCCAACCGAGCACTTTCCGTTCAAAAAAGATGGCGTACGTAACAAATCCCAACACGATGAGGAGCAGGATCACCGGACCAAGCACAAGCCATGGATTCATCAACCATCCACCTCCCCAAGCACGATGTCGATCCCGCCCAATATCGCAACCAGATTGGAGATGTTTTGGCCTTTCAACAGCTCGGGCAAGATCTGCAGATTATAAAACGAAGGGCGGCGGAACTTCAGGCGCCACGGTTTATCCTTCCCTTTGCTGACAATATGGCAACCCAATTCCCCCCGTGGCGATTCGATCCCCACATAGACCTCGCCTTCCGGCACCCGCAGGACGCGCGGCACTTTCCCCATGATCTTGCCGTCAGCGGGAAACGCATTTATCGCCTGTTCCAAGATATGAAGCGACTGTTCAATCTCTTTCATGCGACACAGGTACTTCTCATACAAATCGCCTGTTTGGCCAACGGGCACCTCAAAGGCAAACTGTTCGTAAATGGAGTAGGGCTGCTTTTTGCGCAAATCCCAATCCACCCCCGTCACCCGCAAGTTGGCGCCAGACAGGCCATATGCCAAAGCCATCTCCCGGTTGTAAATCCCGACTCCTTTGGTCCGTTGTTCAAAAATCTCGTTGCCTGAGATCAACCCATGATACTCCGGCATTTGTTTTTTCATATATTCCACAAATTGCCCCACTTTTTCAATCCAACCGGGTGGGGCATCCCATTTCACGCCGCCCACACGCATGTAGTTATAGGTGAGGCGCGCCCCGCACAATTCATTAAACAGATCGAGAATTTGTTCGCGGTCACGGAACGCATACAAAAATGGACTCAGTGCCCCAATATCCAACAGATAGGTTCCCATCCACACCAAATGGCTGGCAATGCGGTTCATCTCCATCACCATGACGCGCAAAAACTCAGCCCGTTCGGGAATCTCCAATCCCATCAGTTGTTCGGTCGCATGCACAATCGCGTAGTTGTTGGTCATGGCCGATACATAATCGAGACGGTCGGTGTAGGGGATGATTTGCGTATAATTCAAGTCCTCAGCCAACTTTTCCGTCCCACGGTGCAAATAGCCGATCACGGGCTCCGCTTCCACGATGGTTTCCCCGTCGATTTTCACCACCAAGCGCAATACCCCGTGGGTGCTTGGATGTTGCGGCCCGACGTTTAACAACATCTCTTCCGTTCGGAGCAAGGGTTACACCTCCTTATCCAGGGGTTCATAATCTTTGCGAAGCGGATGACCGACCCAATCGTCCGGGAGCAAGATGCGCCGCAAATCGGGATGGCCGGTAAAATGAATCCCCATCAAATCAAACGCTTCCCGCTCATTCCAATCGGCGGCGGCCCACAGATGAGAAACCGTCGGCATCACGGATTCCTCCCGGTCCACTTTGACGCGAACGGCTATGTGATGTTGGTGTGTAAAGGAAACCAGTTGATAACAGATTTCCAGATGGGTCTCATAATCGACACTGGACAGGTTGCGCAAGTAGTCAAACGCCAGCGTCTCATCTTCTTTTAAGAGTTGTGCCACGGGTTCCCAATGATCCCGATGGATCACTAGCGTAGGGATATGACCGCTGGGTCGGTTGATATATGCCTCCGCCACCGCCTCCGAGTATCCCTTTTCCTTGATTCGGGCGACAAATCGCTCCAAAAGGGGTTGCATCGGGGAAGGCTCCTCCGGCTTCTTCTCCTCCGCTTTCTTCGCCCCAGCTGGCCGGGGTCTGGCACCGGCTGCCGGACGCGCGCGCCCTGTCGGAGCCGCGGCCTTTTTGGTCCCCATCTCCCCTTTTGCCGCCTCGCCCTTTTTCTCCGCTGCCGGAAGCTCGTTTTCCGTTCCGGTTCCTGCTTGGCTTTTCTCGACACCCGCTTCTGGTTGTTTCTTCTTGTCCCCTTGCTCGCTCATCGACTGGTCACCTTCTTCCCATGCTTCGCCTCATAGCGGATCTTCTCTTGCAATTTGTGGATGCCATAGATCAGTGCCGCCGGATTGGGTGGGCAACCGGGGATATACACATCAACAGGGACGATTTGATCGACCCCTTTTACAACGGAATAAGATTTGATATAGGGTCCACCTGCGGTCGCACATGAGCCCATGGCAATCACCCATTTGGGTTCAGGCATTTGGTCATACAAACGTCGCAACAACGGCCCCATCTTTTTGGTGACGGTTCCCGCCACGATCATCACGTCTGATTGACGCGGCGAAGCGCGAAAAAATACGCCAAAACGGTCCAAGTCATAGTGGGAGCCACCGGTTCCCATCATCTCAATGGCACAACAAGCAAGACCAAAAGTCAGGGGCCACATGGAGTTGGAGCGGGCCCAGGCCTTCACCTGCTCCAAACTGGTGAATAAGACATTTCTCTCCAATTCTTGTTGTTCAAACGGCGTGATCTGTTCAAAGTTTACTCCCATTCCAACACCTTCTTTTTCCAGGCGTAGAGTAATCCCAACACAAGGAAGAAAATAAAGATCAGCATTTCCACAAGAATAAACAGCCCCACATCCGTGCGAAGGGCATCATAACGAACCGCCCATGGATACAAGAAGACGGCTTCCACATCAAATATGACAAACAAAAGCGCAAACAAATAGTAACGGACGTTAAATTGAACCCAGCTGTCCCCTTTGGGATCAACCCCGCTCTCATACGTGATCTCCTTTTCGGCCGTGGGGTTATGCGGACGTAACAGTCGGCCCAACGATAAAGCGACAATCGGAAGCGCAATCCCGATCAGAAGGAAGACAGCGAGTTGCAAGTGGGTGGGATCAGGCGTCATGTTCATCCCTCCTAGTGGAAAATGACGGAGACGGATCTGCCATCCGCCTATAAAACGCTTACATTACCTGTGGATTTATAGAGATTTTGCAAGATGAACACCTGAAATCGGTGATCGCCCTCACCTTTTGCCACAAGGTTCTTCATCAATTGTCGGCTCCGAGTGAGGAATCCTGAAGTGGCCATTCCCCTGCCCCAGCGCAGAGGATTCCCGGGCGATCCTGCAATATGGCGATGCGCCATGCAAGCCCTGTTGGACTTCGGTCCTTACGCCCCACGACTAAGCCGAGCTTTGACATATAAAACTTAAAGTGAAGTGTAGAAACTTCCACTTCTATTGTTTGATTATACAACACTTTCCTAATTGTGAGAAGGTTGACGAAAACGACGAAAAATTGTCCGAATATCTCCGTTGACGAATAGATTGTTCTGTCCGTAGATATTCTTGCTATTACCGCGATTAAATATTTTATTATTTATTCTGAAAATACAACCAAAAGGGAGCGGTCCTCCGCATTCACCCCATCCTCACGACATCTCGACTTACTCCCCGCGACTTTCGCATGACAGTCCAAGCCCTTCCCCAACAATCGATTGGATCTTTCGCCAAAGGCCTGCATTTTCATCAGCCCGCCAAAACCCATTCTTCCTTAAATAAAAAAAAGAGGACTTTAGCTACACTAAAATCCCCTCCAACGGTTGGTCATATCCATCGCGGTTCAGTTTATACACCGGCCGATTCAGCTAAGATCGTCACTTTGTCAGGCCGCACTTCAATAAATCCGCCACGGACGGAAATAACCTCTTCCGATCCGTCTTTCTTGATCCGCACCGTATCACCTTTCAGCGGGCTGACAAATGGCGCATGCTTGGGAAGAATCCCCACATCCCCATTGGCCGCACGGGTAATAACCATTTCTACTTGTTCAGAGTACACGACCTTTTCAGGTGTAACGATATCCAATTGAATTTTGCTCATGTGGACATCCTGCTACTCACCAAGCGATAAAACCTGGCCACAGCCATGTCTTTTCACACGGTAGCAGTCATTCACCTCCCCATCTCGGAGTTGAGGCTAAAATCTATGCAAATCGAACGATGCAAAGGAAAACGTCCCTTAACCACCGTATCGATAAAAGCCCATCTCAGCCGTGCCATGTGCAAACCACATCAGGGCAACAACCCTTCAATGTTTAGAAGCTATTTCAAAACCATCTTTTGGATGGAGAAATGGCTATTGCGATCGCTCCAAAACCGTTTTCCCATTCGCTTCACGCGGGACGAGGCGCTCATCGGGAAAAGGTTTTTCCGCTCATCAACGACTTTTGAAATAACTTGTAGTAAAATCCATCAATTATCGATCAGGCCGTAAGCGAAGGGCGTGGACCCCCTGAACAAATGGTTTGTCACCACATTACGGCGGAGATGGGAAAACTGCCTGGCAGAATCGATCCATCGGGACGAAGCCAGGCAGATTCGCTTGTGTTTTAACCGGTGTAACCCAGTGATTTCGCTTTTTCAATCGCTTCGTCAATGGTACCCACCATGTAGAAAGCGTCTTCTGGCAAATCATCATGTTTGCCTTCCAGGAGCTCTTTGAAACCGCGGACGGTTTCTTTCACTGGCACATATACCCCCGGTTGACCAGTGAACTGTTCCGCCACGTGCATGTTTTGGGAGAGGAATTTCTCCACTTTCCGCGCACGGGCAACCAGTTGCTTATCTTCATCAGACAGTTCATCCATACCCAAGATGGCGATGATATCTTGCAACTCTTGATAGCGTTGCAGGATTTGCTGCACGCCACGCGCTACACGATAATGCTCTTCCCCTACCACAGCT
This sequence comes from Laceyella putida, assembly GCF_042665195.1. Classification (NCBI taxonomy): domain Bacteria; kingdom Bacillati; phylum Bacillota; class Bacilli; order Caryophanales; family Thermoactinomycetaceae; genus Laceyella; species Laceyella putida. The sequence continues at coordinate 188,311 of NZ_JBHTBW010000006.1, forward strand.
GGGGTCAGGATGCGGGAGGTTGACGCCAATGGGTCTACCGCCGGGTAAATCCCTTTTTGGGTCAGGCGACGCTCCAAGTTGGTGGTTGCATCCAAGTGGGCGAAGGTGGTTGCCGGAGCTGGGTCGGTGTAGTCGTCCGCCGGTACGTAAATCGCTTGGATCGAGGTAACGGAACCGGTTTTGGTGGACGTGATCCGCTCTTGCAATTGACCCATTTCCGTTGCCAAGGTCGGTTGGTAACCCACCGCGGACGGCATACGGCCCAACAGCGCGGATACCTCGGAACCGGCTTGGGTAAAGCGGAAGATGTTGTCGATGAACAAGAGCACGTCTTGCCCTTCGCTGTCACGGAAGTGTTCAGCCATGGTCAAACCAGTCAAGGCCACACGCATACGTGCACCCGGTGGCTCGTTCATCTGACCGAATACCATGACCGTTTTGTTGATAACGCCGGAGTCGCTCATCTCATGATACAAGTCGTTCCCCTCACGGGTACGCTCGCCTACTCCCGCGAATACGGAGAGACCGCCGTGCTCTTGGGCAACGTTGTTGATCAGCTCTTGGATGAGTACGGTTTTACCTACACCCGCACCACCGAACAGACCGATCTTGCCCCCCTTGGCATACGGGCAGAGCAAGTCTACGACTTTAATACCGGTTTCCAGCATTTCTGCCTGGGTGGATTGTTCTTCAAAGCTTGGTGCCGGACGGTGAATGGGCAGAAACTCTTCCGCATTCACTGGGCCCGCTTCGTCGATCGGTTCACCCAATACGTTGAATACGCGTCCCAATGCCGGACGACCAACCGGAACGCTGATGGGTTTACCCGTGTCAACGGCTTCCATGCCGCGAACCAACCCGTCGGTGGAAGCCATCGCTACCGCGCGAACAATATTGTCACCCAAGTGAACAGAGGCTTCCAACACCAGTTCACTTCCATCGTTACGCTTAACTTTAATCGCGTTATAAATCTCAGGCAAATGGCCGCTTTCGAATTGCACGTCTACTACCGGACCCATTACCTGAAGCACACGTCCAGTGCTCATCTCGTTCCCTCCTTAAACTGCATTTGCATCTATCAAAACAGGATCATCCCGCTATCTTTGCTTCAATCAAGCATGAGTCCGTACTATTCCAGTGCCGCCGCGCCGCCGACGATCTCCGCAATTTCTTGCGTGATGGCCGCTTGCCGCGCCCGGTTGAATTGCAGCTTCAATGCTTCAATCATTTCCGTCGCGTTGTCGGTCGCATTGCTCATCGCGTTCATCCGAGCCGCGTGTTCACTCGCTTTTCCATCTAAAAGAGCGCTATAGATAAGTGCTTCTGCATAACGTGGAAGCAGAGTGGACAACACTTCTTCTTGGGATGGTTCATACTCGTAAACCGTTCTGCCAGTTTGGCCGGACTCCGCCAAGTCGTCTCCCGCCAGCGGCAATATGCGTTTTTCCGTCGGACGCTGAACCACTGGGTTGACAAACTCATTGTATAACAGGTAAAGCTCATCAAACTTCTCTTCCGCATAAAAGCGAACAGCTTGCTCCGAGATCTCTTTCACATCCGCAAACGTTGGCGAATCTGACAGGCCCGTCACTTCATTGATGACAGGGTAATTGCGCTTTTTAAGGAAATCGCGTCCTTTCCGTCCAATCACAAAGATGACATACTCCTCTTTGCTTTGGTGGCGCTCTTTCAGACTGGAGAGCAACTTGCGGAGCAAGTTACCGTTATACCCACCAGCTTGGCCGCGATCAGAGGTGATAATCAAATAGCCCGTTTTCTTAATTGGACGGGAAACGAGCATCGGGTGCTTGGAGCCCGTCGTGCCTTGAGCGATGTTCACGATCACATCACGCAGCTTTTCCGCATATGGACGGGCCGCCTGCGCTTGTTCTTGCGCGCGGCGCAGTTTGGCTGCGGACACCAGTTTCAGCGCCTTGGTTGTCTTCCTGATATCCTCTTTCGATTTAATGCTCCGCTTAATATCCCGCATCGATTGCCCCATGTGTTCACCGCCTTTCTGTTGCCGAACATTCGTCGGAGCCGCCGGCCCGCTGCCGCATGAGCGGCTCAAACGAGTGTCAGTAGTGGAAACTTAACTTACTTGTTGGTTGCGACAAAACCTTTTTTGAACTCATTGATCGCTTCGAGCAGTTTCTTCTCATTGTCTTCCTTCATCACTTTGTTCTCAGCGATGCTTTCGAGTACGTCTTTGTTGTTCGCGTCTAGGAAGGCATGGAATTCCGCTTCAAAACGACGAACATCTTCAACCGCGATGTCATCCAAATGGCCTTTGGTCACCAAATACAGGGACACCACTTGCTTCTCAACGGCAAGGGGTTGATGCTCGTCTTGCTTCAGAATCTCAACAACGCGCTTCCCGCGCTCCAATTTCGCCGTGGTCGCTTTGTCCAGATCGGAACCGAACTGGGCAAACGCCGCCAATTCATAGTACTGGGACAGGTCCAGACGCAAGGTTCCCGCCACTTTGCTCATCGCTTTGATTTGCGCCGCACCACCCACACGGGAAACGGAGGTACCCACGTTAACCGCTGGACGCACACCAGAGTGGAACAAGCTGGACTCCAAGAAGATTTGGCCGTCGGTGATGGAGATCACGTTGGTTGGGATATAAGCGGAGATGTCACCCGCTTGGGTTTCGATAAACGGCAGGGCCGTCAACGACCCGCCACCGCGCGCATCCGACAATTTGGCCGCACGCTCCAACAAGCGGGAGTGCAGGTAGAATACATCCCCCGGATACGCTTCGCGGCCTGGCGGACGACGGAGCAACAGGGACAGCTCGCGATAAGCGGCCGCTTGTTTGGACAAGTCATCATATACGCAGAGAACGTGACCGCCGTTGTACATGAAGTGCTCACCCATCGCACAACCCGCATATGGGGCCAAGAAGAGGAGCGGTGCCGGGTCAGACGCACTCGCCACGACAACGATGGTGTATTCAAGCGCGCCAAAGCGACGCAGTTTCTCTACCACTTGCGCTACGGTGGATGCCTTTTGACCGATCGCTACATAGACGCAGACCATGTCTTTGCCTTTTTGGTTGATGATCGTATCGAGCGCGACCGTGGTTTTACCCGTTTGACGATCGCCAATGATCAACTCGCGCTGGCCGCGACCGATTGGCACCATGGAGTCGATCGCTTTGATCCCGGTTTGCAAAGGCTCATGCACCGATTTACGGTCAATCACGCCAGGTGCTTGCGACTCAACCGGGCGGAATTCTGTGGTTTCGATAGGACCTTTGCCGTCCAATGGCTGTCCGAGCGGGTTGACAACACGACCCAAGAGGGCTTTCCCCACTGGCACTTCCATCAGGCGACCCGTGCGTTTTACTTGGTCTCCTTCGCGAATGTCTTGGTATGGGCCCAGGATAACGATACCCACATGGTTTTCTTCCAAGTTCAGCACCATACCCATCACACCATTGCTGAACTCAACCAGCTCACCAGCCATGGCGTTATGCAGGCCGTGTGCGCGGGCGATACCGTCCCCGACTTGGATCACGGTACCTACGTCGGTCACTTCGACTTCGGCGCGGTAATTTTTGATCTGCTCTTTAATGAGGGAGCTGATCTCTTCCGGTTTAATGCTCATAATGGTTCACCCCAATCTTTCCATCTGTATGTTCTATCCGATTCTGCTTTGCTTCAGCCGATCTTGAAAGCGGGCCAACTTTGTCTTTAAGCTTCCGTCATATAAGCGGTCGCCCACTCGCACGATCACGCCGCCCAAGATGTCGGAATCCACTTTTTCGGTAATTTGAATCTTTTTGCCGATGATGGGTTCAAACGTTTTGACGATCTCCGCCTTATTCTCATCGGTGAGCGGGAAGGCCGTGGTGACGACCGCCTCCGCGATTCCTCTCGTTTCGTTGGCCAGGTGTTTGTATTCGGCTGCCACTTCTGGGATGATGCCTTCACGGCGGCGGTCAGCCAACACATACAAGAAGTTCTTCGTGTATTCGTTCACATCAGCAAACAGCTTGTCAAACACCTCTTGCTTTTGCGCGGCGGTGGTGGAGGGATGGCCTACCCACATCGCCAGCTCAGGGGAAGCGGCAAACGTAGCCGCCACTTTTTGCAGATCTTGCTCTACGCGATCCAAGCATTTCTTTTCCGCGGCGACCTCAAACAATGCTTTTGCGTATCGCTTTGCGACAACCGATCCGCTCATTGCACTCTTCCTACCTGCTCGAGATAGCTTTCCACCAGCTCAGCTTGCCCTTTTCCATCCAGTTCTTTTTCGATCAGCTTGGATGCGAGCTGAACGGACAGGGCACCCACTTCACTACGCAGGCTGGCAAGCGCTTTTTCTTTCTCGCGTTCGATTTCATTGGTCGCCTCTTTGATCATGCGCTCCGCGCGCTCTTGCGCTTTGGCGATGATCTCTTCCGCTTCACGGTCTTTTTGCGCTTTGGCGCGATCGATGATCTCTTTCGCTTCTTTGCGCGCTTTCTCCAGCGCCTCACGTTGCTCTTCGATGAGCTCTTCCGCTTCTTTGCGGCTCTTCTCGGCAGCCTTGATCTGGCCTTCGATGTGCTCTTGGCGTTGCTGCATGGTGTTCAGCATCGGACGAAGAGCGTACTTGGAAACAAGAAGCATTAATACGATGAATGCGACAAGCTGAAACAGCATCGTACCGATTTCAATTTGCAACAAACCCGTTCACTCCCTTCGATCTTATGGGATTCTATCCAATCCGGTAGGTTGGTTTCAAGCAGAAGGGGACGGGGAAATGAGTGGTTATCCCCGTCCTGAGTTGTTTTGTCCTAAACTTACTTCAAGATTCCCAGAACTGCCATGATGCCGAATGCAACGGAGATGATTGGCAGGGCCTCTACGAGCGCGATACCGATAAAGGTTTGACCGAACAACAGGCCACGGGCTTCCGGTTGGCGAGCCACGCCTTCCAGATAACGGCCAAACACCAACGCGTTACCAATACCCCCTGCGATTGCGGCAAAAGCGAGCATAATTGCACCAGCTAAGATAGTCAAATCCATTTTCATTTCCTCCTTGGAATTTAATTGATTCTTTTTAAGATAGTTTTAGTGATCGGAAGACAGTTTCATCGACATATAAACCATTGCCAATACGGTAAACACATAAGCTTGGATGGCTCCCACAAAGACGGAGTAGCCCAACCAGACGATGAGAGGGGCTCCTGTTAAGAGGACAGACCCTTTCAACAGCACTGCAATCAAAATCTCACCGGCGAAGATGTTCGCCCATAGACGCATGCCGTGCGTCACCGGCTTGGCGATCTCATCGATCACGTGCAACGGGAACATCCAGGCGAATGGTTGGAAATAGTGGGACGCATACTTCTTAGGTGACCTTTTGATGCCGAGGAAGTGGGCCACAATGGTGATGGCAAAAGCCATTGCCAGGGTAACGTTGATGTCAGCGGTCGGCGATTTCCACCATGCGTAGGCATTGTGCTCTCCCTCACCGCCTCCATGATGCGCGTTGGCTTCAATGCCAAGCGCGGGCATCGGATGATGGTGTTCTGTCACCACGTTAAACATGAGTCCGAGTTGGTTGGCGATAAAAATAAACAAAAAGAGCGAAAATGCAAAGCCATAAAAGCGTTCGCGTGTTTTGGCCCCTTCGATGTTGGACCGGACGATCCCCTGCGTAAACTCAACGATCATCTCGACCAAGTTTTGCATGCCGGTCGGAACCAGGGCCAAGCGCCGCGTCGCAAGCATGGTGATGAGCAAAACCAAGATGCAAGTGATGGTCGTCATGATCATGACGGTCACATCAAACTGAATCTTCAGGCCAGCTAGCTCAAACGCCAGTTTTGGTGTTTTCTCCATGTCTCCAGCTTCACCCCTTTCTCGATTTGGTAGCAAGGCGCCTTGCTTCCCAAAATTCTAGTAGAATGATGAGTATATAGCATATTGGCAACCCCACGACAATCGTGCGGACATCAAAGTGCATGGGATATTTGAAAGCGACGAGTATCGCAAGGGCAACCATGAGATAACGATTGATCATGCCTGTTCCTCTTTGTTTGGTAGAGCCTGTCGCCACGGTAAACTCCCCTGCCAAACGCACTTTGCGCGCCATATACAAGATGTTGTACAAGCTGACCAGCAAGCCGAGGCCCGTGCCAGCGACCATTTTCTTATATGGGGTAAGGTACCAAAGGACTAAGAGTAACGCGAGGAATCCGGCAGTGAGGATCACCACTCGTCGGCGAATGGTATGCAATGGATCCATGAGGAGTTCATTCCTTCACAAATGCTTTTAGAGTGAAAAAAGCAGTGATAAAACCGCTTCCAAGCCCAACCAACACACCGATGAGGAGCATCCATGGTTTGGTGTTCCACATCGCGTCCAGCTTGTTTCCCACCCATGCTCCGCCAACAGTCAACAGCACAATCTCTGTGCCAATCGAACTAATCATCCCAGCGATGCGCCACAAGTTCGAGTCGTTTTTCATGAAAAACCCCCAAATGAAGGAAGGATTTCAGAAAAGGGTTGGCGGTTTCCAGTTGCTTGGAATCCATTCGGAGAATCTTAGGAAAACTTCCCTTTCCCCTGCCTATAGTAACGAAGCCATATCCTTTTTGTCAACGTTTTCCCAAAAACAGTTGTGACAAAATCGTCATTTTTAAATAATAGTGTAGTTTATGCTGTTTTTTAAGGATCCTCGGCACTTTTCCTCATTTAAACTTACCATGTTCTTGTTGCTATATAATAGTAAGTTATGATGGGTGACCTTGTCGCCGCCCTTATTAATTATTTGGTGCCAAAAAGTCGATCTCCTGCATCTCCCAACCCTGGAATGATATAACTTTTTTCATCCAGCTTCTCATCCACGGCCGCCACATAAATGTCCACATCAGGATGGTCTTTTTGCACGCGCTCCACGCCTTCCGGTGCGGCGATCAAACACATCAACTTGATCTGTTTCGCGCCCATTTCCTTCAAGATCCGAATCCCGGCCGATGCCGATCCCCCCGTCGCCAGCATGGGATCGATGACGATTAACTCCCGCTCGCCGATATCGGATGGCATTTTGGAATAATACTGCACTGGCTCAAGCGTTTCCGGATCACGGTACAAGCCGAGGTGTCCCACTTTGGCCGCCGGGATCAACTTCAAGATGCCGTCCACCATTCCCAGGCCCGCGCGCAAGATCGGCACCAGCCCCAACTTTTTCCCTTCCAGCACCTTGCACTTCGCTTTGGCCACCGGCGTTTCCACTTCCACTTCCCTGAGCGGCATGTCTCTTGTGATCTCGTAGGCCATCAACGCGGCTACTTCATCCACCAGTTCCCTGAATTCTTTGGTTCCCGTATTTTTGTCGCGGATAAAGGTCAGCTTGTGCTGAATGAGTGGATGATCAAATACATAAACATTCCCCATGATCGTACCCTTCTTTCTATCTAGAATGATTTCACTGTTTGTTCCCATGATAGTTAACCATAAGGTCCCCCTGCGAGACAACCTTTTCTTCCACCATTATTGCCATATGTTGGACGGAATTTTCCGCGCACCCGAAAAAAGCCTCGAGAGAGCGGCTGGCTCCCGAGGCTGGCAAGTCTTGTTTATTTGTTCGGATACAACGGGTACACGCCTGTCAGTTTGGCCACACGTTGTTTCGCTTCTTCGTGCGCCGCCGGATCTTCCGGGTTTTTCAGGGTCAAGGCAATGATATTCGCGATCTCTTCCATCGCCTCCACCCCCATGCCCCGGCTGGTTACCGCCGCTGTCCCAATGCGGATCCCGCTGGTGACAAACGGTTTCTCCGGATCGAATGGAATGGCGTTTTTGTTGCAGGTAATTCCCACTTCATCCAGGAGATGTTCCGCTTTTTTTCCGGTCAGGCCCAGATTACGGACATCGATGAGGATCAAGTGGTTATCCGTGCCGTCGGAAATCAGGGTGAGGCCATGCCCTTTGAGCGACTCGGCCAAACGTTTGGCATTGTCCACAATCGCTTGGGAATAAGCCTTGAACTCATCGCCCAGCGCTTCACCCAAAGCAACGGCTTTCGCCGCGATCACATGCATGAGCGGACCGCCTTGCACGCCAGGGAAAATCGATTTGTCGATCGCCTTGGCATATTCTTCTTTACAAAGAATCATGCCGCCGCGCGGACCACGCAGCGTCTTATGGGTGGTGGTTGTCACAAAATCAGCGTACGGCACAGGGTTCGGATGATGACCCGTCGCCACGAGACCGGCGATATGGGCCATATCCACCATCAAGTAAGCCCCCACTTCGTCGGCAATCTCTCTGAAACGGGCGAAGTCGATTTCGCGCGGATAGGCACTTGCTCCCGCCACGATCAGCTTCGGTTTGTGCTCAAGCGCCATTTGGCGCACTTCTTCATAGTTGATGCGGTGCGTTTCCTTATCCACCCCATAGGCAACGAAGTGATACAGCTGACCGGAGAAGTTCACCGGACTCCCGTGAGTCAAGTGCCCCCCATGGGCCAGGTTCATTCCCAATACCGTATCGCCCGGTTTCAACACGGCAAAGTACACGGCCATGTTGGCTTGTGCCCCGGAGTGCGGTTGCACATTGGCATGCTCGGCGCCAAACAACGCTTTCGCCCGGTCGCGCGCGAGATCTTCCACCACATCCACATACTCGCAGCCGCCGTAGTAGCGCTTGGCTGGATAACCTTCCGCATATTTGTTGGTCAATACGGTCCCCATCGCTTCCATCACCGCTTCGGAAACGAAATTTTCAGAAGCGATCAACTCGATTTTCTCTCTTTGGCGACGCAATTCTTGGGCAATCGCTTCAGCCACTTGTGGGTCTTTCAGCTTTAACTGTTCCATTTCAACCTGCCCCCTCAACTAAAAACTTAACATTCCACCCTTTATTTTAACAGATCCTTCGTGTTTTAAGGAGACTCTTTTTCAATTTCCAACACATATACGGCTCGTGCCCCGCCAATGAGCTTCGGACGTGTTTTCGCCATCGTCACATGGGCGCGCCCAACCGTTTTCCGCTTTGGACGGACGGGCACGGCGACGGGTTTCAAATGCATGCCGATGAGCGTGTCACCGATGTCAACACCCGCATCAGCTTGAATGGTTTCGACCAGCACCGCATCCGCCAAATGGCGAAAGGCATAGGATGCCATCGCTCCACCCGCATGACGAACGGGCACGGCCGCCACTTCAAGCCAACCAAACCGCTCCGCCGTCTCCCGTTCGACGACCAACGCCCGGTTCAAGTGTTCGCAGCACTGAAAGGCCAAGTGAAAGCCCGTCTCCTCTTGCACTTCCTTTATTCCGGCAAACAAAGCGGCCGCAATCTCATCACTGCCTTGCGAGCCAATCCGCCTGCCGGCTACTTCGCTCGTGCTTACCCCAAAGACCACCACATGCTTGTCCGTTAAGTGCGTTTCAGCCAACAAATCGTACAGGACTTGCTTCACTTCCGTGGAGAGTTCCAGAGTCCCGTTCACGAAATTTGACACCCTTCCAAGTCATGAATCTTTTGGACGCGACGCGCGTGACGGTCTCCTTGAAATTCGGAAGTGAGCCATACACGAACAATTGAACGGGCCAGATCGGGGCCAACCACCCGTTCCCCGAGCGCAAGAATATTGGCATTGTTATGCTCGCGGCTCATCCGGGCGGAGAACTCATCGCTGACCACCGCGCAGCGAATCCCTTTCACCTTGTTCGCCGCGATGGACATGCCGATGCCGGTTCCGCAGATTAAAATGCCCAGGTCAACCTCCCCACGCGCCACTTTTTCCGCGACGGGGCGCGCGTAGTCGGGATAATCGACGGAGGTGTCACAGTCGCATCCCACATCGTCATAAGGAATCTTCATCTCGTCCAACAAATCCTTGATCTCTTGTTTTAACCGCAGTCCGCCATGATCAGAGCCAAGTAATACACGCATGTGTTTTTCCTCCTTTTCGAACGTCCACCCCTAGTATAGCTTATGCCACTCTTCCGGCGAACACCGATTATTCCTTCCATCTCGCCACAATCGCTTGAATCGCTTTCTCGATCTCCCGCGCGCATTGGCGATATTGCTCCACCGATCCCCCGAACGGGTCGACAATGTCTTGGCTTCTCGCCACGCGCTCCAGCTCCCGCAACAATTGCTGTTCTTTGGCCAAGAGGGGACCGATCTCGTTCTGCCAAGCTTCTTCCGCTTCTTTGGGCCAAGGTTCGTCCGCTTTAAGGGAATAGCGCCCCTGGATCTCCGCCCGTTTGCTCTCCATCTCCGCATATAACTGATCCAAGTCTTGATAAGCCGCCACCTGATTTGCATCAAGCGAAGCGTACTCTTTCAATGTAAAGATCTTGTCCACGCTTTCCGGGAAATCATGGATGATATAAGCTTTATGGTTTGCCGTCATCGTGAAGATCACATCAGCCCAATCCACCAGTTCCCGTCGCAGAAGGGCGGAAGCATGCCGGTGTTCAATCCCCTTTTCCCCCAATACCTGTGTCGCTTGGTTGGAAGCCGAGGCCCCATCCACCGCCGAGATGCCAGCCGATTTCACTTCGACATCCAATCCCTCCCGTTCGGCCAATTGCCGCAACAGGGCTTCAGCCATCGGACTTCGACATGTATTTCCGGTACAAACAAACAACACCTTTCGCACATCCGTTCACCTCGTTTCACCTGTTCTTAAGTATCAGTTGAACAGATGGTTGATATACATCAGATCCGTCGCCAAGATATGATCCCCGCCGCAACCAAGACAGATATATAATCTTATTTTAAATAACAATAAACATCCTTATCATCTACTTTACTCAAAGGAAGAATTTGGAGCAATAGGAACATTACATCATGAATTTGCTGCCCAAGTAAAGAAGGATCACCCCGCCGATCACCTCGCCATACGCGCCAATCCAATCCCCCATGAATCTTCCCAAGACAAGCCCTGTCCCCGTCATGGCGAAACTGAATAAGCCGAACAACAACAATGCAAGCCATATATCCACATCAAACAGGCCCAAGCTCAGTCCGGCTGACAACGAATCCAAACTCACACTGATCGAAAAGAGCAAAATCCCGCCCCATGAATAAATCCGGGGCCGCTTCCCCTCCTTCTCTTCCTTCCCCTTCACCACATGCCACAACATGGAAAGGCCCAAAAAACACAACATCCCTCCCCCCACCATGACAGCGACCTCTTTCATCACTTTGCCCAGCAACTGCCCAATTCCGATCCCAATGAGCGGCATCAACACATGAAAAAAGCCCACCGACACACTTACTTTGGATATGGTGCCAATCGCGGGCCGCTTGGTTCCCACACCGATGCCAAACGAAAACGCATCCGTCCCCATCGCAAGGGCAATCATGATTAAGGTGAATAGTTGTCCCCATTCCACAGTGGTCAGTGGCATATCCGTTCCTCCCGTCCAAGTACTGCTCGTCACATGGTATGCCCTTGTCCGAGAAAAAAGAACTGGGGAGTGGGTGGACTGCATCGCTTCAAAGACAAAAAAACCCCGCGATCCGCGGAGTACATTGTGTTACCGTTTCAAGTCCAATATTTTGCCTCCCGCCGCTTTCATCAACCGGTTCATCACCGACCGAAAGAGGCCCTCATCCGGAAATGTCTCTGCGAAAATCACATCCATTCCCTTCTCATCAAAGGTGCGCAAGGCATGATACAACTGTTGCGCCACACTGAGCGGATCCCGTCTCCAGCCGCAACACACCGTCAGGTCGGCCGCAACCAGGTCCTTGTGCTCGCCCGTCACCAGCAAACCAACCCGAAGCCCTTGCGCTTGATGCCGCTTTACCGCGCGCTCCAACGCTTCTTTCACTTCCGCCCATGGCTCTCGCACCAGCCACAAGTCCCCCTCAGGGGCATAATGGCGGTACTTCATCCCCGGCGAGCGGGGCGTCACATCCTCATGTGTCAGCCCGGGATCCACTTCCACCGCGCCAACCGCCTCCCGCAATTGCTCCAGCGTGACCCCGCCCGGCCGCAACAAGACTGGGACTTCCCCCGTCACATCGACGACCGTCGACTCCACTCCGTACCCGGTTGGACCCCCATCCAGAATCATGGCCAATTTCCCGTGCAAATCATCCCACACATGCCGGGCCTCCGTGGGACTGGGGCGTCCCGAACGGTTGGCGCTGGGGGCGGCCACAGGAATCCCCACTTCCAACAAAAGCGCCTGGGCAACCGGATGGTCGGGCACCCTCACAGCGACGGTGGGCAAGCCCGCTGTCACGTTTGCCGCCAGATTCCCCCGGTGTTGAAAGATCATCGTCAACGGGCCCGGCCAAAAGCGCTTGGCCAGCACCTGCGCGATGGGCGGAACCGTCTTCACCCAGTCAGCCACCCGTTCGACCGATCCCAGGTGAATGATGAGGGGGTTGTCGGAAGGGCGGCCTTTCGCCCGATAAATGCCAGCCACCGCGTCCGCCGAGGTGGCGATTGCCCCCAATCCGTACACCGTTTCAGTCGGGAAGGCGACAAGCCCCCCCTCTTTGAGAATCGCGGCCGCCGTCTGAATCTCCTCCGACCGGCGCAACTGCCGCATCCCTTGTCCACCATCCGCTACCCGTCTCATGCTTGTCTCAATCCATTCCACAATCCATTCTCCTTTTGCGCATCCGCTGTCGCATCTATCCAACTATCTTAGCACAAAAAGAGAAAAGAATTCAGGACCAATGACAAACTCTAGAAGAGAGAGATTTTTTCCCAAATCGACTGAAGGCGACCCGCCTTTAATGCTGACGCGTGGGAAAACAGGAGTACACCATTGGCGTCCCTCGTTCCCGCGAACGTTCCACATGTTCCGACTCCTGAATTTCCGCCGGCAACTTCTCATGCTCTATTTCAGAAAAACCCATTTGGGTAAAAAACTCTTGTGAAGCGCCAGCCAGGAGATAAACGTGAGATAAGCGCAATTTGCCCGCATAGGATAAGAGGATTTGAATCATGTTCATCCCCACTTTGGTGTTCCATGGCGCCCGCTCCAACACAAACGAACGCAACAGCCCATACGGTTTATACACTTCCATGCCCACCGCCCCGACAAGTTGCGCTGTCATTCCCTCTTCCGCGGGCATTTCCACAACGAAAAAATGTTCAATGTGATCATTAATCCCCTTATCGTTCAGACCAGCTTCCTTCAGTAGTTTGCGCACTTGAAAGACATCTCGTTCAATCGCCCGACGAATCACGAACATTTTGCCTTGCCTCCTGTCTCGCTTGTCCTACTATATGACGGTATGACGGAGGCAAGCCCGATAGAACAAAAAAAACAGGCGCTTCATGGCCGGATCGTCATCTCTTCAACAATTGGTCCAGCAGGAAAAACCGGACTTGTACTTTCTCTTCTTTGGGCAAGGACGGTTGCGTCGGTTTCAGCGAAGCGGACAATGACTCGGAAGACTGCTCCACCGCATCCCCGTTGCTCATGTCGATAAAGCATAAAGGCGGAAACAGCACACACCACCAATTCTCCCCTTTTCCCTGCCCAATCGTGATCCGCAGCGCTTCATAATCACCCGCCGGATAGACCTTTTCCCCATACAATTTGGTGGGAAACGGCACCTGTCCAAAATCGACTTTCACCGGGTAATCATAGCCGTATCGGCGAATGGTTTGTTTGGCCAATGCCTGAAAACGAGGCAAACGGGATCGAATCATCTGCCGTGCTTCCCTGATATCGTCCGGGCGTTTGGCCCATGCTTGGATCTCTTTCACCACTTGATCGCGCACTTTTCTTTTTAACCACTGATCTTCCAATTGGTCACTATTGGCCAAAATGCGGAGCCGGATCGCCTGCTTGGGAATCTCCTTAGCCGGTTGCCCCGGATTGGGCTGGGACGGCATCGACACCATCTCCGCATGTCCCGCATAGATAAAAGACCATAAAGCCACACCGCTCAATAAAAATAAAAAAATAGTCCATTTGCGCATTTTGTTTTCCTCCCCCTTGTCCCTACCCAAAGTATGGACAGAAAGGGAGCCGGTTTATACATGTTTTTGTAATTTTCACCCTACTGCGGGGCGCCACCCGACGACCATCCGGTCCAAGCCCGCCAGGTCTTGTTTCACCAAGACTTCTTGGCAGATGGAAGCCAATAACGCCGCCACCGCCTCGCCTTGATCCGCCCCAATCTCAAAGCAAACCAACTGTGGCCCCGCTTCCACCCGTGCCAGGGTTTCCACCATCCGGCGGTACGGGTCAAGCCCATCGTCGCCCCCATCCAGCGCGAGATGGGGTTCAAACGCACGCACCTGCTTCTCCAACGTTTGGACCGTCCGAGAAGGAATATACGGCGGATTAGAGACCAGAATATCGACTTGGGATAGTTCCGCCCCCAGCGGTGCCAATAAATCGCCCTGAAGCCAACAGATTTTCTCTCTGACCCCATGCGCCTCCGCATTGGCTTGGGCCACTTTCAGCGCGGACAGCGACAGGTCAATCGCGGTCAAGTGCCATGTCGGTTTTTCCAAAGCCAAGGTCACCGCAATGGCCCCGCTGCCCGTCCCCACATCGACCACACTGAGCGCATCGTTGGAAAACCGCTGCTCGGCCTCCTGCAACACGGTCTCGACCAGCAGTTCCGTTTCCGGCCGGGGAATGAGAACCGCGGGATTGACCCGAAACACCCGGCCATAAAACTCTTGATCTCCCACAATGTATTGCAAAGGCTCGCCAGACGCCCGGCGTTCAAGCCATGCCGCCAGCTCTCCCGCCCGGTCCTGGGGAAACGGCTCCGAGAAACGAGCAAAAAATCGCGTCCGATCCATCCCGAGCAATCGCCGCATCAGCAACTCCGCCTCAAATGCCGCACTCTCCCCACCACCGCGCTCTTGTAAAAAAGAAGAAGCCCGACGGTAGGCTTCCTGAATCGTATATCCTGTTTCCATCCCTCTGACTCCTTCGGCTACTCGGTTCACTGCGCCGCTTTTTGCAACAGCTCGGTCTGTTCATGCAGGATCAAGGCATCGATCACTTCCTGTAAATCGCCATCCAAAATCAAGTCCAACTTATGCAGGGTCAGGCCGATGCGATGATCCGTCACCCGGCTTTGCGGGAAGTTATAAGTGCGAATCCGTTCACTGCGGTCACCCGTCCCCACCGCATTGCGACGGGCGTCGGCCAGTTTGGCGTTCTCCTCCTGTTGCTTGATGTCGTACAGGCGCGCCCGCAAGACACGCATCGCTTTATCCTTATTGCTGTTTTGCGATTTCTCATCTTGGCAAGAAACCACGATCCCTGTTGGAATGTGGGTGATCCGCACCGCTGATTGCGTCGTGTTTACGCTCTGCCCCCCCGGCCCGCTGGAACAGAAGGTATCAATCCGCAAGTCTTTCTCATGAATCTCGATTTCCACTTCTTCCGCCTCCGGCAACACCGCAACCGTCGCCGTCGAAGTGTGGATTCGTCCGCCTGATTCCGTTTCGGGTACGCGTTGCACACGATGGGCGCCGCTTTCGTACTTCAAGCGGCTGTATGCGCCACGCCCCTGAATGGAGAAGACCACCTCTTTAAAGCCACCCAACCCCGTCGCATTGGCTTCCAGCAGCTCCACTTTCCAGCCTTGGCGCTCCGCATAACGGGTATACATCCGGTACAAGTTGGACGCGAACAGCGCCGCCTCATCACCACCGGCGGCCCCGCGGATCTCCACGATCACGTTTTTCTCATCATTGGGGTCTTTGGGCAAGAGAAGAATTTTGATTTTTTCTTCCAGCTCTTCCTTGCGCTCAGATAACTCATCAATCTCCATCTTAACCAAATCGCGCATCTCGTCATCCAGCTTTTCTTCCAACATCGCCTTTGCGTCGCGCAATTGTTCAACCACGCTTTTATATTCCAGATACGCTTGGTTTTTCTCTTCCAATCCCGATTGTTCCTTGGAATATTCCCGCAATTTCTTGCTGTCGTTGATCACTTCGGGATCGCATAGCAAGCGGCTCAGTTCTTCATAGCGCTGATGAATCGCCTCCAAACGATCTAACACTGCTCTCACTCCCATATATCATTAATCGATGCCCATGGCGGTCCGCTGTCGCGTTGGATACGAGCCCCTCGCTTCCGTTCATTGATCCCCGCCATTTTGCAAACGCTAAATGTTATCCGATTCCCTCATCGCGTCATTTGATTGTACCATAACCCAACCCTTTTTTGGAAGAAACCAAAGACATCCTTCAGATGATAATGTTATGATGAAAGGAAATGACAGAAAAATTAAAGGGAGAACACAAAACCATGATCGAAGCCACTACAGCGATATTAGAAAATCTTGTGATGTTTGGCCCGATAATCGCTTTGTTCTATCTGGCCAATCTCGCCGAACGCCCACGCTGCGCGACAAATCCGGGACGGGGCAAAGAATTTGCCTTTATTCTTTATATGCTGCTCGGCCTTGGTTTTGTTATCACCTTCTTATTCGGCCTTATCGCGCATTTCCAAGGCGAACAGTTCGCCCGTTCACTTGAGGGGATCTACTCGGAACGCGTCCTCGCGCACTTTGTCAAACAACATGATTTCATTGGGTTGGGTTTATGGCTTCCCTCTCTTTTGGGCATCCTGTTTCTCATCCCGGCCATCCGCCGATACCTGGCCAGGTGGCTTCCTTTAGATCCCGCCCATCGGGTGCAAACGATGGCCTTGTCCTTCAGCATGGTCATCTGGATGCAAATCCTCATCACCGTGGCCATCGGGCTCAGTCTTATCAATGAAGCAACGGCACCCACCGTCGAAGCCGCCTACACGTTCGCTTCGATCTGGTCGCAAAACGTCTTATTTGCCATGCTCGGATTCATCGGGATCGGTTGGCTATCCCGCCGTTCCTGGAGAGAAGCGCTGGACCGCCTGGGCTTGCGTCCCCTCTCATCCAAGCAAGTCCTTGCGGGCGTGGGCATCGGGGTGGCGCTCACCTTATTGCCAGCCATCATCACTTTGGTGGAAACGCATTTCGGCCCCGTCGTCGACCAGAACGTTGATGAGTTGACCAACAAAATGTTGGGCCCTCTTTTCGGGTCCATCCCCGGCGTGTTGACCCTGGGACTGGCCGCCGCCTTGGGTGAAGAAATCATCTTTCGCGGGGCGCTCCTGCCACGGTTTGGCGTGATTTACACCAGCATCTTATTCGCCTTGGTTCACGCGAACTATGGATTGAGCCTCTCCACCCTGATGATCTTCTTCGTGGCGTTGGCCCTCGCCTTTGCCCGCAACAGGGTCAATACGACGTTAAGCATGGTCATCCACGCTACATATAACATCACCCTTGGCCTGGTTCTCATGTTGGTGGCATAACGGCAAGGGGCACAAAAAATCTCAACACCAGCCTGCGGGCGTGTTGAGATTTTTCATTCAACGCACAACCAATTCATGGCAATGGCGGCAACGCGCTTCATATTGTTCAGATGCCCCCACTTGGATCACCGGGTCATTCACCGCTGCGGGCCGGCCATTGATCAGCCGTTGGGTTCGGCTGGCCGGAGCACCGCATATCACACAAATCGCTTGCAGCTTGGTCACATACTCCGCAACCGCGAGTAAGAAAGGGGTGGGACCAAAAGGCTTCCCGCGGAAATCTTGATCAAGGCCCGCACAAATCACCCGTTTTCCTTGATCGGCCAAGTCTTGGCAGATTTCCACAATCTCCGGCTCAAAAAACTGGACTTCGTCGATTGCGACGACATCCACCTCCGGCGTGATCAGCGACATAATCTCTGAAGCGCTTTTGACTGGTTGGGCATCTGCGATCAATCCATTATGAGAGGCAATCGCCTCGCTGTGATAGCGATCATCGATGGCCGGTTTAAATGCCATGACGTGTAGCTTGGCGATTTTGGCACGCCGAATCCGGCGGATCAACTCTTCACTCTTCCCCGAAAACATGCCTCCACAGACGATCTCGATCCAACCTTGGCGCTTGATGTAAAGCCGTTCGCTTTTCACTCTCGTTCCTCCCGTTCGTGTTCGTTACAAAATGTCATTTTAACCGATCTCATCGCAAACGGATAGTTACAAGTTTTGCCGCAACAAAAAAATCCAGGATAACCCCTGGATCGATTCTCCCAAACAAAAAAGGCAAGCTTCCAACGTTCCGCTTGCCTGGCATTTTGAAGGCCAACCATCTCATTATTTGAGGTTGTATTTCTTTTTGAAACGGTCTACACGACCACCCGCGTTTACCATTTTTTGTTTACCGGTAAAGAAAGGATGGCATTCGGAACATACGTCCACTTTCAAGTTCTCAACGGTAGATCCGGTTTCAAATGTATTTCCACATGCACAGGTAACAGTCGTCATTCTGTATGCCGGATGAACTCCTGCTTTCATGCTTTTCACCTCTTTTCCTAGCCATTCCATCTGTGACTCACTCCCCGCACGAATGCGGAGAAGTTATTCGCACAATTTCTTGAAAATCACTGCAACATTATAGCATGGTTAGCGGTTGGAGGCAAGGTGATGTCTGTTCACAAAGGATGGATGAATACCCATTATCTTAAGACACGCAGCGGATTAATCGCTTTATCTTCTTTGCGCACTTCAAAATGCAAATGATATCCGGTCGCCCGGCCCGTCATGCCCATATAGCCCAAAACTTGACCTGTGGCGACCTGCTCACCTTTCCCCACCGTAATCCGGCTTAGATGCGCATAATATGTGACCCAGCCACCCCCATGTTCCACCACCACCAAATTTCCGTAACCATTTGCGTATCCCGCTTGGATGACCACACCGCTGAGCGAGGCATGGATCTCCGCCTTCTGTTTGGCGGGGCTCCAGATATCGATCCCTTTATGTTGTCGACCATTGCGCCAACCGAAATTGCTTGTAACCTGTCCGGTGACGGGCCAATGGAACACAAATGCCCCAGGCGGCCGCAATGCGGGTGTCGTCGCCAATCGAGAGAAGCGCTTATGATCTTTGGGCACCAGTTTGAATGGCTTCGGCAGATCCGCCAATGGCATGGGAACGGCAATCAATTGACCGATGTAAGTGAGTTCGGCATCGTACAGTTCCGGATTGAGATAGCGGATCAAGTCAGGCGTCGTCCGAAACTCTTTGGCTAACCGCCCAATCGAATCCCCTTGCTTGAGTCTGACCCATTTTTTGGTAAGGGGAATGGTTAACTTTAGCCCCATGTCTAACCGGTCGGGATCGGGTAACTGGTTCATTTGGGCAATCACTTGATAGTCAATGCCAAAGAACCGGCCGATCTGAAATAACGTGTCCCCTTGTTTGACTTGATATACCAGCGGTTTGGTCTCCACCCTGGCAGCCAAATTCCCTTCAGCCACCGCCACAACCGGATTAAGATATTGATAGATCGCTTCCTCAGCTATCTGTTTCTGCTCCGGGTCCGCATCAGCCCCCTCCAGCATCTCCGCGGAGACAACCGGATGTTTGTCTGTTCCAAACATCCAAGAAGCCGATGTGGTAACAGCGAGGGAAGAAGCCAACAATGCACGTTTGGAAGACATGTCAGCACCTCACAAAAAGATGAAAGTGTAGGGTGTATAACCCACCCGGTTTCATCTTTATGTGAGGTATCTGATTGATATGTCAAGAAATGAGAAGTTTAGGAAACGGGCGTGGTTTGACGAGGAGATTTCAGCTCTAAGGAGTTAAGGAATTCTTCATTGGTTTTCGTATGTTTCAAACGTTTGACAAGGGCTTCCGCATAATCCGGCGTATCGTTGATCGACTTTCGTAAAGCCCACAGTTTTTCCAACTCCGTCTTGCTCATAAGCAATTCTTCACGCCGTGTGCCGGATCGGCGAATATCGATCGCGGGGAAAATCCGGCGTTCGGCCAACTTGCGATCCAGATGCAACTCCAGGTTTCCCGTCCCTTTAAATTCTTCATAGATCACATCATCCATGCGTGAACCCGTTTCAACCAATGCCGTCGCCAAGATCGTCAGACTTCCGCCTTCTTCCACATTGCGGGCCGCCCCAAAGAAACGTTTGGGACGATGGAGCGCCGCCGGATCAATCCCCCCGGACAACGTGCGGCCGCTTGGCGGAATAACCAAGTTATACGCCCGGGCCAACCGGGTGATGCTGTCGAGCAGAATCACCACATCTTTCTTATGCTCGACCAAACGTTGCGCCCGCTCCAACACCAATTCGGCCACTTTGATATGGTTTTCAGGGAGTTCGTCAAAAGTGGAACTCACCACTTCCGCTTTGACGGAACGTTGCATATCGGTCACTTCTTCAGGACGCTCGTCAATCAACAGCACAAACAGTTCAATGTCTGGATAATTCTCAGTGATGCTGTTCGCGATCTCTTTCAACAACATGGTTTTTCCGGCCTTGGGCTGGGCCACAATCAAGCCGCGTTGCCCCAAACCCACCGGCGCAATCAGATCCATCATCCGTGTGGATATCCGCTCCGCCGTCGTCTCCAGGATCATGCGCCGTTCCGGGTAGAGAGGCGTTAATGCCGCAAAGTGCAAGCGCTCAGCCGCAATGTTGGGATCTTCACCATTGACCGCTTCCACATGAAGCAAGCCGAAGTAGCGTTCATTTTCTTTGGGCGGGCGCACTTTCCCCGACACCAAGTCACCGGAACGCAGATCAAAGCGGCGTATCTGCGAAGCGGAAATGTAAATGTCTTCCGAAGAGGGGAGGAAATTGATCGGACGCAAAAAGCCGTACCCTTCAGGCAAAACATCGAGCACGCCTTCCATAAACATCAGACCATCTTGCTCCGCCTTGGCTTTCAAAATAGCAAAAATCAGTTCTTTCTTTTTCATCTGCGAATAATAAGGAATTTGATATTCTTTTGCCAGTTTGTACAAGTCGACCAACCGGCGATTCTCCAATTCGCTCAAGGTGAGCTCCATGGGTACCATCACCACTCGATTTTAGTTTCATCCCTCCCTCCGGATAAAAAGAGGAAGAAGGGTATTATAAAACAAGATTTGGTTTTTTCTCAAGTCGATGGGTACCATCCATAAAACGTACGGTTCCTGTTTTCGCACGCATCACCAACGAATGCGTTTTGGCTAAGCTCCCTTGATAACGCACACCTTTCAGCAACTCCCCATCGGTTACCCCTGTCGCCGCAAAGATGGCATCATCCCCTTTGACGAGATCTTCCATACGCAACACCTTATTGGGATCTTCAATGCCCATTTTCAGACAGCGCTCCACCTGTTCCTCATTTTCCGGCAGCAAACGTCCTTGAATCTCACCGCCCAAGCATTTGAGCGCCACCGCGGCCAAGACTCCCTCTGGCGCTCCCCCAGAACCAAACAAGATATCGACTCCCGTATCCGGAAATCCCGTATGAATCGCCGCCGCCACATCCCCATCGGGAATGAGCTTGATCCGAGCCCCGGCATTTCGTATCTCCTCAATCAACTTGGCATGACGAGGACGATCAAGCACGACTGCGACAAGATCATCCATATCCTTCCCTGTCGCCCGTGCCACCGCTTTCAAATTGTCAATCACTGGTGCGTCAAGATCGACCAATCCGACCGCTTTCGGTCCAACCGCAATCTTATCCATGTACATGTCGGGCGCATGCAACAAACATCCCCGATCAGCCACCGCGACAACGGAGATGGCGTTCCATAGCCCTTTGGCGACGATGTTGGTTCCTTCAAGCGGGTCCACCGCCACATCCAGTTCCGGCAAATAACCCAATCCGAGGCGCTCCCCAATGTACAACATCGGCGCTTCATCCATTTCCCCTTCACCAATGACGACTGTGCCCCGCATCGGAATGGTATCAAACACCTTGCGCATCGCCTCAGTCGCTGCTCCATCGGCTTCATCTTTCTTGCCAAAGCCCATCCAGCGTGCGGAGGCAAGTGCTGCCGCTTCCGTTACCCGAACCAGTTCCATCGTTAAGCTTCGTTCCATCATTGCCATAAGTTATCCCCTCACACATTAGTATGTCACAAGTATATGATTAGAGTAACACATTTGTCGAACATGTGACACTCCCATCTTCCAATCTTCCAATCTTCCAATCTATCAGCCGCTCACGGCAAACGGAGGTGAATCCTTGTCTTCCTGTCGCGCTCTTAACAAGCAAGCCGGATTTCACCGCTTGCGAATCGGCTACGATGACGACAGAAAAGAAGCGGGATTGGTTACCACTCCTTGCTTCGAATGGTCCCGTTATGGTCTGCACCTGATTTAATTGACTCACATGGTGATAAGGGGAAATGGCAAATGATTTTACGACGGCACAACAATCTCGCGCCGATGTTGGTAGAGAGGAAAATGTTCACAGGAGATCCTTGGAAAGTCCGGATTAAGGGTAGGTTGTAAGAAGACAGAAGGGAAAAAGTTTCTGCCCAGTAACCGTTAACGCTTTAACCTTTCATTAGTACCCCCAACTACTTTAATTTAGCAGAAAACAAAGAGAGATGTTCATAAACATTTGTTTCACTTGTGAATCTATATGAAATATCTTCGCTCCTCAAGCGGAAAATCCTTTTCCAAGAAGAACAAGATTCTTTTTCCAGTTCAAGTTGTCTCTATTCATTGGTATGCCCAATCGCTCATCAGCTCAAACAACCCTTTGCTTCAGCAAACGATTGGGCTAGCCACAAACACACAAAATGGAAACTCCGTCATGCGGAGTACCGACTTGACCTAAGCTCGCATCATACGCTCGCCAAGAAAGGCTGGGGCGTGTCTGGCAAATCAAGTTAACCAATGGGAGGCAGCGGAAAAACCTTTTCCCGATGAGCACCGAAGGACAAGTGAAGCGACGAGGAAAACGGTTTTGAAGCCATCGACTTATTTATCAGACACGCCATAGTAAAATCGATAGAAATCATACCTCGTACCAACGATGGTTTGATTCATTAGCCTTTCAATGCATTTTTCCAATCAGCTTCAAACTTCTCAATCCCTTGATCTGTCAGGGGATGGCGCACCATCTGTTCCAACACTTTGTAGGGCAGCGTGGCGATATGGCTACCGGCAAGGGCCGCTTGCGTCACATGCATCGGGTGTCGGATGCTGGCGGCGATGATTTCAGTGGGAATATCATGCATGTCAAATATGGTGGCTACTTGCTCAATCAATTGCATGCCTTCTTGGCTGATGTCATCCAGTCGCCCGACAAAGGGACTGACAAAGGTAGCCCCAGCCCGAGCGGCCATGAGCGCTTGGTTCGCTGAGAAAATCAAGGTCACATTCGTTTTAATCCCTTTTTTGGAAAAATGGTGAACCGCTTTTAATCCCTCAATGGTCATGGGAATTTTGATAGTCACATTTTCCGAAAGACGGGCAAACTTTTCACCCTCCTCGATCATGCCCTGGGCCTCACGGCTCATCACTTCGGCGCTGACCGGCCCATCCACAATCGCGAGAATCTCGGTGAGCACTTCTTCAAAGACCCGCCCGGATTTAGCCACTAAGCTGGGATTGGTGGTGACCCCAGCCAGCAAGCCCCATTCGTTCACTTGGCGAATCTCATCCACAATGGCGGTATCCAAGAAAAACTTCATCAAAATCGCCTCCCAGGGATCATACCTCGACTTCTTAGGTCGAGAAGGAATGGTGACATTGCTCGGCATCCCCTTTGTAAGGAGCTTGGAGCAACAACATTTTTATAGTGCAGGAACATCGAACATATGTGCCGAATGGGAATGGCAAGAGAAAACCGATGAGTACCTTTGCTGTCAACCTGCACTGATGCAACATCAATGGAAGGCCGGAGTCAAAAAACGTTTCTACG
Organism: Laceyella putida; assembly: GCF_042665195.1. NCBI lineage: Bacteria > Bacillati > Bacillota > Bacilli > Caryophanales > Thermoactinomycetaceae > Laceyella > Laceyella putida. The sequence goes on from NZ_JBHTBW010000006.1 coordinate 211,991, forward strand.
ACTGGATCGTTACAAGCTCCCATCTACTTATCAACGTAGGCGGCGAGTCGTTGACGACTCCAACCCCTTTGTTTTGAAGCTGAGTTTTGGGTTAAACCTATTCTTGCCAAATTTGACGATAAACTTACGCTTTGCCGGAGCTTCCGAACAGGCGCATTTTGCCTTTGACTACTTCTTTAATCGCTTCACGAGAAGGACCTAAGTATTTGCGTGGGTCGATCATATCGGGATTTTTATCGAGCAATTCGCGGATCACTTGCACTTGGGCCACTTGGTTTTCGGTGTTTACGTTGATTTTGCCCACACCATAAGAAATCGCTTTTTTGATGGATTCATCCGGCACACCGGAACCCCCGTGCAATACGATCGGCGCCTCGATTTTGCTGGCCACTTTTTCGATGATGTCGTAGCGGATTTTCGGCTCGCCTTTGTACATACCATGAGCGGTACCGACTGCGATTGCCACCGCGTCCACACGGGTTTCTTCCCAGAAACGAATCGCTTCTTCCGGATTGGCCAAGGTTGCATCCTCTTCCGCCACATCGAGGTCATCTTCCACCCCGCCGATGGTGCCCAGCTCACCTTCAACGGAAACACCGACAGCATGAGCAGCTTCTACCACTTTTTTGGTCAAACGGATATTTTCTTCAAACGAGTAGTGGGAACCGTCAAACATCACGGAGGAGAAACCGGCGCGGATACATTTCATTACTACATCAAAACTGCTGCCATGGTCCAAGTGCAGAGCGACAGGCAGACCCGATTCATCAGCAGCCACTTTGGCGAGGGCAACGACGTTATTCAGTCCGATGTAACGGATGGCACCTTCGCTCGCACCGAAAATCAGCGGAGAGCGCTCTTCTTTGGCAGCTTCGATAATCGCTTGGAAATATTCCAGGTTATTTACATTAAACTGCCCCACAGCAAACCCTTCTTGTTTGGCGCGAGGTAAAAAATGGTTCATTGACACGAGCGGCATATGATAGCCTCCTTCTAAAAGTAAACTATTTTCGTCAATTCGACATTATATCACTACAGATTCAAAATGGGTAATCACTAATTAATAAAATTTACTCCGTGTCAGATGGAGCATCTGCCGGGCTTCCTGGGGCGAGGCAATCTTCCGTCCCAACTCTTCGGCTAACCGCACCACTCTCTGCACCAATTGGGTGTTGGTGGCCAACTCCCCTTTTCTATAATAAATATTATCCTCCAATCCCACGCGAACATGCCCCCCCAAAAGAATGCCAAGTGTTGCCATTGGCAACTGGGCGCGACCCACTCCCGCCACGCTCCAGGTGGCCCCTTCCGGCAACTGCCGGATCAAGTGCAACAAGTTTTCCGCCGTTGCAGGAATGGCTCCGGGCACCCCCATCACGAAATCAAAATGAAGATGTCCCGTAAAAAATCCGCGCTCCACCAAACGCATCGCATTGGCCACCATGCCCACATCAAAAACCTCAAATTCGGGACGCACGCCATACCGCTCAAACTCCTCCGCAAACAACAGCAGTTGCTCTGGCGTGTTCATAAAGACCCCATCGCCAAAATTGACCGTGCCTGTCGTGAGCGTGGCCATTTCCGGACGGAGTGACAGCGGTTGCATTCGTTCCTCCGGTGACATGCCGACCGCCCCGCCCGTGGAAACTTGAATGATCGCATCGGTTTGCCGCTCGATCTCCTCCATCACTTTCCGATATACGGCCTTATCTTGCGTCGGTTTTCCCTCCGCATCCCGCACATGAAGGTGAATGATGGAGGCGCCCGCTTCATGCGCCTCCACCGCCGCTGCCACTATCTCTTCCGGCGTCACCGGCAAATGGGGCGTATCCGCCTTGGTCACTTCCGCTCCTACCAGCGCCGCTGTGATCACTAACTTTTGCATGATTCATCTCCCTCCCAACACAAAAAAAACCAGCCTATCTTCCTTTTGGTACGACACACGTGCCGGAAGCACGGGCAACCAAAAGGGGCTGTTGAAGTACGCGCGCAACATACGGGCGGGCGGGATCTGTCCCCGCTTCAATCACTTTGTAAGCTTCAAACGACATTTTCCTACTGGTATTCCCGACTTTCTCCAAGCGGCCGATCGCCTCAATAAAGTCACCGGCATAAACCGGAGCCAAAAACTCCGCCATATCGTAAGCGACAAACAGGCCCTCGTCCCCGTCGTGGCGGATCAAAATCTCCGTGGCCACATCGCCAAACAGCGACATGATCTTGGCGCCATCAACTAAATTCCCGCCATAATGCGCATCTGCTTGGCTGAGGCGCAAGCGGATTTTGGTTTCAATCATGGTGCATCCCTCTTTCCCCCGCTGATTAGGAAGCCAATTGACGGATCACTTCCGAACGCAATTCCTCAATGTCAAACGGCTTGGTGAAATGAGTGAGCGCCCCCAAACGACTGGCTTCGGCCACCATGTCCAATTCCCCATAAGCCGTCATCATGATCACTTTGGCCTCGGTATCGAACTTGCGTAGACGGCGGAGCAGTTCCAAGCCATCCATTCCCGGCATTTTCATATCAAGCAGGATGAGATCTGGTTTTTCCTTCTGGATGATCTCCAGCGCTTGTTTCCCATTGGATGCTTGATAAATATGTATTTGGTCCTTGGAAAATACTTCTTTGAGCAGTAATCGAATCCCATATTGGTCATCGACCACCAACACCTTCTTATTTGCCATTAGCCATGATCTCCTCCCTTCCCCCTGAATTTTCTCATAATGGGCAAATAGGTTAATCCAGGTGAATATATATGACTATTATTTTTTATCTGTAACTCTATTTCCTGCAAAGAACTGAAAAAATTTGACACTCCCCATGCGTGAACGAAGGGAATTCTTGGGCAATCCAATCCATCGCTATTTTGGACAAAAACAACATGATCCTCACAATCATATTACGATATTTCGGTCACTTTGAACAGTTCGCAATTCAGTCACTTATTTCTTATTTTTAAAACAATTATTCAAAATACCTAAAGGTCGAAAAGGAGTGGGCTTACGAAAGGGATGAACCCTCCCTCGTCCGATACTTGCCCTCATTCCATAGATAAATCCAGGGGTTTTCTCGCTCACAAAAATATAAAAATCGTTCCCATGTTTTCAGGTTTTATATCAAATCACGAACATGGTAATCTATTTAAGGATGCACAGGTCCGATTTGTCCCCGGTGGCGCCATACCGGATCGATCCCAGCAATGAAGGAGGAGAACCATGCGTTTTACCTATCAAATCCAATTAAACGTCGCCATCAAAGAAGCATTTGATTGGTTGGTAGACCCTCAAAAACAACAACAATGGAAAACGGGACTGAAAGAGACAAAATGGCTGGAACTGTACAATCCGGAAAATCCGGTTGGAATCCGGTTCACCCAAACTTACCGTAACGGCAAAACCGAGTGGGAACTGGATGGGGAAGTGGTTGAATATTATCAACCCCATGTTTATGGCTTGAGATTAAACAATGGCCCCCTCATCGAAGAAACAATCTATCGTTTGGAACCGCTGACCACCCAAAGTTGCCGGTTGCACTTGAATTGCGCCGTCCATTCCCGCACGGTGATTGCGAAACCAAAGGAATTTCTCACCTTTCTGCCTACCCGAACCAACCATATCAAGCAACTGAGATGTCTGAAGCAACGTTTGGAAACATAGGCCGTTCTCCAGCAAATGAGAACGGCCTATGTTTGTTTAATAATAAACTTATTTATTGTCATTATCTTGTCATCGCCATTCCCTTTATAATGTATTATGATTGAGTAGACTTAATCTCTCTTCCTTAAACATAGCATCGCTATCATCATATATAAATTTAGAAATGAAGGAAGATGGGCATGAATCAGTCTTATCGCAAAATCAGCTTACGGCTCAAGCTATTCGCTGCCTTCTCCATCCTCACTCTTTCCTTGTTGGGATGTTCATTGGTGTCTGTTGTGTCCGCAGAGAACACACCCCAAAAAATCGTTGATACCAGCACCCCCAAACCCAAACCCGTCGCGATCTATTTGGTGCCGCACGCGGACGATGAACTGCTTGCCATGGGCGCTGATATCGTGAATCACCAGCGCATGGGTTATGAGATTCAACTCGTTCTGGCCAGTCCTGGAGAACACAGCGGGGCTCGCTTCGTGATCAACGGGTTCCGGGAAGTGTGGCAAGGGAAAAAGAAAGTGAAGAACCCCGTATTCTGCCGTTGGCACAATACCTATCACAGCGCCGATGAATTGAATGATCCGGATCATTATGTGGATACGAAAGAGTTTGGCGAGGCACGGATTCGCGAATTCTATGAAGTCGCCCGACGCTTGGGCGTTCCCAAGGAAAACACTCATACCTATGACTTGGTCAACGGCCATTTTACGGAAGAGGGGCTTCGCGCCATCTATGACGAATATCTCTCGCGCTATCCCCATGCGATCTTCCGCACGTTGAGTCCATACGATTATCATCCTGACCATGCCATGATGGGCAAGGTTCTTATGGAGTATGAAAAAGAAGGGAAAATCAAGCCCACGGATACGGCTTATTTCCTCTCAATCTATAAATCCCGCTTCACCAAGTACGGCCAACTTGCCGTGAAGTTGCTGAAAGTGGGGCCGATGACGAAAGAAGACGGCGAACGTCTCCAGCATGCGGCGGAAGTGTATAGCTTATGGGAGCCTCAACAAGGTTGGTGGGCACTTGGTTACCATAGCGTTCCGCAACAATTTGATTCTTATTTCCAAGATAAAACCATGGTCATGCATTATTGAAGCAAAGAAGTTCCCGAGCAACAACAGAGGGGAACTTCTTTTTTATGCAGTGCCCGTTGAAGCTTACCAGGCTTCGGTTCATGAAGGCGGATGTTGAATTTGACGCCGCCACGAAAGGCTTGTTTCCGTTTCCTGCATGTTTTTGATCAAATGAGCACGATTTTTTGTCATGATTTGTCATTCCCCTCTTCCTAGAAATGGATTATGATTAATAATGATAAGTTTTTGAATTTTACCCCTAATCCGGTTAACGGAATACTTGATCTGTTTTGGGGGAAAAGGAAGATGGGCATGAATCGAGCTGGATTGAAACAAAAGCGTGGGATGACGTTCTTTTTGACTTTCACTTTCATCACATTAGCCATCCTTGGCGTCTCTCTTGGCAAAATCGTGTCTGCGCAAAACCGGCCCGCGCCCCGCATCGTCCATACCGAAAAGCCAAAACCAAAGCCCGTGGTCATCTATTTTGTGCCCCATGCAGATGACGAAGTGTTATCAATGGCCCCGGATATCGTCAACCACCAACGAATGGGCTATGATATCCACCTCGTGCTGATGAGCCGTGGAGAGCATAGTGGCGCCCGCTTTGTGATCAATGGTTTTCGTGAGGTGACGAAAAAGGGCAAAGTGATCAAGATCCCCGTCTATTGCGTTTGGCACAATACTTACCACAGCGCCAACGAAATCAATGATCCGGATGGGTATTACAGCACCGAAGATCTGGCCCGGGACCGTGTCAAAGAATTTCATGCGGTAGCGGACCACCTCGGCATCCCCAGAAATCACGTGCATGTGTATGACTTGATCAACGGACGCTTTACGGAACAAGCTGTGCGCCAAGTGTATGATGAATTTTTGTCCCGTTATCCCCATGCCATCTTCAGGACCATGAGCCGTTTTGATTATCACCGCGATCACGCGTTTTTGGGGCAAATGATGGCGCGATATGAACAAGAAGGAAAGATCAAGCCCATCGATACGGTTTATTTTCTCTCCATTTATAAAGCGCGCTTTACCAAATACCGGCTGCCGGTCAAAGTGGTTCCCTTGAAGCTCATCAACCCACAGGACAGGAAGAAAATCATGGAGGCGGTTCAGGTTTACCTGCGGTGGGAGCCCAGCCGCGGTTGGCATGCGCTCGGGCTCCACAGTGTCCCTTACCAATTTGAGTCGTTTATGAAAGACATGAGTGTGCAAGTGCATTACGATAATTAACGGAAAACCCGAATCAATCTCACAGCAAAGGATGATGTTGATGCGCGTATTAGTGATTGGCGCTGGCGCGGTCGGCGGTTATTATGGCGGCAGATTGGCGGAGAAGGGGGAAGATGTCACCTTTTTGGTGCGCAAGCGGAGGAAAGAGCAATTGGATCGCCATGGCTTGGTGATCAAGAGCGTGAACGGCGACGCCAGGTTGAAAGTGCAAACGCTCCTCGCCGGTCAAGACGCCCCATCTTTTGATCTTATTCTTCTATCCGTTAAAGCCTATCATTTGGAGCAGACACTGCGTGACCTGGCTCCATATGTCGGAGAAAAGACGACGATTCTGCCCCTGCTCAATGGCATAAAGCATATTAAACTTTTGCAAGAACGTTTTGGTTCCGACAAAATCCTGGGCGGTCTGTGCTTTATTGAGTCAACCCTAAACGCGCAAGGAGAAGTGGAACAATACAGCCAGGCGCACGACCTTGTTTTCGGCGAATTAGATGGCAAAGTTTCAGATAGAGTAAAAGCAATCGCCGCACTGTTTGAGCATGCCAAGTGCCACGCCCGGCCCAGCGAACAAATCAGCGTGGAAATGTGGAAAAAATACATATTCATCAGCGCGATGAGCGGGATGACATGCTTGATGAACAGTAGCATCGGACCCATATTCGAATCCCCTTGCGGCAAGGAAACGTACCGAGGGCTTTTGGATGAAATCATCTCCATCGCCCGTCATTACGAACCCTCCATCTCGCCGGATCTCTCGTCGCTCATCCTCGCTTCGCTCGAATCCCTTTCGCCAAACATGAAATCCTCCATGTTAAGGGATATGGAAAAAGGGGAACCCGTCGAAACAGACCATTTCCATGGCGCATTGCTCCAGTTGGCGCCAAAGGATGCGAAGCTCCCACTGCTCAAAGCCGTATACAGCGCCTTGTCCATTTACCAAGAGAGGCAACGGGCGGACCGAGGCTGAAAAAACGAACCCAATCAACAGAGGCAACCTTCCGCATCGTGAAGGTTGCCTCTGTTAGCCAATCAGCTTCTCGTAGGCCATATGGGGCTTGTCACTGCCGGGGAAATGAAACGTTCCCCTCTGTTCAAACCCATTCACATCATACAACCGCATGGCCTTTTCGTTGGCCATTTGCGTATCCAAACGAATGCTGGCATATCCGTGTTCTCTGGCAAACCGTTCGATCTCTTGCATCAGGATGCGGGAAACGCCTTTCCCTTGGTTGTCCGGATTGACGCACAGCCGATGAACGACCAAGAAGCGCCCTGATTGATCTTGCCAAGGAATCTGTTCATACTCAGGTTCAAATTCCTGATCCAATGCCACAATGGCGGCGATCTGTCCCTCATCCAACAGGGTATAGAGATTCCCCTTCGCGATATCGTTTTTTAACACATCTTCATTGGGGTAATCTTCGGCCCATTGGTAAATCCCTTGTTTGTTCATCATCTGTACAACGTTGCGATAAATCTCCATGATCTCAGCCAATTGTTCCTCATGCGCATGAACTAGTTGCATGTTGCCCTTCCCTCACTTCACCCTCGGTTACGGTTTCCATTCTTAGGATACCACTTGGCTGAAGGATCATGCGCCAAAAGGCAAGCAAACCCTTTGCTTGCCCAACCCCATTGCAACCGCTTACATCAATACCACACCGACAGCGGACACCACCGCGATCAGCAACCCCAGCGCGAAAAAAAGAATGACGATGCCATATCCTTTTTGGTTTAAGTGCATGAAAGTGAAGAGTTGCAATGCGACTTGAATCGCCGCCAAAATGATCAGCACCCAGAAAGTGGACGTAGGGTCAAGCATTTGCTCTCCCACCACGTAGAAAGCGATCGCAGTGAAGAGAATCATCCAAACAAAGGATAAGATATGGCGCCACGCCGTTTCCGGCTTCTCTGTCCGCTTCGTCGGCTGTTCGGGATGGTGTTGCAATTTGGGCTCCATCCAAGCCACCTCCCATCGATGGATTAATTCCATTATACTGAATTTTCTTTACTATGGCGACGCTGAAGCGGATTCTTTAGATCCCCTTCCCCATCGGGGGCGAGTCATTTATAATAAAAACGCGAGGAATGGAAGACTATGATATAGGGATATCCTTCGGGGCAGGGTGAAATTCCCGACCGGCGGTGATGGAGAAAAGCGTTCTCCTCAGCCCGTGACCCGCTTAGATAGCGGTGGATTCGGTGCAAATCCGAAGCCGACAGTATAGTCTGGATGGGAGAAGGATGATGACGTGTACGAAAAAACGAGGTACATGAACCCAGGGGGGAGTCTGCCCACCGTGAATATGCAGGTTGATGCACCTTTCTTTCCCATACCCCGGAGATGCGAACCGCCATCTTCGGGGTTTTAACTTTTCCACCTTCGTACCCGTTGTCATCAGAGACACAATATTAAGGAGAGTGTTCTGATGCAACGATCACAACCATTGACGAAAATGATTTTTCTATCCTTAATGGCGGGAAGTGCTTTTTTATTGCAAAAGCTGGAGTTTCCACTACCCGGCTTTCCCGCGTTCTTAAAAATCGATTTTAGTGAAGTTCCCGCGCTCATTGCCGGCCTTCTCTATGGACCGTTGGCAGGGGTGCTGGTGGAATTCTTCAAGAACTTCCTTCATTTTCTCTTCACCGGCAGCGAGACTGGCATCATCCCTGTCGGGCAACTGTCCAACTTCCTCGCCGGCAGTGTCTTTGTCATTGTCACCTCCATCATCGCGCGCAAAGCGGGAGAAATGAAAGGACTGATTTACGGCTTGGCCACCGCCACGGTAATCAGCGCGATCGTCATGACTGCGGCCAACTGGTACGTTTTCTTCCCGCTCTATAGCAAGCTGATCCATTGGACAGTAACCGGCTCGCAGAAATTTGCCTTAATCATGTTTGGCATTGCCCCTTTCAACTTGATCAAAGGCATTTTGGTCGCCGCCATCTTCGCTCCCCTGTATCTCAAGCTGCAGCCACACTTAAAGCGCCGCGTAAGCTTCTAGGCCGTGTCTGATAAGTGGTCAACTTAATTTGCCAGACACGCCCTAAGTGATCAATATAAAAGAAACCCAGTTAAGTAGAATACCACTCTACTCAACTGGGTTTTTCTATTCAAAACAAAATCCGAATCATGCATTCACATGCTCTTTCAGCTTGGCATTTAACGCCGCCGTCACAAAACCACGGAAGAGCGGCTGTGGACGGTTAGGACGGGAAATGAATTCCGGATGGAACTGGGACGCGACAAACCATTGATGTTTGATGTATTCCACGATCTCCACCAAGCGTCCGTCCGGAGAAGTGCCGGAGAAACGGTAGCCCACGTTTTCCATCGCTTCACGGTACTCATTGTTAAACTCATACCGATGGCGATGGCGCTCGTATACCAAGTCGGTGCCATACGCTTGATGGGCCACACTGCCGGGCTCCAATTTGCATGGATAAAGGCCGAGGCGCATGGTACCGCCTTTTTCTTCGATTTCCTTTTGCTCCGGCAGAATGTCGATGATGGGATAAGGCGTGGATGGGTCGATTTCCGAACTGTTCGCCCCTTCGAGCTGCAGCAAATGACGCGCCCCCTCCACACAAGCCATCTGCATGCCCAAACAAATCCCCAAGAAGGGGACATTATTCTCGCGCGCATAGCGGGTGGCGGCGATTTTCCCTTCGATGCCGCGATCGCCAAATCCGCCTGGCACCAGAATCCCGTCAACATCCTTCAACAGGTCAGCGGCGTTTTGATCGGTGACTTCTTCCGCGTTGACCCACTTCACTTCAATATCGGTATCGCGTTCAAACCCGGCATGGCGCAGGGCTTCCACCACACTCATATATGCGTCGTGCAACGCGACGTATTTGCCGACAATGGCAATGCGGGTGGTATGCGTTAAGTTTTTTACTTTATTGACGAGCTTAATCCAATCGCTCATATCCGCTTCGCCACAAGTCAAACCGAGATGGTCGACCACAATTTGGTCAAATCCTTGTTCCTGCGCCATCAGCGGCACTTCATATAACGTTTCGGCGTCACGCATTTCAATCACGGCTTCGCGGTCAATGTCACAGAAGAGGGCGATTTTCCGTTTAATCTCTTCCGCCAAAGGATATTCCGTCCGGCAAACGATCACATTGGGTTGAATCCCGATGCTGCGCAGTTCTTTGACCGAGTGTTGGGTCGGCTTGGTTTTCAACTCGCCGCTCGCTTTCATCAGCGGCACCAAGGTGCAGTGGATGTACATGACATTTTGGCGCCCCACATCGCTTTTGATTTGGCGAATGGCTTCCAAGAAAGGCAAGCTCTCGATATCGCCAACGGTCCCCCCGATTTCGGTGATGACAACGTCAGCGCCCGTCTCACGAGCTGCGCGGAACACGCGATCTTTGATTTCATTGGTGATGTGCGGAATCACCTGAACCGTTCCGCCCAAATAATCCCCGCGACGTTCTTTGTTAATCACGGCGGAATATATTTTCCCTGTGGTTACGTTGCTATTTTTGCTCAGATTAATATCAATAAAACGCTCATAATGGCCAAGGTCCAAATCCGTCTCCGCCCCGTCGTCCGTCACAAACACTTCCCCGTGCTGATAAGGACTCATCGTTCCAGGGTCCACGTTGATATAAGGGTCGAATTTTTGAATCGTTACTTTTAATCCGCGATTTTTGAGCAGGCGTCCCAATGCGGAAGCGGTGATTCCTTTGCCGAGGGAGGACGCCACACCTCCAGTCACAAAAATATATTTAGCCATATTTATCTTCCTCCTACCTCTAAGGATGCCCCTAATCTCCATAAAATAGAAAAGAGCGCCCCCAATTTTAAGGGGCGCTCTTCATTTCCGTACATAATGAGCCCAAAAAATAATTTATCTTACGTACCTTTATTTGTCAAGGATTAAAGCTCTTCTTCCTCGTCTTCGTCCGCGTCTGCCTCATCCAATGTTTCTTCCGCTTCGAATGGGGCTTCGTCATCCTCGGCATAAGGCACATCGATTTCATCCAGTTCATCCAGGTTTCCGTTTGCAAAATCCTCATCGTCGGCTTCGAACAATTCATCTTCCAAATCATCGTCCAAGTAATCATCTTTCACATTCATGGCGACTGCGGAATCGGTTGCCTGTTCAGTCGAATACCATTCCCTCAAGCCCCATGTTCCTCTGCCGACACAGACGAAACGCCCGTCAATGTTGATTTCCGTATACAGTTGGGCAATGTAATTTTCCACTTCTTCTTGGGTAAACTCTTTTTTCTTCGCTACATCCGCCATGATGTCTCTATATTGCATTGCGTCGCCTTTTTGCTTGAGCAACTCGTACGCTAGATCAACCATCGACGTTTCTTTGATCTTTTCTAAAACGAGGTTGTCTTTCAACCTGGACACATCCTTCCCTCAGGGCGAAGTCCACAAAACCCCTATGTTTCTCGTACAACTATTTTATCCAAAAAACGGTTGAAGTCAACCAACCAATGCAAAAAAGCGGCGACACGGTGCCCCCATCCAAACAAAAAGCCCAGCATCCCAATGGGACGCTAGACTTTCTTCCTATCCATAATGATTATGCTTGACGACGGAAACGCGTATACAAGAGACCTGCCGAAAGCAATGCGGCACCCGCCATGGCACCCACAGGATAAGCGGTGTCCGTTTTTGGCAGCGGACCGCCTTTGGCGTTATCCACTTTATCCGAACTGTCCTCATCGTCTCCATCGTCTCCGATGTTGACTCCTTTATCCCCGTCATCACCTTGGTCGGGACTGTTGGGGTCTTGCGGGTCCTGAGGTTGTGGATCCTCTTCCACGACTTCAAAGAACAGCTCTTCATCAAAATCAACTTCTTCACCATTCACCACGCCGAGAAATCCGACAATGATGGTATATTCACCGGGTTCCAGCGCATCGATGGAGAAGGAAGCGGTGAAAGAGCTGCTGTCCCCGCCTTCTCTCGCATCTACCTCTCTGCCTTTGGCGTCAAAAAGAATCGCATACCACTTTCCTTCCACCGCTTCGGCATGTTTGATATTGGCGACAACTTGAACCGCATCACCCGCATCAACCAAGTCAGCGGCGAATACGGGCTTCACTGGCGGCTTGGTATCTTTCACTTCTACCGTGGTGCTGTCGGAGAGGGTTTTCTCTTCCCCGTCAATCTTCCCCACAAAGGTGACTTCGATCTTGTGGGTACCCGGCGTGGCCGCAAATTCAGCCGTCGCCTCGGTGCCAACGGCCTCTTTTTCCACTTTCTTATCTCCCATTTGGAAGACATACGTGCCATCCACTTCTTCCCCGTGGGAAATGGTTGCGGTGACACTGATCGTCTCTTTGCCCACGCTTGCCTTCACGCTCAATGTGGGTTCTGGTTTAGGCTCCGGTTCTTCCGTTGGCTCTTCAGGCTCATTTGATCCCGGATTGGTTGGCGTCGGAGGCGTGGTAACCGGTTGATCATAAGTTTCCTTGTTTTCCGTCGGTTTGGTTGTATGCTCGGTTGATTTTTCCGGGGTGGCGGTTGGTGTGTCTGCTTCCTTCACCGGAATCGGCGCTTCTGTCGCCGCATCGGCGGGAGCGGGTGCCTCTTCAGCAGCCAATGCGGCCACAGGCGTCAGTGAAAATAACAATGAGAATAAAGCCGTGCTGACCGCCACTTTTTTCATGTACATGATTTGAATCTCCTTTCCCATTCGGAGTGATCTTCCTATTCAATTCATTCGTAGGATTCATAATCTTTATCCGCGTTTAAATGTGAACATTTTTCGTCGGAAAGATGAACAAAAAACCAGCATCTACCAAAGATGCTGGTAAGTCTCCCTTCTCCAGGGTTTGCGTGATTGCCCTTACATGTTGCGCCGGTATTGGCCGCCCACTTCATACAGCGCATGCGTTATCTGTCCAAGACTCGCCACTTTGACCGTTTCCATCAACTCCGCGAACAAGTTGCCCCCATTGCGGGCCACTTCTTTCAGCCGCTCAAGCGCTTCGGGCGCTTCTCGGCGGTTCTTCTCTTGAAACGCCTGAAGCTGTTTGATTTGCCATTGTTTTTCTTCCGGTGTGGCACGCGTTAATTCTATCTCCACCATTTCGGGCGGATTGGGGTTTTCGAACGTGTTGACTCCGATGATCGGCAATTCCCCGGAATGTTTCTTGGTTTCATAGTAAAGGGATTCCTCCTGGATCTTGCCCCGCTGATATTGCGTTTCCATCGCACCCAACACGCCGCCGCGGTCACTGATCCGCTCAAATTCCTTCAACACCGCTTCCTCCACCAAGTCCGTCAATTCATCGATAATAAATGAACCCTGCAACGGATTTTCATTTTTGGCCAAGCCCAGCTCCCGGTTGATGATCAATTGAATCGCCATCGCCCGTCGCACGGACTCCTCGGTCGGTGTCGTGATCGCCTCATCATAGGCATTGGTGTGAAGTGAATTGCACTGATCATAAATCGCCATCAAGGCTTGCAAAGTGGTGCGGATATCGTTGAAGTCGATCTCCTGCGCGTGTAACGAGCGACCCGATGTCTGGATATGATATTTCAGTTTTTGGCTGCGTTCATTGGCGCCATAAAGACGCTTCATCACAACGGCCCACACCCGACGGGCCACGCGCCCAATCACGGAGTACTCCGCATCCAATCCATTGCTAAAGAAGAAAGAGAGATTGGGGGCAAATTCATCGATTTTCATTCCGCGGCTCAAATAATATTCCACATAGGTGAACGCGTTAGCCAATGTGAACGCCAACTGGGTGATTGGATTGGCTCCCGCTTCGGCGATATGGTATCCGCTGATGCTGACCGAATAGTAATTGCGAATCCCATGCCGAATAAAGTATTCCTGGATATCCCCCATCATTTTCAAAGCGAACTCCGTGGAAAAAATGCAGGTGTTCTGCCCCTGGTCTTCCTTCAGGATGTCGGCTTGCACCGTTCCCCGCACACTGCGCAAGGTCTCCCCTTTAATCCGCTCCATCTCTTCCGCCGACGGCTCTCTGCCATGCTCTTCCCTGAAACGATCCAGCTGTTGGGAAATCGCTGTGTTGAAAAACATCGCCAAAATAATCGGCGCGGGTCCGTTGATCGTCATCGACACGCTGGTATTGGGCGCGCACAGATCAAATCCGGCATAGAGCTTCTTCATATCGTCCAACGTGCAGATGCTCACCCCGGATTCCCCGATTTTGCCGTAGATGTCGGGCCGATCCGCAGGGTCCTCGCCATAGAGGGTCACACTGTCAAAAGCGGTGGACAATCGTTTTGCCGGATCATTTTTGGATAGATAGTGAAAACGCTTATTGGTGCGTTCAGGTGTCCCTTCCCCGGCAAATTGCCGTTTCGGCTCCTCATCGGTGCGCTTGAAGGGAAACACGCCCGCGGTGAAGGGGAAGTGGCCCGGCAGGTTCTCTTTGTGAAGCCAACGCAGCAAATCGCCCCAATCCTTCATTTTGGGGAGGGCCACTTTGGGGATTTTTGACCCCGCCAATGTTTCCGTAAAGAGAGGCACCCGCAACTCCCGCTCACGCACCTTGGTGATGAATTCGTCCTGCCGATACGCCTGTGCCAGCTTAGGCCAATCGGCCAGCGCCCGTTTATTCTCAGGCGTCAACTTGGCTTCGATCTCCTTGATCTTGGCCGAGAGTCGTTCACGAAGGCCACTCTCTTCTTCCGCCAGTAACGCCTTCGCCCCTTCCAGCTGGTATAACTGGGTGGCCGCGTTAGCCTGTTCTTCCGATTCGGCGTGATATCGGCGCACCGTTGCCGCGATTTCGCGCAAGTAGTGTGTCCGCTCCGGCGGGATGATCGCGCGCGCCTCTGACTCATCTTTGAAACCGTCCAGTTTCGATTCCCAAGCGAGTGAGCATTTTTCATTGATTTTGTCAATTAACGCCCGATAAAACCGATTCGTTCCAGGGTCATGAAACCGGCTGGCCATCGTCCCGTACACGGGAATCTCTTCATCGGACGCATGGAACAGTCCGTGATTGCGGCGAAATTGCTTTTTCACATCGCGCAAGGCATCTTCTGACCCTTTGCGGTCAAATTTGTTGATGGCAACGAGATCGGCGTAATCCAACATCTCAATCTTCTCCAACTGAGATGGCGCGCCAAATTCAGAGGTCATCACATACAAGGAGACATCGCTGATTCCCACCACATCCGCATTGCCTTGCCCAATCCCGCTGGTCTCCACGATGACGAGATCATATCCGGCCTGTTTCATCACCCGGATGGCGTCCCTGATCCCCGCACTCAATTCGGAGCGCGTCCTTCTTGTTGCCAAGCTGCGCATATAGACGCGCGGGTGATGAACCGCATTCATGCGAATGCGATCCCCCAACAAAGCTCCACCCGTCTTTTGTTTGGATGGATCGACAGACAACACCGCCACCTTTTTATCCGTGAAGTCCTCAACAAAGCGGCGCACCAATTCGTCCGTTAGGGAACTTTTCCCCGCGCCCCCCGTACCCGTAATCCCCACAACCGGAATCACTTTATCCACCGGCGGGAGCGCATCCAGCGCCATTAACTGATCGCGCAAATGGCCCAACCCTTCTTCCGCTTCGGCCACTTCCTCCGCCGCCGTAATCAAACGGGCGATCGCTTGCGTATTCCCGTCAGGAAGCGCATCGATCTCCCATGTGAGTTCACTTACCGTTGGAAAATCGGTTTCACGCACCATCGTATTGATGATCCCTTGCAAACCCAGTTTCCGCCCATCGTGAGGGGAAAAGATCTTGCTGACGCCATACGCCTCCAACTCCTTGATTTCCTGGGGGATGATGACGCCACCGCCGCCCCCGAACACCTTGATATGCTGGGCGCCCCGCTGTTTCAACAGATCGACCATATACTTGAAGAACTCCATGTGGCCACCTTGGTAAGATGACACGGCAATTCCTTGCACATCCTCTTGAATCGCCGCTTCCACAATCTCATCCACCGAACGGTTGTGACCCAAGTGAATCACTTCCACCCCGGATGCTTGCAACAGGCGGCGAAACAGATTGATGGAAGCATCATGCCCATCAAACAGACTCGCGGCGGTCACAAAACGAACCGCATGTTTAGGTCGAATCACTTCCGTTTCCATTACGATTCCCTCCCGACGTAAACTCTCCCAGCAACAAAGCCATTTGCCTTTCCGTGTATTCATGCACGTCATAATGCTTACCCAGCGACCAGTGGCGGAAAGTCCACATCTGCCCCATCACCATGATGTTATGGGCCATCAGTTTGATCGAAGAAGGCTCGATGCGAATCGTTCCATCCTGCAGCCCTTTTTGCAAAATTCGTTCAAAGAATCCCGTAATCTCTTCTTCTTTGCTGAGCACATACCTCATCTTGTCCTTCGGCAACGATTTGGTCTCTTGATAAATCAACAGCACCAACGGGCGCATCTCCTCCATCACGCGAAACAATTGCTTCAACCCTTTGCGCAACGATTCGATGCCCGTGTCGGACTCCGTCACCGCCTCCAGCAGACGATTTTCCAAATCAGAGTGAATATCGTCACAAACCAAATAAAGCACGTCTTCTTTGCTTTGGATATATTCATACATCGTTCCGATGGACAACCCGCATTCCCGGGCGATCTCTCTTGTCGTGGTCTTATGAAATCCCTTCTCAACAAACAGCCGAACAGCCCCCTCAATGATCTGCTGCCGCCGTTCCGCGATCAGGCGCTGATCCTTAATCATCGATGGAATCAGCTTGGAATTACGCTTCAATTATGTTCTTCCCCCTTTAACCAACGGCGCGCCACTTCATGTGGACTGATCCGCTGGTCCACCGCTTGCTGAATGTCCAGTTGGAAGCGGGCGTCTTGTCGTTGGGCTTTGAGCCGTTCCCACCAAGCGGCAAAGATCAAATCGTTCACTTCTTTTTCTATTCGCGCTTTCCGCTTCTGAACCAGCAAGCCATTTGCCCGCAAATGCGCATAATGCCGGCCGGCCGCCTGCCACCAATCATCCAAGCCTTGTTCTTGTTTTGCCATGGTCTCGATGATTGGCGGTTGCCATGGAGCATCATGCTTGGATAAATCCAGCAAATCCTGAATCTCTTGTCTTAACCGGGCCACCCCGGGGAGATCCGCCTTATTGATCACAAAAAGGTCGGCGATTTCCATAATGCCGGCTTTGAACACTTGCACCACGTCGCCCGCCGTCGGGTTTAAAACCAAGGTGACTGTATCGGCCAGATGCATGATATCCAGTTCCGCTTGGCCTACTCCCACCGTCTCAATGAGGATGACATCGTACCCCGCCGCATCCAAGACGCGCACAGCCTCCGAGGTGGCACGGGCCAAACCGCCCCAGCCCCCTCGACTCCCCATGCTGCGGATAAAGACCCCTTCGTCCAGCGCATGCTCAGTCATCCGCACCCGGTCACCCAAAATCGCCCCACCGGTAAAGGGGCTCGTCGGGTCAACCGCCAACACGCCCACAGTCTTCCCCGCTTGCCGCAACAGGCGGATCAGGGCGGCGATGAGCGTGCTTTTGCCGGCACCGGGCGAACCTGTGATTCCGATAAGATGGGCGTTTCCGGTATGGGGATACAGGGCTTCCAGCCATTTTTCTTTATCTGGGGCACCATTCTCCATCCGACTGATCAGGCGGGCGATTTGCCGTTTGTTACCCGCTTTGATCTGTGTCAGCCATGTCTCCATCGCCGTGCCTCCCGTATTCTGTGAAAGTACTTATATTGATAGGTCACCCAATCATGGTCTCCCTCCACATACTGAACACTTTCTTCCTTGGGTTGTACCGATCGTAGAGTTTGCTGACAAAGTGTCCCCGGAGTCGATTGTTGAGTCATCTTCCTCCTCTAAGGTTTGTCATTTATAGGAAATGGTTTTATTTCAATAAATAATTGGCGATGACGACGCGTTGGATTTCATTCGTCCCTTCATATATTTGGGTGATCTTTGCATCGCGCATCATCCGTTCGACGGGATATTCCCTGGTGTATCCATAGCCCCCAAAAACCTGCACCGCTTCCGTGGTCACCTGCATCGCGATATCTCCCGCGTACAACTTGGCCATGGCAGATGCCTTGCCATAGGGGATTCCCTCAGATTCCCGCCATGCCGCCTGATAGGTTAAGAGACGTGCCGCTTCGATTTGGGTGGCCATATCGGCCAATTTAAATTGAATGGCCTGCAGTTTGCTTAACGTTTGCCCAAATTGTTTACGCTCCTTCGCATAATCGAGCGCCGCATCAAAGGCACCTTGGGCAATGCCCACCGCTTGGGCGGCGATTCCGTTCCGTCCCCCATCCAATGTCATCATGGCGATCTTGAATCCTTGCCCTTCTTCACCCAAGCGTTGGCTAACGGGAATCCGACACTCCTCGAAGATGATCTCCGTGGTGGGCGACGACCGGATCCCCAGCTTTTGCTCCTTTTTGCCGATCGAAAAGCCCGGAGTTCCCTTCTCCACGATAAAAGCGGTGATGCCCTTATGTTTGAGGGCGGAATCGGTTACGGCAAACACCACATAGATTTCCGCCTCACCCCCATTGGTGATGAAGATCTTGTTGCCGTTTAAGATATACTCGTCGCCGTCACGCACCGCCGTCGTTTTCATCCCAGCCGCATCCGATCCGGAACCGGGCTCGGTTAAGCCATACGCGCCCAGTTTTCTCCCTTCGGCGAGCGGTTTCAGAAAACGTTCCTTCTGTTCATCGGTGCCAAACTTATAGATCGGCCAACTAGCCAAGGAAATGTGCGCCGACAAGGTCACTCCGGTCGATCCGCAAACACGGGACAACTCTTCCACGGCGATCACATAGCTGAGGTAATCGGCACCCGCTCCGCCCCACTCTTCCGGAAACGGAATCCCCGTCAATCCGAGCTCGCCCATCTTGTCAAAGATCTTCCTGTCAAAGCGCTCTTCTTCATCCCGTTCCGCGGCGGTGGGCGCAACTTCGTTCAAAGCGAATTCCCGCACCATCTTGCGCATCATTTCATGCTCTTCTGATAAAATAAACTGCATTTTTTACCCTCCTCATGTTGGATGGTGAACTTTCTCTATTCAATCTTCATGCAGATACAAGCTCATCCGCGATGACGATCCGTTGAATCTCATTCGTTCCCTCATAGATTTGCGTCACTTTGGCATCGCGGAACAACCGCTCCACTGGAAACTCACGTGTATACCCATATCCGCCAAAGACTTGAATCGCCTCCGTAGCCACACGCATGGCGACATCGGAAGCAAACATTTTAGCCATCGCCGCTTCCTTCCTGCAGGTCGCCCCGCGCTGACGAAGCATGGCCGCCCGATACGTTAGCAAACGGGCCGCCTCAATCTCGGTGGCCATATCGGCCAACTTAAACTGGATGGCCTGGAAACCGCCAATCGCCTGACCAAACTGCGTGCGCTCCTTGGCATATTTGAGCGCTGCCTCATAAGCGGCCCCTGCGATCCCCAATGCCTGCGCGGCGATGCCGATTCGCCCGCCTGCTAGGTTGGACAGCGCCACTTCATATCCTTGCCCTTCCAAACCCAACCGTCGGCTGGCAGGCACTTCGACTTCTTCAAAGATCAACGTGCTGGTGTTGGACCCACCCAACCCCATCTTCTTCTCCTTCTTGCCGACGATGAGGCCGGGGGTGTCCTTTTCCACGATAAAGGCGGTAATGCCCTTGGTGCCCTTGGACGGATCAGTCACAGCAAACGTCACATAGACATCGGCTTCCCCCGCGTTGGTGATAAACATCTTGGTTCCCGATAACACATACCGATCGCCGACAAGACGGGCTTGGGTGCGAATCCGCGCCGCATCGGACCCGGCTTGCGGCTCGGTCAGGGCAAAAGCTCCCAACATTTCCCCGCGGGCCATCCGGGTCACATAGGTTCGCTTCTGCTCCTCTGTCCCACACTTCCAAATCGGCATGGTTCCCACTGAAGTATGAACCGCCAAAATGACGCCTACCGTGGCACTCACTTTGGATATTTCCTCTAAGGCCAAAATATAGGACAAGAAGTCGGCTCCGGCTCCCCCCCACTCTTCCGGAATGGGAATCCCCATCAATCCAACCTCCCCCATCCGGCGAATCAACTCACGCGGAAACTGATCATGGACATCCATCGCTTCCAAAAAAGGAGGTATCTCATTCGCAGCAAAATCCCGCACCATTCTGCGCATTATTTTTTGTTCTTCGCTTAACAGAAAGTGCATCCTCTCCACTCCCTCCTGATGCGTCACATTAGCTGTATTGGTAAAACCCGCGACCGCTCTTGCGACCCAGCCATCCCGCCTTCACATATTTCCTGAGCAGCGGACAAGGCCGGTATTTGCTGTCGCCAAACCCTTCGTGCAAGGTTTCCATAATGTACAGACAGGTGTCCAGGCCGATAAAATCAGCCAACGTTAATGGGCCCATGGGGTGGTTCATCCCCAACTTCATCACCTGGTCAATCGCTTCCGGCGTGGCCACACCTTCATAAACGGCATAAATGGCTTCATTGATCATGGGCATCAAGATGCGGTTGGAGACAAAACCGGGGTAATCATTCACTTCCACCGGAGTTTTGCCCATCCGTTCCGCCGCCGCCACCACCAACCGGAACACGTCCTCACTCGTGGCCAAGCCGCGGATGACTTCCACCAGCTTCATCACGGGCACAGGATTCATAAAATGCATCCCAATCACTTGTTCAGGACGCTTCGTCGCCGCGGCGATCTCCGTGATCGGCAACGAAGAAGTGTTGCTTGCCAAAATGGTGTGGTTCGGGCAACATTGATCCAACCGCCTGAAAATCTCCGCCTTCACTTCCAACTTCTCCACGACCGCCTCAATGACAAGATCCGCTTCCTGTGCCGCCTCTTCCAGTTGGGTCGTGGTCGCGATGCGATCCAGAATCCCTTCACGTTCTTCTGCGGACAGCTTCCCTTTCTCCACATTGCGCGCCAACAAATCGGCGATTCGCTTTACTCCCGCTTGCACTTGCTCTTCTGTGGTGTCAAGCAAGACCACCTGATATCCCGCTTGGGCGGCCACTTGGGCAATCCCGCTTCCCATCTGTCCGGCTCCGATCACACTAACCCGCTTCCATTCCATCATCGATCACCCTTTCTATCCATCCACTTTCACCAAAATGGCATCCCCTTGCGCGGATCCACTGCAAATAGCCGCCACTCCCAAGCCACCGCCCCGGCGTTTCAGCTCATGGATCAAAGTCAACACGATCCGGGCCCCACTGGCGCCAATTGGATGACCCAGAGCAACCGCACCCCCATTCACATTCACCTTCTCCTCGTTGATTCCCAGCAATTTCATGTTGGCCAGGGCGACAGCGGCGAAGGCTTCATTGATCTCGTACAAATCGATCTCTTGAGCGGTCAGGCCATGCTTCCGCAACAATTTTTTCACGGCGTAAGCGGGTGTGATGGGGAAATCTTTCGCTTCCAATGCGACCGCCGCATGCCCCACAATCTTGGCCATCGGCTTGATCCCCAGCTCTGCCGCCCGTTTGGCCGAAGCCAATACGAGAGCGGCCGCCCCATCGTTCACTCCTGGCGCATTCCCCGCCGTAATCGTCCCGTTCACATCATAAACCGGCTTAAGTCCAGCCAACTTCTCCAAACTCGTATCCGCCCGGATCGATTCATCCCGATCCACCACCACTTCTTGCCGCTTCACCTTGACGGTCACCGGCACCATCTCTTCGTCAAATAGCCCGGCCTCCACGGCTGCCTGGGCCTTATGGTGACTCCTGAGCGCCCACGCATCCTGCTCTTCGCGCGAAACTTCTTGCTCTTTCGCCGTTTGGCTTCCGTGCACGATCATGTGCACATCATGAAACGCGCACCACAATCCATCATGAATCATCAGGTCCGTCAGTTCCCCATGCCCCATCCGTTGGCCAAATCGCGCCCCCTTCAATACATACGGTGCATGGCTCATGCTCTCCATGCCGCCCGCGACGATCACATCGGCGTCGCCCGCCCGAATCACCTGATCACCCAAGGTGATACTGCGCATGCCGGACGCACACACCTTATTGATCGTCTCTGTCGCCACATGCCAAGGTAACCCGGCCAGGCGTGCTGCTTGCCGGGAAGGGATCTGTCCCGCTCCCCCTTGCAACACCATGCCCATGATCACTTCTTCCACCGCTTCATCGGGAATCCCCGCCTTGGACAACGCCCCTCTGATGGCAACGCCACCCAGCTCCGCCGCCGTCACCTCTTTCAATGCTCCACCAAACTTACCAAATGGCGTACGCGCGCCTCCTAAAATCACGGTTTCTGCCATGTTCGGCACCCCCAAAGGTTATAATCTCGTTCTATCGAGCGTTCGCTCGGCACATCGGCAAAATGAAAACGCCTTCAATTCCAGATTACCTTAACCCACCCGTTTTAACAATAGTGAATCCAATTGTTCTATTCAAATAAAATATTCAATTCTGTTTGCGGATTTGTTTCGCTTGGACCCGACTTACACAAAAAATGCCGGAATCACTCCAACAGTCTTCCACATGGCGTATCCGGCGTATAAACCGGGCGCTCAAAGGGAATCGAGACAAAACAATCCTTTTCCCTTTGAGCGGAGAATGAAAAAACAGTCTAAGAGTGGCTAATTTACTGACAACGTGGCCTCCGATTTTTGAGTCTGCGTTCCTTGGTCGCCTTATCGGGAAAGGCGCTTCGTCGCCGAACTCCGGCGCAGGGCCATCCTCGTGAGTTTGAGGGCAAAATCACTGCCGTGCTTAGGGTAACCCGCTTTTCTCCTTCGTTCTTAACGAAGCTTGATTTACAACTCCCAGTAACGAAGCTTTCACCCACAAGGTACAGGCGAAAATCTTCCTCCTCTAGGGTTTGTCATTATCCTGGTAACCTCTACACTTTCACTTGGCAACCATTGATCATTCGCACCCTAGTGCACCCCGTCCGCCACTTCGGCTTCTGTGTGGAATTCAAGCGACAATGCCAGAATTTCCGCCACATCCATCGTTTTCACCTGATCTTCCACTTCTTTGGCTTTGGTTCCATCCGACAGCATCGTGAGACAGTAAGGGCATGCGCTTCCGATCATCGTCGGATTCACTTCCAGCGCTTGTTCCGTGCGCGCCACATTCACGCGCACCCCTTCCGTTTCCTCCATCCACATCATTCCGCCGCCAGCTCCGCAACACATGCCGTTTTCGCGGTTCCGCTTCATCTCGACCACTTCCACCCCGGGAATCTGGCTCAAAATATAACGGGGCGCGCTAAATACGCCATTATATCGGCCCAGATAACAAGAATCATGGTAGGTGATCCGCTCTTTCACTTCTTTTGTCGGCTTGATGCGCCCTTCTTTGATCAAATCGGCCAACACTTCGGTATGGTGGTACACTTCCGCCTTTAATCCCAAGTCGGGATATTCATTCTTAAAGGTATTGTAAGCATGAGGGTCGATCGTAATGATCTTCTTCACCTGATGTTTCTCAAACAAGGCGATATTGTCTGTCGCCAGTTGCTGGAACAGGAACTCGTTCCCCATCCGTCTGGCCGTATCTCCGGAGTTTTTCTCCTTATTGCCCAGAATGGCAAACTTGACCCCCGCATGATGCAATATCTTGGCCAGGGCCCGGCTGATCTTCTGACTGCGGTTGTCATAGGACCCCATCGAACCGACAAAGAAGAGATACTCAAATTCTTTTTCTTCTTTCACCGTGGGTACGGTCACGTCCGCGTCATCCGTCCACTTGTCACGGTCTTTGCGGCTGATTCCCCATGGGTTGCCTTGGCGTTCGATATTGGAGAACGTCCGTGAAGCCTCCGCGTTCATCTTCCCTTCGGTCATGACGAGATAGCGACGCATATCCACAATCTTGTCAACATGCTCGTTCATCACCGGACACGCATCTTCACAGTTGCGGCAAGTGGTGCAAGCCCACAGCTCTTGTTCCGTGATGACATCGCCGATCAAACTGACCGGATACTCGCCTTCCCCCGCCAAGCGGAGGGAGGATTGGTTGGTTTCCGCAAAGACGAAGCCCGGCACCCACGGTGTTTTGGAGGTGATGGCCGCCCCTTTCATGGTCAGATGGTCGCGCATCTTGACCAGCAAATCCATCGGCGACAGCAGCTTGCCCGTCCCCGCCGCGGGGCAAACATTGGTGCAACGTCCGCATTCCACACAAGCGTATAAATCAATCAACTGTTTCTGGTTAAAATCCTCAATCTTCCCAACACCATACTCTTCCACGCTTTCATCCTCGAAATCGACCAACGACAACTTGGCCGGCGGCTGCTGCCGTTTCAAAAAGACGTTGAGCGGCGCCACCAGCAAATGGAAGTGCTTCGACTGGGGCACATAGACCAAAAAGCTGAACAAGACCAGCGCATGCACCCACCAGAATATATAGAAGAGCACGTGGCCCGCACCGGTGCCCATCCAACCGAGGAATAGGCTGGCGATCACAGAAGAGATCGGGGTATCCCAAGATGGGCCATGACCCAGCCAAACCTTCTCAAACGCGGCTGACAGGAGAATGGAGGCCATCAACGAGGTCAAGAAAATGATGACCAAACCGGATTTCAACCCGCGCTTTAACCGCGGCAGTTTCTCGATATAACGGCGATAATATGCATAAAGGGTGGCCAACAAGACGAGAAATGTGGTGATTTCCTGCACCAGGGTAAATGCCGGATAAGCGGGCACAGGCAGATGGTGCCCTGGCGCCAACCCTTTGATGAAGAGGTCAATCGCCCCAAATTGGATGATGATGAAACCATAAAACATCACGACGTGCATGATTCCGCTTTTGGCATCCTTCAACAATTTCTTCTGGCCAAAGACATTGATCCACACTTCGTCTAACGCTTTTCTGATATCCATGGAGTAATCAGCGGGCTTCCCTAAGCGGACATACGTGTACCGGCGATACACCACATAGCCGAAGAGATAAAACGCATAACCCGCAACGGCGACAAACAAAATGAGGTTGATCAGTTCAAACAGCGACATCGTTTCCTCCCCTTTCACACTTGCTTTATAAATGATTGAATTCGCTTTCATACTATTTCGCTAACATTTTAACATAAAAATGAGTGGTTGTTCATTCATTTGTCATTGTATTTTTTATATAGAGAAAATATTTCCTAACAGCAATTTTGATTCTTTTGTTGCTATGATAGCTGGGAGTGGGCTTGCTGGCAATGTGAACACCAAGTTCACCCTCTTTCCATCCGCCTTCTCAAGGTTACGATAAGGAGTGATTTGATGTCTTTTCTTTCTCTGTCGCTGGATTTATCAAAAACCGTGCCTTCGTTTTCGCTCCATCATCCTGAAGTGGCCATCCATTGCCTTGCGGAAATGGCAGATTCCAAGGAAACAAGGCTTCATTTATACCAACTCGTGCGGGAAGGGGTGCTTGATGACCCCGGCAACGAATCCGGCAAGTTCGAAAGTTATGACGAATTCACGAAAAATATCTATCCCCGTTGCTACTGGGCCCAGCGGGGTGGAGTCTTTCTGGCCTTAGCCGGGACGGCTTGGGTTGGGTTAAGCTGCATCACCACACAGGGGAAAACAGGGCACAATGGGTTAACGGTCGTGACCCGGGCTTATCGGGGTAAAGGAATCGCCACTCTATTGAAAAAACGAATCATCGCTTATGGTGTAGCCCATAACCTGAGCCGGATTATGACACGGGTTGCGGAAACCAATCAGGCCATGCTCGCCATCAATCAAAAACTTGGCTTTACGCCAACTCTTCCGCCATCACCATAGATTTTTTCATTCACATTTCCGACACAACCATCTCTCCTTATACTTCAAGCGTTCTCACTTCTTGTTCACGTTTTGTTCGAAAATGTGTCCGGTTCGCGCTCCCGGTAACCGACCATCATGATTAGCCGGAAGTTCAGTCATCCCAACACTTCCCCCGCTTTTGGCCCGCGATGGTAACAAGTTGTTCTTAAAACCGGATCTCTTGTTCACATTTCGCTCACAAAGGCGTCTATATTCATTTTATAAATAATTTCACACTATAAAAACCTGATTTGCTTTATAATATTGACTATAGTCAGGACAATAGTCCTGATCATCTGCTCATTGACTGACTGAAGTCATGACTATCGTACACACCACACCCATTCGAAAGGACGACAGTCATGACTATTGTACACAAAAGAGATGAATGAATGACCACTGTCATGACGATCGTCAACACAACCTAGAAAGGTGGCACCAAATTATGTTAGTGGCAGTAGATGCTGGGCGCGCATATGTGAAAACGATTGTGGGAACCCGCAAGTTTGCATTCCCTTCCAAAGTATCGAAAGCGAGACAGCGCAACTTTATTCAAACGTTGGAAGAAGATATGGAAATCCGGTATCAAGGGAAAGACTATTTTATTGGGCAATTGGCCGAACGGGAGGGTTCATTCACCCGCCAGATGATGACGGAAAGTAAAGTGAATATCGAGACAGTCCTTCTGATTCTGACGGCCTTATTCCAAGCGGGGGCCATCGGGGATGTCAAGTTGGTAACGGGAGTCCCGATCAATATGTATAAAGATGATGAGCGGGCCCGTCTGCGTGCGAAATTGGAAGGCGAACACGAAATCATCTTGAATGGTACATACCGCAAAATCAACATCAAAAAAGCGGCCATCACGATCGAAGGCGGAGCCGCCTACTGGATTCATCGCCGGATGGGAACGGTGCGGATTGTGGACCCCGGCGCCCGCACCACCAACTATGCCACATTTAAAGACGGCATCTTCATTGACCGGGAAAGCGGCACCATTCCTAAAGGTTGGGATAATGTGCGCGAAGCCGATCCTGAAGAGATGGCAGCCATGCTGGTGGGCCATTTGGGCGGCATGTGGGACCCGACCGACGTCGTCGAACTGATCGGCGGCAAAGCGCAAGAGCTGTTGGAACCGTTTAAACGCGTCGGATTTATCTACTCCACCTCCTTTGAAGATCCGCAGTTTGCCAATGCCTTGGGATACTATGCCTTAGGAAAGGAGACGCTTGGTGAATGAGCGGATACAAGAAGCGGGAACGCCGACAAGTCTCGTTTAATACGGAAGATGCGGTTGAACTGGAACTATTGAAGTTTATTGACCGCAAGGATATCAACTTCTCCGGACTGGTGAAAAATCTGCTCTTTGCTTATTGTATGGGCCAGCTCAAAGCTGACGAACCGTCTGCCCCCTTGTTGCAGGCCGCCAGCAACGGAACGCTGAATAACTCCAAAATCGAGCAGTCCTCTTCATTTCAGCAAATTAAGGCAAGTGGTATGCCCTTTGATTTCTAATGTCAGTTGTTTGTAGGAGTGAAGTGCAGTGAAGCGATATGCGTTTAGCGTCCCCCATCATGTGGTGGAAAAATTAACCCCAAAGGAACGCTTTGTTTACTATGAATTGTGCCGCTTGGCCGCCACAGAGCTAACGAAGGATGAATACTTCGGGATCCCTCTTGATCCTGGGTCCCTCATCACCTCCCATTACCGTTTGTCCAAGTTGGTGGACTACGCTTACTCACTGACGGCGATCACCATGGACAACCTGGTTCACAAGGACTTGATTCAACTGCTTCCCATCGAACATGAAGATTACCAATCTTACTATCTCGTCCGGATCAAAGACTTTGATCAAGGGCGCAAAATAAGGCCAGAAGAACGCCTTTTCCCTTTTTGAACAAAAACGGTTTTCTCCCATTCACAAGGAGAAAACCGTTTACTAGTCGTACTTGGCGTGCGTATTTTGCGAGTTTAGTACGACTGTACTCCGCTTGCGGAGTTTCCTTTTTCCGTACTTGGCGAGCGTATTTTGCGAGGCTTAGCACGACTGTACTCCGCTTGCGGAGTTTCCTTTTTCCGTACTTGGCGAGCGTATTTTGCGAGGCTTAGCACGACTGTACTCCGCTTGCGGAGTTTCCTTTTCCCGTACTTGGCGAGCGTATTTTGCGAGCTTAAATCAAGACTTCTACGATCGCGGAATCCGGCTCCGTTCCCTCCTCGCGATCTCCTGCACAAAGTAGGAGGCCACATGCGGCGCCAGTGTGCCCGGTCCAAACCCCGCGTCAAATCCCAGCTCCAACGCCAGTTCATGATGAATCCGCGGACCACCGCAGATCAAGACAAACCGCTCCCGCAATCCCTCTGCTTCCAACAACTCCACCAGCTCCGTCAAGTTGGTCACATGCACCCCTTTTTGCGTGACCACTTGGGAAACGAGAATCACATCCGCCCGCAATTCCAACGCTTTGGCGATCAACTCTTCGTTCTCTACTTGGCTCCCCAAGTTGTACGCATCAATTTCCGGATAACGTTCCAACCCGTATTCCCCGTTATATCCCTTCATATTGATAATGGCATCAATGCCGACCGTATGGGCGTCGGTTCCCGTGCAAGCCCCGATGACGACCAGCTTCCGCCCGATTTCTTCCCGGATAAAGCGATTAATCTCATAAAAGTCCATCACTTCACTGGTCACCTTGGGTACTTCGATCCGGGTATAGTCGACAGAGGCTTGGCACTTGCCATAGACGATAAAAAAGGTATACCCTTCACCCAGGTCTTTCATGTGATACACTTGGGGTTCATCGATTCCCAATTTGGCGACCAGCTGGCGGGCCGCTTCGCGGGCTTCTTCCCCCGTCGGGACGGGAAGCGTAAAACTGAGTTGGATCACTCCATCGTTCATGGTGTCCCCATAAGGCTTAACTCTGGTAAAGTCCACGCTCATTCCCGCTTCCCTCCCGCTTTGGCAATCCCAATCTCTCGCGTAGTTCCGCTTCAAAGGGATTGTAATAATCCAGTTCTTTTTCCAACACGCCCTTAAGTCCCTTGCCACCGGACCGCGACCGTTTCACATCGGCGAACACCCCTTGCTCCAAAGCGGCAAACAAACCCGCTTCCCGAACCCGCTCCAACAGATCACCCGCCTGCTTCAGAACCTGGGCGGCCCGCTGCTCAATGCGCCCGCCTGGCCGGAACTCGATTTCTTCGCCAAGATGGCGCCCACTACGAAAAATGTACTGGGCGTTTTCCAAGGCCAACTGCCGGTCATGCATATGGGGGGTGTGCATCGCCTCCGTCATCATGCCCAACAACTGGATGCCTTGCCCCGTTAAGATGCTCACCAAATTGAATAAGCCATCCTGAATGTGCCCTTTAAAGATATTGCCCGTCATATGCTTTGTCGGCGGCATGTATTTGAGAGGGGCGTCCGGAAACAGCTCCCGCGCCAACTGGGCTTGGGCTATCTCCAACAAGAGGCCGTCCTCCAAGTCCGGATTGATTTCAAAAGCGTGGCCCAAACCCATCTGCGCCGGCGGCAGACCGGATAAGAGCGCCAATTGCTCATTGATGAACTGGGAAGCCGTCACCGTATGGGCGGCCTCCACCGCATCGGCCGTGGTCAAATAGTTATCCTCTCCCGTATTGATGACAATTCCCGCATAACTGTTGATCATGCGTGAAAACGCTTGGTCGATCAAGGTGCGCTGCATATTGATGTCACGAAAGAGGATGCCGTACAGCGCGTCGTTCAGCATCACATCCAACCGTTCCAAGGCGCCCATTGCGGCGATTTCCGGCATGCACAGCCCGGAACAGTAGTTGCACAAACGGATATAACGCCCTACTTCCGCTCCCACTTCATCCAACGCTTGGCGCATGATCCGGAAGTTTTCTTGGGTCGCAAAGGTTCCGCCAAACCCTTCGCGTGTGGCTCCGTAGGGAACATAGTCCAACAAGCTTTGTCCGGTGCTGCGGATCACGGCGATAATATCGGCCCCCTGCCGCGCCGCCGCTCTCGCCTGCACCACATCCTCATAAATATCCCCAGTGGCGACGATCACATAGAGATAAGGCTGTCTCCCCTCACCGATTCGCTTAATCCACGCTTCCCGCTCCATCCGTTTCGCCCAAATGCGATCCAACCCTGCTTGAGCCAACTCCCTGCCCCTGACCCATATCTCTTCTAGCGGGATATAGGGCACCCGCAACAAATGAAGCTCGCCATGGGCCACTTTCTCCGCGACTTCCTGAGCCGACAGCTCATAAGCCAGCATTGCTTGGATCACCCAGACAGCCGCCCCGGAAGCCAGTTTTCCTTCCGCCAGCAACTGGTCGACGATCACATTGGGAAGCGGCACCCCATCCCCGTCAATCCCGTCGATCCCCAATAACCGCAAGACAGTCCGTTCCACCGCCACCGTCGTGCGAGCGGAGATATAGCGATCCACGTCGACCGCGATCGCCTTTGCCGCCTCACGTGCCCGCACAATATCATCCTGATCCAGCCTTAGCTTCCCCCTCATCTTTCCACCCCCCCAATCGTCGTTTGGCATCCATCACAATCTCTTCCGGCAGACCCAGGAGCATGGAAAGGCGGAGGGCTTCCGCTATGCTGGTTCCCGCTTCTTCCATCGGAATCAATCGATAATCCATATGGCGGCTTAAACGCGCTCGCCAAGCCTTGCCATGTTCAAACTCTTCGCCCTCCAACGTCTCCCAACAGAGCCCCGCCACCTGATAGCGCCGGATGCCGGACAATTGATTCACTTCATGATAATGCGTGACATGAACGGTCCAACTGGAACGGCTGCTTAAATGCTTCGTTATCGCTTGCGCCAAAGCCGTTCCTTCCGCCGGATTGGTTCCCCTTCCGATCTCATCCAACAACAAGAGTCCGGCCCCTTCCTGGCCCAACCAGTGAGTTAACCGCATCACTTCGGCACCAAAACGGCTCAATCCCTGTTTGGTTGACTGCTGGTCCCCCAGCATACTGGCAATCCAGCCGACCAGCGGCAGACGACAGGATCTTGCCGGCACAAACAAGCCATAATGGGCCAGAACCGCGATCAGCCCAATCGTTTTCAACGCGACGGTCTTGCCACCCATATTGGGGCCCGTAATCACCGTCACTCCGCGCCGCACTTCCACATCGATCGGCGTGACGCCTTCCCCTTCCGCCGCCAATTCCTCCGCAATCTTCGGATGAAAAGCACCCAGCAAGCCAAAGCGGTCCGCATCCCACTCCGGTCTGACTCCGCCCCACTTCCTGCCCGCTTGATAACGGGCCCATTGCACATCAAAGTGGGTCAGTTTCCGCACCCATTGCCGCAAGCTTGGCTGTACAGGCTCAAACTGCTGGGTTAACCAAACACAAACCGCTTTTTCGCGCGCTTCCACCTGCGCTTGCAACCGCGCCAACGCTCCATCCGCCTCTTCACGCAGCCCAAACGTGACATCGTATAACGTTTCCACATGGCATACCACCCGACCGTCTTTCCGCAACATCTCTTCCAGCGGCGTGTTGCGTGGCACCACCCAGGTCCCCAGGCGGTTGCGGCGGATGCCGTATGCTTGCTCAATCGCCCGTTTGTTTTGCTCAGTCCGTTCCTGTTCCTTTATTTCCAAACGACGCAATTGTTGCCTCAACATCCGCAGATCGTCATCATAAGCATCATCAATCCAAAAGGCGGGGGTCCAAGCAGGCCCGGGATTCAGTTGCGCCAAGTACTGCTCCAGCTCGGCAAACTCTTCCGGACAAAGCAGGGAGAGAGCTGAAAATCCTTGTTCCCGCAGCGTTTTGTTCAATTGACGAAATTGCCACAAAAATTGTTTCATGTGGAACCAGTCGGTCAACCCCAACGTTTCTCCTGACCCTAATTTTTCCAATTGCACTTCGATGTCTGGCATCGCCTCCAAGCACGCTTGGATAACCGATTGATAACGGGGATGCCCCTCAATCCACGCTTGGATTTCTTCCTGTTCGCGCAACACTTGTTGCCACAAACGCTCTTCACCGGGTTGAAAGGCCCGCGCTTGCTGTTTCGCCCGTTTGCCCATGGGGGTGCATGGTTGCCATTGGTTCCAACAATAGGCCACATCCAGCTCCGCCCACGTCGTTTCATCCCAAACGATCGTGATCCCCTCCTTCCTCCAGGGAGTCCCTCCACACATCATAGACCGGCACCTGCCCGCATAGTTCAGCCACTCGTTCCTTCAGCTCTTGCGGCGGAAACGCATGCCCCTCGGGTGAAACGGGATTCACCGCCACGCCGCGCAGATGCACCGGACGCAACGTTTCAATTTTGCCGCCCCGTTCCACATAGCGGCGCAAAAGCACTGGCGCCGCAAAGATGTGCGTCCAATCGGGAACCACCAGATGGGGGCAGATCTCCACCTGCAACAACTTTCGCAGCACCCGATCCGTTAAGGCGCCCGCTATCGCCAGGGCCTCAACTTCCTTTTTTTTGAAATCGAAGGGAAGTTGCGGCAACTCGGCGAAGGATGGCATGGACAATGGTTCCCATTTTCCTGCGCGCTTGCCGTATACTCCCCGGCTGGCCAAGAGTGAAGCGAGCGGCGCTCTCTCCTCCTCCCTGCAGGCAGGCAAGGAAAAGAGAGTCATCCATTCCGCCGTCTTGGACAAAAGAGCATCCATGTTTGCACCCAAGCTGGCTCCCACCACCAAAATCACCGAATCAGTGACCCATGGACTGGCCGCCATCCGTCGGTCATAAGCTCCATCCACCACGATAAGCCTCACACCGGCCCGCTTCAACCGGTCAATCACCAGCTTCGCTTCTTCCCGGGTATGAATGCCAGCCAACTTCACTTGGGTGGGACGAGTCGTTTGCGCGATCCATACCTCACCCAAAGAGGTGATGATCTCCGTCCCTTCCCAGACCGCAAAAGAACCCGGCTGTTGATCAATGTAACTTCCCGTGGTTGCCACCCAAACGCCGCCGGGCACTTTGAGCTGCGGCTTGGCCCTCCCGCTCCAGGCGTCCCGTTCTTCCCCATCAATGCCAATGCTGCACAAGCCGAGCGGCGCATGACGGGACCACGGCTCGATGAAAGCGCTCAAAACCGTGGTTTTCCCCGCATTTTTCGCCACTCCGACGATGGCGACACTCTCGCTGTTGCGCTCTCTCACCAGCCACCACAATCCTTTTCCTTAAGCCCCAGTTCACAGGGTTGCCCGCTTTTCTCCTTCGTTCTTAACGAAGCTTGATTCACAGCTCCCAGTAATACAGCTTTCATCCACAGGGTACAGGCAAAAATCTTCCTTCTCTGGGGGGTTGTCATTATTATTCAGCCTTATCTGCTTCCCATCGCTTCATCGAGTGGTGTCCGCCGTTCTTCACGCGTTAATTGTTTGGGTTCCAGGTTGATCCGCTGGTCGCTCATAAGCGCCGCCACGCCCAATTGGTCTCCGGCCTGCCTACAATACTCGCATGAATCTTGGTCGTGAGGATGATAATGCTCCGGCTCCGGATAGCTGGAAATCACCCCTTCAAAGTTGCGCAATATCGTCTTCGTCGGACTCTGCGAAATGATATAGTTGGGGCTGAGCGGGATTTTTCCGCCACCCCCCGGCGCATCGACCACAAACGTCGGAATGGCGTATCCGGAAGTGTGGCCGCGCAAGTACTCGATAATCTCCAGCCCTTTGGACACAGGAGCCCGGAAGTGCCCGATCCCCTCCGATAGGTCACACTGATAAATGTAGTAAGGTCTTACACGTGTTTTGACCAACTCATGCATCAACTTTTTCATCACATGGGGGCAATCGTTGATCCCGGCCAGAATAACGGCCTGGTTCCCGACCGGCACGCCCGCGTCGGCCAACATCTCACAAGCCCGGCGCGCTTCCGGCGTCAACTCTTTCGGATGATTGAAATGGGTGTTGAGCCAGACGGGATGATACTTTTTCAGGATGGAGCAAAGCTCTTCGGTGATGCGTTGCGGGAAAACCACCGGGGCGCGTGTGCCGATGCGGATAATCTCCACATGCGGAATCTCCCGCAGGTTTTTCAGCAGATACTCCAAAATCCGGTCATTGACCAAGAGTCCGTCTCCGCCCGAGAGCAACACATCACGGACGGTGGGGGTGTTGCGAATGTAATCGATGCAGGCATCCATCTGCTTTTTGGGCACGCCCATCCCGATCTGCCCCGAAAAGCGGCGGCGCGTGCAATACCGGCAATACATCGAGCATTGGTTGGTGATCAGGAAGAGGACGCGGTCGGGATAACGGTGGGTTAACCCTTTCACGGGGGAATCCGTATCCTCCAACAAGGGGTCGGCCATATCATAAGCGGTGCGGTACAGCTCGGAGGATATCGGCACCGATTGCATGCGAATGGGGTCTTTGGGGTCATCCGGGTCCATGAGCAGGGCGTAGTAGGGGGTGATGTTAAGCGGAATCGTCTGGCTGCTGATATCGACCCCTTCCGTTTCTTCCGGGGTCAGGTTGATGACTTTGCTCAAGTCTTCATAGTTGCGAATGGTGTGGGTCAGTTGCCATAACCAATCATTCCACTGCTCTTCCGTCACATCTTTCCACAACTCGATCTCACGCCAATCTCGATTCATCTGATGTCCATCCCCTTTCATATTGTCCATTCTCCACAAGCGTTGCTGCGCATCGGTGCTCTCAAGCCCCATCTACGTTGGACAAACCCCCATCCTTACGAGAACCGGCGGCAAAACCAGTCATACAGTGAAGGACACTCGCGCAGGCTCTCCAGCGCCAAGGCGGCATGCCCCGGCACATACCCATTGCCGATCAGCATTCGCACATCCTTCCCCACACCTTCCGCTCCCAATGCCGCTGTCGTGAACCGGACCGCCATGCTGAAGAAAACCACGACACCGCCCTCTCTGGTCGCCAGGATCGCCGGCAGCTCGGTATGGGGGACATTGACACAGTTAATCGTCAGATCCGCCAGCCCGCCACGCGTATGTTCAGCCACCGCCTCCAAGACCCGCACCGGATCGGTCGCATCCAAACAGATCACATGGTGGGCCAATCCCAACCGCTCAATCTCCCGGCAAGCTTCGGGATTGGACTCAAGCGCAATCACGCACCCCTGTTGGCCGGCTTTTTTCCAAGCCTGGTATAAGGAAAGCAATCCCGCTTTGCCGCCCGCTCCCATAATCACCACCGTATCCGTCGCTTGAACCGATCGTGCGGTCTGTGCCGGTGCCCCGCATACATCAAGCGCGGCCAAAGCCACCGTCTCAGGCATATCCTGCGGCAACACAGCATAAGGGGCACTGGCGAACAAGACCGCTTTGCCCGCCACGCCAACCTGTCCCGTCTTAAGCGCAATGCCGTCAATCTCTTCCAACCGTAGCGGGGTCAACGTCAGTGAAACGAGAGAGGCGATCTTCATGCCCCGCTTCAATGTTTGGTCGGGAAAATCGGAGCCCACTTCCGCCACGGTGCCGATCAACATGCCGCCCGAGCCAGTGACGGGATTATGCATCTTCCCACGTGCTGCCACAATCTCGGAAATGCGCCGCTTGATGCGTTCCGGATCGCCTTCCGCTTCTTCTTTTAACTGTTGGAACGAAGCTGAATCAATATTCAGCCGCTCCACCTCAATCAATAGCTCATTCGTCCACACCTCGGGTGTGGCATCCAATTTCCAAGCCGGTTGGGGCAACACCCCTTTCGGTTCCAACACCCGGTGCAAGCCATAGTGATGACCCTGTCTGCGCAATACCCCTCCTCCTTCCCTCGGCAGTCATTCTTCTAACATGCAAAAACCATGCCACACCAAAACACGGGCGTTTCGGCATACACTTTTTCTCCACAACAAAAAAACTGCCCAATTTCAGGCAGTCATCCTCTCTTTCCCTTATTCAGCTTTTTCAGTTTATATTGCAAGGTCTGACGGGGAATGCCCAGCCGTTTGGCCGCTTGCAGCACATTCTCGTTCGCTTCCCGCATCGCCTCCCTGATCATCGTCGCTTCCACCTCTTGCAAGGCCTCCCGCAGGCAGGTCTGATTGCCTTGAAGCCGAATCACTTGGGCCGGCTTAACCGCGTGAAAATGGCGGGGCAGGTGTTCCTGGCGCAATTCCTCCTCCAACGCCAGATTTAACGCCCCTTCCACAGTATGCTCCAGCTCGCGCACATTGCCGGGCCAGTCATACCGCATAAACGCCTCCAACACCTCATCCGCGATCCGTTCCACCGGCGAATTCCATTGCCCTTTGAATTTCCTGAAGAAGTACCGGGTTAAGCACTCGATATCTTCCGGACGCTCGCGCAGGGGAGGCAGGTGAATCCCCACCACGTGGATTCGGTAATAGAGGTCGCGCCGCAACCGCCCCTCCCTGATGCTGAGGAGCGGATCTTCATTTGTCGCCACCATCACCCGCACATCAAACGACCGCAGCTCCGTGCCGCCCACCCGGCGCACCTGCCCATCCTCCAACACGCGCAACAGCTTCGCTTGCAGATCGATCGGCATGGCATGGATTTCATCCAAAAACAGGGTGCCCCCATCCGCCAACTCAACCAGTCCCGGGCGGTCTTCTGCTCCGGTGAAAGCGCCGCGCGCCGTGCCAAACAGGATGCCCTCCAACAATGAAGCGGGAATCGCCGCGCAGTTTTGGACAATGAACGGTTGACTCTTACGCGCCGAGTCGCGGTGGATCGCCTGCACAAACAACTCCTTGCCCGTCCCCGTCTCCCCGATCACCAACACGGGGGAATGGGTGCGCGCGGCACGCTTGGCCCGCTCAATCTCCCGCAACATGGACCGGTTCTGCGTCACGATGTCATCAAAGGAGTAAAAGCGTTGCGCTTCCTGCCCACGTTGCCCGCGCGGATGTCGTATCCGTTCTTGCAGGTGGAGCACTTGATCCGACAGTTCTTTCATGCGCGTCAGATCCTTGGATATCTCCGCCGCCCCGACCACCCGCCCTTGCTGGGACCGCAACGGAATCGTGCGGTTGATCGTTGTCACCCGCTTGCCGTTGCGATTCATAAACGTTTGTTCCCGCTCTTCCAGCGGCTTGCCTGTCTCCAGCACACTCAATAAGGTGCTGCTCTTTTGCGTCAAGGACGGAAACGCCTCCAACACATGCATGCCGATCACTTCTTCCACATTCATCCCATCCAGCTGCGATGCGACTCTATTGTAATAAATGGTCATGCCCTCAGCGTTGACGATATGAATCCCTTCATCCAAGCACTCCAGAAACTCTACGATCATGTCTTGCTTCATCCCAGGAGTAATCAACAAGTGAGACAACTCCTTTCTTTATCATCTATCCGAGCTGCCGAAAATTGATCAATCCATGACAAGAATTCATCCATATCCCTTCCATTTTAACGAAAGATTCTGTTATTTGTCCAGAAAACCCCCGTGTCCTTAAAAAAAGAAAAGATGCCTCACTTCTCGGCATCTTTTCGCATAAATTCGGGGAGTTCCCCTTTTAATTGCAACAAAGCTTCCGCCGCGCCGACGCGCCTTGACTCCCCGTTCACCTTCTTGGAGCGGTAGACCTCGATTTTCACAATCCCATTCTTCGTTGTTTGCAACATGCTTTTTGGGAATTTCACAGTGAAATTCGTATCCGTCCACTGCTGGTCGGCTTCTTTCTTAAAATGGACGTATCTCCCCATAAACAATGGACGTGAACTGATTTGGTCCACCACGTAAATCGTATAATGAAAACCACTGTCCAACTCATTATTCACTTTTAATGAAACATGATAATTCCCGTCTTTCCCCGACACTTTGATGTCGCGAAAATAAATGCTCTCCTTGCGTGACTCCTTGGGTATCTCTTTCCACCATTTGTAATTGCCTTCCGCATCATCGGCCGGGGCGGCGATGGCCTGTTGCGGGTTGCCCGACTGCCCCTTGGTCGAGGAAGGGGTTGAGGAGGATTCCCCCTCCAAATTGCCCAGCTGAAACCCAATAAACAACAACGACGCCGCCGCAATCCCCGCCACCGCCCACCAGCGCTTCTTCCAGTTGCGCGGGGCCCGCTCCGTCGGCTTGATTTCAAACGTTTCCACATACGCATCCACAGGTTGAAGCGAAGCCAGGACTTCCTCCAAGGCTTCCTGCATCTGCCGCGCCGTTTGGTAACGCTGCTCCGGATCTTTCGTCAGGGCTCTATGAACCACTTCGCACAATGCCGGTGGAATCTCTTTGTTGAACGTTAACGGGTCAGGCACCGGATCGTGTATATGCTTTAACGCGATGGAGACCGAATTGCCTCCGTTAAACGGCACCCGCCCCGTCAGCATCTCATACAGGACCACGCCGACAGAGTAGAGGTCGGAGGCGGCGCTCACCTTTGCCCCTGACGCTTGTTCCGGCGAAAAATAATGCACCGATCCCATCACATACCCCGTCTGCGTGATGGCTGACACCCGGGGGAAATAAGAGATGCCAAAATCGGTCACCTTATACTGGTTACCCGGCGCAACCAAGATATTGTGGGGCTTGATGTCGCGATGAATGATCCCTTTTTGATGGGCATGGTGCAATCCTTCACAAATCTGGATCGCAATTTCAATCGTCTCTTTCGGCTCGAACCGGCCACGTTTCTGGATCATGTCCATCAGGGACGGTCCTTTGACATACTCCATCACCATATAATATATCGAGTCCTCACGTCCCACATCGTACACATTGACGATATTGGCGTGTGACATGCTTGCCGCAGCTTTCGCTTCACGAATAAATCGGCGAACTGAATCTTGATCATGACTGAAAGAGCGATTCATCACTTTGATGGCCACATATCGGTCCAAAAGCAAATCTTTGCCCTTGTAGACGACGGCCATGCCCCCGCCACCGATGCGCCCCAGAACCTGGTACCTTCCAGCCAGTTTTGTTCCTTCCATCGGATTCATTCTCCTTATATCCATTACGTTCAAGTCATCAACTTAACCGGGTCTATTTTTGGTTAGTTGCTCCTATGGGTGTTCCCATCTACTAACAAACTTTCCTGCACTTCTATTATCAATCTAGATTCCCCTGATGGATGTTACATTTTTTTAAACAATTCGCCAATCTTTACTAATGGACTCGGGAAATAGATATTAAAACACAGCAAAGGAAAACCATCAAGGCGCAAAGAAACCCAACCCTGCAGTATGGCAAAGGTTGGGTTTCCGTTTATTTGATACAGTTACATCCGCTCCGGCGCCGACACGCCGATCAAGGCCAAGCCATTTTGCAACACTTGGCGCACTCCGGCAAACAGGGCCAATCGCGCTTGGGAGAGGGCCGCATCATCGGTGATGACGCGATGGGCGTTGTAATAGCTGTGGAACTGGGTCGCCAAATCATACAGATAGCGGACAATCCGGTGTGGCGCCAGTTGTTCCGCACTCGCAACCACTTCTTCCGCAAACTCACCCAGCTTTTGCAAGAGATCCAATTCCTGCTCCAAGGTGAGACGCGCCAAATGGGCCTCCCCCCACGAGGGCTGAATGCCTTTCTCCTCGGCCTGACGGAAGACGCTGGCGATGCGGGCCGACGCATACTGCACGTAGTAAACGGGGTTTTCGTTGGACTGGGACACAGCCAAGTCCATGTCAAAATCCAGATGCGCATCCGGGCTTCTCATGACGAAGAAATAACGCGCCGCATCCACCCCCACTTCACCCATCAATTCTTCCATGGTCACGGCTTTGCCGGTCCGCTTCGACATCTTGACCAATTCGCCGCCTTGGTACAGCTTCACCATCTGGGTGACAACCACTTCCAACTTATCGGCATCGTATCCAAGCGCGCTCAGCGCCGCTTTCATCCGGGGAATGTAACCATGGTGGTCGGCGCCCCAGATGTTGATCAACCGGTCATGGCCACGGTGCAACTTGTCGCGATGGTAGGCGATGTCCGGTGTCAGATAAGTAAATGACCCATCCTGTTTGATCAACACGCGGTCTTTGTCGTCGCCAAAAGCCGTCGATCGCAACCATAACGCTCCATCCTGTTCATAGGTGTATCCTTTTTCCTTCAGTTCGGCGATCGTTTGCTCAATCGCATCCGATTGATACAAGGACAACTCGCTGAACCAGACATCAAATTTCACCCGATACTTTTCCAAATCGGCTTTGATCTTGGCCAATAACTTCTGTTTGCCCACTTCTTTCACATAGGCCAACCGTTCTTCCCGCTCCAGGCCCAAGAGGCGTTCCCCTTCTTCTTGAACCAATTCCCGCGCGATATCGACGATCTCCTGCCCTCGATAACCGTCTTCCGGGAAGGCGACTTCTTGGCCCAACGCTTCCAGATAGCGCGCCTCAAGCGACAACGCCAACATGTTCATCTGGTTTCCTGCGTCATTGATATAATATTCGCGGGTCACGGCATAGCCCGCCGCTTCCAGAATATTGCACAGGGCATCACCCACCGCGGAGC
Source organism: Laceyella putida (assembly GCF_042665195.1). Classification (NCBI taxonomy): domain Bacteria; kingdom Bacillati; phylum Bacillota; class Bacilli; order Caryophanales; family Thermoactinomycetaceae; genus Laceyella; species Laceyella putida. The sequence goes on from NZ_JBHTBW010000006.1 coordinate 252,103, forward strand.
CGCGGGCATGTCCCAAGTGCAGATGGCCGGTGGGGTTAGCGCTGCAAAACTCCACATTCACCTTTTCCCCTTGGCCCGCATTGGAACGGCCATAAGCGGTCCCGCTCTGTCGGATCTCTTTCAACACGTTCACCAAGAAGGACCGATCCATAAAGAAATTGATGAAGCCGGGGCCGGCAATTTGCACTTCTAGAATGTTGCCGGCGCTTCGGTTCAGCTCCGCCACGATTTGCGCGGCGATCTCGCGCGGATTCTTGCGGGCGATGCGCGTCAACTGCATCGCGATATTGGTGGCAAAATCACCGTGCGCCTTTTCCCGTGGCACTTCCAACACCACTTCCGGCACGCTCTCTTCCGGCACCAGCCCGGTGCGGATGACAGCTTGTCTGATTTCTTGCTTCAACGCTTCCTTCATCTGTTCAAGCGGATTCATCTCACTTTTCCTCCATCCACTTCAAACTCAATTGATATTTACCCAAATCCTGGCTACCCATCGACAACATAAATGAAAACTGGATCTCTCCTTCCGCCTCTTCAAGTCGACGCTGATAGGAGAGGGTGGTTACTTCCATTTCGGTCTTGCCCGCTGGGGTATGTACAATACTCTCCACCTTTTTGCCTGGACAATACGTTTGCCTATACGATACGGGTCCTTGCCGTGAAATGGTGATTTGGCCTTCGAACGATCGAACAGAAGTAAACACTTCTTCCGGCGTTCCCTCATACTCCTTGTATTTGAGTGACCATTCCCCATTCTCTTTGGCCTCGAACCGACCCGTCAAGGCTTGTTCAATCACTTCTGGCTCTTGACCCACCTCATGCTGTATCACCGATCGAATATGGATTTTCACCGGGATCAACAGTGCCCGCCTCCCCCATTTTTCTAATACCTGTATCTTAACACTGGTTGGGACTCATTTACCAGCCGAATAAAAAAGCTTCCCTGCCCATCGTGGGAGGGAAGAAAGCCCGTTGCTATCCACATTTATTTGATGAACCCGAGCAGCATTTCCCGAATCAACTTCGCCGCCACCACCGGGGTCTGTTCGCTGTGATCATATACAGGCGCAACCTCAACCAGGTCCGCACCGACCACCTTCACATCCGAACGGGCGATGGCGTGGATCGCCGCCAGCATTTCCCTTGAAGTGATTCCGCCCGGTTCAGGTGTACCGGTGCCCGGCGCATGGGCGGGATCGAGGGCATCAATATCGATCGTCACATAGACGGGGCGACCGGCCAACGCCGGCAAACACTCTTGTAAGGGCTCTATCACATCAAAAGGATAAAAATGAATACCCGCTTCTTTCACATAGGCCACTTCATCCTTGGTCATGGATCGGATTCCAAACTGGTACACGTTTTGCCCACCGATCAGTTCGGCGATTTTGCGCAGGGGGGTGGAATGGGAATAAGGCTCCCCTTCATAATCGGTGCGCAGATCGGCATGGGCATCGATATGAATCACAGCCAAATCGGGATAATCCTTGTACACTTCTTGCACGACAGGCCACGTGACCAAGTGCTCGCCGCCCATCCCGATCGGCATCTTCTTCTTATCCAACACTTGACGCACGAATTCCCCGATTTGCCGCAGGCTTTTCTCCGGGTTCCCGAAGGCCAAGGGAATATCCCCGGCGTCATAATAAGTGATTTCAGTCAGTTCGCGTTGCAAATAGTGGCTATATTCTTCATGGACCAAGGATGACTCCCGAATCCGGGCCGGACCAAACCGGGAACCCGGCCGAAAGCTGACCGTCCAGTCCATGGGCATGCCATACAACACCGCTTGGGATTGTTCCAAGTCATCGCTGGCTCCGATAAAGACATTGCCGGAGTACTTCTCATCAAAGCGCATGGATTACTCCCCCTCTGTCTGCAACAGTTCCAATACGAATTGCGGCAAGGAGAACAGCGCTTTATGCAGTTCCGGACGATAGTAACGGGTATCGAAGGCATGCAGTTTAGACTCATCGACATGCAGCGGGTCATACTTCTTCGAACCGATCGTGAAGCTCCACAGCCCGCTCGGATACGTAGGGATGCTGGCGGTATACAGACGCGTGATTGGGAACGTGCCCGAAATATCACGGAACACCTGACGGATCAAATCCCGGTTAAACCAAGGGGATTCCGTCTGCGCGACCATGATGCCGTCTTCTTTCAGCGCTTCATAAATCTCTTCATAAAATGGTTTTTGGAACAGCCCCACCGCCGGTCCGACCGGTTCCGTCGAATCGACCAGGATCACATCATACTTGCCTTTGTTGTCACGCACATGCTGGATTCCATCGGCCACTTGAATGTCCACGCGCGGATCATCCAATCCACCGGCAATCTTGGGGAAAAATTGTTTGGACGCTTCGATCACCTTGCCATCGATTTCAGCCAACACGGCTTGCTCCACACTAGGATAGCGAAGGATCTCGCGGATGGCGCCGCCGTCTCCCCCGCCGACAACAAGGACGTTTTTGGGGTTGGGATGGGTGTTCATCGCAATGTGGGTGATCATCTCATGGTACACAAACTCGTCCCGATCGGTGGTCATGACCATGCCATCCAACACCAGCATGTTTCCAAACTCGGCGGTTTCAATCACATCAAGCGTTTGAAATTCCGATCTATCGTGATGAAGAGTCTTATTGATCTTCGTCGTGATTCCATGATTTTTCGTTTGCTTCTCTGTATACCAGAGATCCATCTCTCTCATTTCCATTCCTTATTACTCCTTCCTATGTACAACTCTAACTTACTAAGAATAATGCATGATCCACATAGTTACAATCATTTTCACAAACCAGATAAACAACCTTTTTTCAGGTATATTCTTCCTGCGACCTCGGCATAATATTCTTGCCTTTATCGAAAAAAGCTGGAAGGAAATACCGAAAAAGGAGCTAGGATCATGAGGGAACAGCCATCCTCAACCCAATACGAACCAATCAAAATCCATTTGATACTAAAAGGATTATCGTTCCTTTACAAATTAGCAAAGGGACTGACATGGACTCTCGTGGTCGGAGCTCTCTTATCCGGTCTGATGCTCCTGTATCTGAAATCCCGCCCGCTCCCTGTTCCCAACTTTTTTGCCCCATCCATGTTGTACGACGATCAGGGACAAGTATTTGGCCGCTTGGACGATGGAGAAGCACGGATTCCCGTGCGCTTGGCGGACTTGCCTCCTTCTTTGATCGCCGCCACCTTAGCGGCAGAAGATAAAGATTTTTACCGCCATCACGGTTTTTCAATCAAAGGCATTCTCCGGGCGGTCGCCGTGAATGTCAGAGAGGGGCAGATTGAGCAAGGCGCCAGCACGATCACACAACAGTTGGCGCGCAACCTGTACCTGACACATGACCGGACTTGGTCACGCAAGATCAAGGAAGCGCTTTTGACGGTTCAGTTGGAACTCCATTACACCAAAAACCAGATTTTGGAGCTTTATCTGAACCAGATTTATTATGGGCATGGCGCTTACGGTGTGGGACGCGCAGCCAAGCTTTATTTCAATAAAAAGGCCGAAGATCTCACCTTGGCCGAATCCGCCTTTTTGGCGGGCATCCCACGCGGACCTTCCCATTATTCCCCGTGGCACCATCTTGATCGGGCCAGGAAAAGGCAACACCATATCCTCGACTTGATGGCGAAAAACGGCAAGATCACCTCAGCGGAAGCCCAGCAAGCCAAACAGAGCGCGCTCGCCCTTGCGCCGCAAACCAGACCTAAGCAACTGAAGGCCAACTACTTCCGCGATTATGTCATTTCCACCCTGGTTAACCGTTATGGATTGGATGAGGCCATGGTGCGACGGGGCGGATTAAAAATCTATACCACTCTCAACACCAGCATGCAACGGGCGGCGGAACAAGCGGTGAAGCAGTATACAGGGCCCACGCCGGAATTGCAGGGCGCCTTGATCTCCGTTGATCCTCGGACAGGCTCCATCAAAGCGATGGTGGGTGGCAAGGATTATCTCACTTCACAATACAATCGTGTGTTTGCCAAGCGCCAACCGGGCTCTTCATTCAAACCCTTTCTGTATCTCAGCGCACTGCAACACGGCTTCACACCGATTACGCGCATCGAGAGCAAGCCGACCACCTTCGTCTATCAAGGGGGGACGTACAAACCCGCCAATTATCGTGACCAATACGCTTATCGCCCCATAACCATGCGAGAAGCCATCGCCCGTTCCGACAACATCTATGCGGTCAGCACTTTGCTCGCGATCGGGATGGACCGGGAGATTTCCCTCGCTCATCAACTGGGCATCAAAAGCCCGCTCAAAGCGACCCCTTCGTTGGCCTTGGGCAGTTATACCGTCTCGCCTTATGAAATGGCGGAAGCTTATGCGACGATCGCCAGCGCTGGCGTCCGCCATCCCTTAGTGGGCATCACCAAAGTGGTCGACCCGTTCAACCGCATTATCGTTCAGGAGCAGAACCAACCGCAGCGGGTTGCTTCTCCTGCTCACGCCTTTGTCTTGACCAAGCTGATGTCCAGCGTATTGGAACCTGGCGGCACGGGCTATCGGGTCCGTCAACAATTTACCCGCCCCGCCGCCGGGAAAACGGGAACCACCGATTGGGACGGCTGGATTGCCGGTTATACGCCCGATTTGGTCACAATCACTTGGGTTGGTTACGATCAGGGGAAACGCCTTCCCCATCATCAAGCCAGGTTGTCCCAAACCATCTGGGCCCACTATATGAAAGAAGCAACCAAAGGCCAGCCAGTCAACGACTTCCCTGTTCCCGCCGGAGTGAAAGGCGTCTACATCGATGAGGAAACGGGCAAATTGGCGACACCGCTTTGCGATCGAGTCCGGTTTGAATACTTCGTCAGCGGCACCGAACCGAAAGAAATCGCACCGCAACATCGGATGCCCGAGAAAGATCCGACACTCTGGGAACAGTTGGTCGATTGGTGGAGCCGGCTTTAATCCACCTTCCGCTCCGCATTGGAAAACAGCCCCATGCCCTCAATCAAGGGACATGGGGTTGTTGCTCTAGCATTCGGTGCTGCCGCCGATTCGGCCTTCACCGTCGGCCAAAACACCATCATTCAGCAAGGTGATTTTGCCCGCCGCCGCCAGCTCCTTCATCACTTCATACATGCTTTCTCTTTTCTCTTCTGGAAGAGACCGAACATATGCATTGATTTCTTGTTCGGATACATTGGCACGGAAATGAGTGCCACCATGCCGCGCAAAATGTTCTTGGATATTTGCCATCTTTACCGCCTCCCTATCGCTTAGCTTGCGCAAAAGAAGCGGAAATTTACCATTCCATTTGTCAAAATGCCATCCGATTGCGCCAGGCTCGCTTGCAAAACAAAAAATGGCGGACAATTGTCCGCCATTTTTTGTGTCCTAGCAAAAGATTCCGAAACCAATACTAAGTGTACTCCTGCCGGATTTAAGCGGCAAGAGTCATCGAAGTTTGTTCACATTTCGTTCACTTTTGTGATGAGAGCTGTTCTTTTAACTCTGTTTTGCTGTTTGCCCACATTTCCTCATTGTGATTGATGAGCAGCTCCTTCAATGCGGCCTTTTCCACTTCGCCCATCTCCGCCACTTTGATTCGCCGTTTTAACGCATCATCCATGCGGTTGACATGAAAGGCGAGGTTTTTCCAACCGACGCGTTTCTCCCGATCAATCCGCATCGGGCAAGCCGTTACCCCGGCATAGTATGGGCCTTGTTCATTCCGGTCGACAGCCACCCATACGACCCAATACAAGGTGCCTGTGGTCACTTCATCCTCATTGCTGGTAAACTTAATACCCCGTTCCACCGCGCTTTTGGCATGAATCAAGCCCAGGTCGATCTTCGCTTTATCCCCTTCAACCAAGACGGAAGAGAGATTGTTCAGGTTGATCGTTCCCGTATGATAAGCCCCATGAGTGGTGGATTTTTTGCTGAGAATGTTAAATTGAATCTCTTTTTTGTTACTCATATATTCCACTGCTACGAAAGCGCAGCGATGCTTTCGTAACGGTTTACCCCCCTTTCCGGTTCAGGTTGGCCAACCAACGGATGGGCTGACAACCTCCTTCACTTATTTTACAAGATTTATTGCCGAAAATCCCTCGCTTTTTCACACGGGAAATCAACGAAAGGGGGATGATCCGCATCGATCCGGCCTAAACGGAGCGCAACCAACGCATCCATCAAAAAGCCTTCCCATCTTTACCTCCCGGCAAAACCCGCCGCCTCATTGGTTTGGGACATGATCGGTGTTTCTGGGGCAACGGCGGTCTCCGTGCGAACCGTTTTCCCTTTTTTCCGCTTGATCTCTTGCTGTTTTTCCCTGATTGGCTCCACTTTGGCCTCTTTTTTCTTACGGGGCTTCCGCTTCCGACCCGCTTCGCCGGCCGGTGGCTCCATCGCTTTTTGGCGTCGTTGTTTTTTGGCTTGTTCATCTTCGGTTTCCGGTTCGTTCGTTTGGTCTTCTCCCAACACCGCTGCTTGATCGGGCGGCTCGGCGGAAGCCACTTCTTCCAGTGAAGGAGAAGGAGCTTCGTTCTTGTCACTTTGGCTTCCTTCTACCATCGCCGGGCACTCTCTCGCATCTTGCCCTGCGCTCGCGGTTTCTTCCCGGGCTTCGGCGGCGATTCCTTTTTCTTCCGGTTTGCTCGCTTCAAGCCGGGGGGACGGTTCCGGCGCCGTTTCGGGCGGATACTCTTCCGATACAACCACCTCACCCAAGGTCGTCTGTTTCAGCGGAAGCTGGATGTTAAACGAAGTCCCCAAGCCCAAATTGCTCGTGACGCACATGATTCCTCCATGGTCTTCGATAATGCGATGGCAAATGGCCAAGCCCATTCCTGTCCCTTCATCCTTGGTCGTGAAAAACGGTTCAAAGATGCGGTTATACAATTCCGGTGGAATTCCATTGCCGGTATCCAACACCCGGATCTGTACCTGGTCTTCGCACATTTGCCACGAGACCTCCACCGTCCCTTTCTCCTGCATGGCTTCCAACCCGTTTTGCACCAAGTTGATCAACACTTGCTTCAATTGTTCGGCGTCCGCTTCCATCACAACGGGTTGATCCGGCGGATGTCCGATCAGTTCATGCCCCATCAAGAGAGACTTGGGTTGCAACAGGCTAAGCACGTCATTCATCAGGCGATTCAAATTGAACCGGGTCACCTTCACCGGCTTGGCTTCGCTCAAATTAAGGAATTGCTTCAACAAGTCATTGATTCGATCGATCTCCGGCAAGATAATCGATTCCCATTTTTTCACCGCTTCCGACTCGGTGGCGGAGATCTGGACAAAGCCCCGGATCGAAGTGAGCGGGTTGCGGATTTCATGCGCCAATCCCGCCGCCAACTGCCCCAATGCCGACAGCTTTTCCAATCTTAGTCGATGCTCCTCTTCTTTATCGCGCAATTGACGCTGGGCGATCATCAAGCGATCCTCCGCTTGGCGTATCAGTTGAGCCCCCGTCTTCGCCTCGGCGGGGTAGGAGGCGGACGCCAGGCAATAGTTCAACAAAGAATGGCTCGCCTTTAACTCGGCCAAGACAAACTCCACCGTTTCAATCAAGCGCCGCAATACGGCGCCATCGCCCATCAACCCGATCGCGAACTGGTCCCCATCGTAGCGGGCAATTCGGGCCGAAGGGGGCAAATGGCGTTTCAACTGGTTAGCGATCTGCACCAGCAACCGATCACCCGTGTCATTTCCTTCTTTCATGTTGATCTGCCGAAAGTTGGTTAAGTCAAAACAGACGACATGGTATGAAAGCGGATTCACGCACCGGGACAAGCCGCGGGTCACTTGCTCCTGAAACCCATGAAAATTGTACAAGCCCGTCAGGGAATCGCGGAGATACGTTTCTTCCAGTTCTCTTTGGAATTCCCTAAGGCGTTGGTTGGAGACATTTTTTTGGTAGATGATGTGGCGCGTTTTCTCTTTCTGTTTTTTCAGTTCAAAAAATCTGTCCCGCACTTGATCGCTGATCCAGGCAATCCAAATAAACAACAAGCAATGGCTCACCAGCTCAATCACCCGCAAATAGCTCCATTCAGTAAACGAAGATATTAGTATATATGAGATAAAAAAACTAGCAGTTATAATATTGGTTTTTTCATCGGTGGCACGGAATAACACATAACCTAAAACAATTAAATATACCGTTAAAATAGGGATTGTTTGCGTAAAAATATCAAGCAAAGCGATCGTACCGACAATGGTTGCCATATAGCCATAACGCGGAAATTGACTCACTCGTTTTTGGTTTAAGATCAACAGGAAACTTAACAGCGTTGTAATCAATCCCACACTGATCCAATGGAGGGACGGATGAACAGAGAAGAGCTGCTCAATAAATTGATATAGCCAACCTTTACTCTCAACCGCCTGAACATCTAACACGACCATTTCCACCCCTTCATTCATGGTTTTATGTCAAGATTCAACGCCTTTTTACAAGCTATGCTACTTTGCCATTTATTTTCTTCCACTGGTAAATAAAAAATCCTCCTAATTTTCTCTCTTTCGACAAAAGATTTTATGTTTCGATCAGACCTTTGACGATTTTGTGAATTTATGCTAACCTTATCATCAAGGATTCATCTCTTCTGTTTTCTCACCAGTTTTTTTGTTTGCGCTTTCACATCATATACAGGAGGGAAATTATGAACCAATCAGACATCTCCCTTGCCGAATCGATCTTGTCTGTCATCGGAGGCGCGAATAATATTCAGAGTATTGGCTATTGTATGACTCGTTTGCGGGTTACCTTGCGTGATGAGACCAAGTTGCAACTGGAACAGCTCAAGTCACTGTCCGGGGTATTGGGGGTTGTGAAGCAATCGGGTGAATATCAGATTGTGTTGGGACCGGGTGTCGTCACGCGCGTGTCCGCCCACTTAAGCAAGCTGACGGGCAAGGCGGCTGAACGTGTGGCGGAAGATGGGCCAGTTCGTCCGGTTTCCCCTGTAAAACGTTTCTTGCGCAAGCTCGCAAACATCTTCATCCCGTTGATCCCGGCCATCATCGCAGGCGGGATGATCATGGGACTCACCAACGTGCTGATTCATTCTTTCCCCAGCCTGAAAGAGGGAAGTACGGTCATTCCGCTGTTGCAGGCGATGAGCAAAGTGATTTTCGCTTACCTCGCCGTCTTTGTGGGGATTAATACGGCCAAGGAATTTGGCGGGACACCCGCCCTGGGGGGAATCGCCGGGGGGCTTCTCATTCTCCCGGATATAGAAAACATCAAGATGTTCGGAGAAGCTTTAATTCCCGGTCGCGGAGGCTTAATCGGCGTCCTGCTGGCTGCTTGGTTTATCGTCTGGCTGGAAAAAAGCATCCGGCCATTCGTGCCCAAAGCCATTGATATCATCATCACGCCCACCGTGTCTGTCCTGATCACCGGCTTTGCCACTTACATCGCCCTGCAACCGATAGGCGGTTTCCTGTCTGATGCCATCACCGGCGGCATGCAGGCCTTATTGGACCAAGGCGGCTTGTTTGCGGGTGCCATCCTCTCCGGTTTCTTCCTGCCCTTAGTCATGTTGGGACTTCATCAAGGTCTTATTCCCATTCATATGGAATTGTTGAACGCGACTGGAATCGATCCATTGCAACCCATTCTGGCCATGGCTGGCGCGGGCCAAGTGGGAGCCGTGTTTGCCGTCTATGTTAAGACCAAAAACAAAACCCTGCGAAATGTGATCAAAGGCGCCCTGCCTGTTGGAATCTTAGGGATCGGTGAACCCTTGATTTACGGCGTTACCTTGCCTCTCGGGCGGCCATTTGTCACCGCCTGTCTGGGGGCGGCGGTCGGTGGCGCTTTCCAAGCGGTGTTTAAAGTGGCTTCGGTCGGGATCAGCGTCTCGGGATTGCCCCTCACCTTACTGATCAAGCCAAACCAGATCACACTCTATCTGATCGGAATTCTGATCTCTTATGTCGCGGGCTTCCTCATCACCTATTTCTTCGGCTTCAAGGAAGAGATGGCCAAAAACTTTTCCCCTGAAGAGTCCCCGCTCTAAGCGGCACCAACGGCGCCTGATTGGCGCTTTTTTTTGTGCCGCATCCCTTCCGCATCCCACGCCCGCTCTTTAAACCCGCCTCTTTTCACGGACCAAATGAAAAGGAGCCCGCTTGAATCGAAAACGGACTCCCTACTCATTCTAACTGTGTATTTGTGTTTAACCACCGCACTTTTCTCCTCGCTTCTCGTGATGTTAATCTAGGCGCGCCGTGAAGGGATGGCAGATGCCCTTGGTCTTATCTTTTCTCATCCCACCGCAAGTGACCACGGATAAGACCAAAGGCCTCCATTACCCGAGATAGTTGACCAGATGGTTAAAACCTTTTGCCGGTTTGTCCTTGCTTTCCACTTCATTCTCAACGACATGCTTGTTCATCTTTTCCCAACCGTAAGGCTCTTCCATCGCGATATGGTCCCGCTTCAACAAGGTGAACTTTTGCGACTCTTCTGGATACGGATGATAGACGCCTTGCGCTTCATGCGCTTCCATTCCATAGGAAGCTTGTCCAACTGCTGCCCGTGGCGGATAGTGCATCTGTTCGTTCAACAGGGTGTGAACCACCGTCTCTTTCAAGATGTTTTTGATCTCTTCACTGCGGTAACCACTTTCCAAGCTCTTGATCCATTGATAGACCGGACCATCTTCTGGGGTGAACGTCACGTTGCGTTGGGTTGGCACATACTCGCTCCGCTTTTGGATTTGCTCCTTCAACATACGCGAGTCGCAAATCGATTGCAGCGGGAAGTAGTTGTTGCGCAAGTACGATTGGATGCAGTATTTCACCAGCATTGGAAATTGGCCTTTCGGCAGGATCTCATACCAGTAACGAACCAGACGGTCCTTTTTACCAAGATATACGCCAACTGTAATGGATGACATATAAATACACCTCCGGGATTGATCAAAAAATTTTAAATACCTAGAATTAATATTAATGGTAACAGGTGATCTACAAAACCGTCAACGGGAATACTTTGTCGAATCCTGTTATATATTCTCGGAAACGAAAAAAACATGCTTTGCGCATGTACAATCTATACGAACCTAAAAAGCTAAGACTTAAATTTTTATTTTATTGATTAAAGGTATTACCATCTTTTTACAACATTTGTTTGCGAATCCGATTGATTTGCTGATAAGCTGTCTTGTCTTTCAATCTCTGAAACAGTTTGATTACCGGGCGTGTATTTACCTCAAATATCCAGATATTCTCATTTTGGTCAACGGTCAAATCGACGCCAAGCTCCTTTAAACCTGTAAAGCGTTCATTTAAGGTTTTAGCAATTTCTTTAGAAACGAAATATATTTCTTCATTCAGTGATTTTTCTTTTTTATGATCATGATGAGAGATCTTTTTCAATGCTTGGCTCGCTTCCAGTGCCTGCCCGCCTCGACAACGATTGGTCACCAAGCTTCCCGGAGGTGCCAATTTGGCGCAAAAACCCGTGATTAACCAATGATCACGCGGCTTTTGCAGATGAACGCGAAAATCGACATTTCTCCCATCCGCTTGCGCCATCTCAATTCCTTGCTGGGCCATATAGGTTCTTCCCGAAATCATCTGCCGTTCAATCCACGGAAAAACCTCATTGATGCGCAAAACCCTTCTTCCATTCAACGTTTGGCACTTCACTTGATCGCCGCTCAGGGTAAGCTTGATCGCTCCCTTTCCTCCCCCGCCGATATCCGGCTTGAGAAATACAAACGGATGCCGTCGCAACATGCTCAGCACCGCTTGCCTGCTGTACTTTTGACTTTCCGGAATATATGGTTTGAGTTGCTCATTCCGCAATAGGACCGCTGTTTTTCTCAATTTGCTGGCAACTGTTTGATATCTTGGCATTCTCTTCATATGTCACCCACCCTTTCACTCCCCTTATCTTTATTCTCTTCCATCCCGCCCCGGCACTCCGCCTTTACCCAATTTTTCCTGTTTCCGCAAACCATCGATGACGAACCTCCTCCGTCTGCGAGTTAGCAACATGTACGAAAGCGCCATTCATCCCGCCACTTTAGAAGTGGGGGACATCTTGCGCAAATCTGTTAAAATGGTTTAATGGACAGGCGATTGTTTTCCCGATCTTCTTGTGGGACAATGGTTTTACGCTTTTTATGTCCAGGAGGGATCTGAACGTGAGCGCTAAAATCTATGTGGTGGAAGATGAACGGCCCATTGCCGATATTATTAAGTTCAATTTGGAAAAAGAGGGATATCAAGTGGACTGCATCCATGACGGGGATGAAGCCATTCAAAAGGTGTTGAGCGCGCCGCCGGACCTGATGTTGTTGGACTTGATGCTGCCCGGCGCCGATGGAATCGAAGTTTGTCGAAGAGTGCGTCAGCATTTCCAATTTCCCATCATCATGTTGACGGCCAAAGATTCCGAATTGGACAAGGTGTTGGGATTGGAGATGGGAGCCGATGATTATGTGACCAAGCCGTTCAGCAATCGCGAACTCTTGGCGCGGATCAAAGCCAACCTGCGCCGCACCCAGTCGCAACGTCACGAAGCGGTGCGGGAGGAAAACAACAAAAGCAACCTCGTCATCGGGGAATTGACGATTGACCCGCACAGCTTTATCGTCAGCAAGCAGGATCGCGTCATTGACCTAACCCATCGCGAATTTGAATTGCTCCTCTACCTGGCCAAGCATGTCAATCAAGTACTGACCAGAGAACATCTACTGCAATCCGTTTGGGGCTATGACTACTTCGGTGACGTACGCACCGTCGATGTGACGATTCGCCGTTTGCGCGAAAAGATCGAGGATGATCCAAGCGCGCCGAAGTACATCATCACACGGCGCGGAATCGGCTATACCATTCGCGACCCCCATGCGGACAGATAATTGGGTGGTAAGATCAATGAAGAAATGGACGCAATTGATGAACAGCGTGCAATGGAAATTGGTCGTGATCTATATCCTGTTGATCTTCATGGCCATGCAACTGGTTGGCGTCTACTTCATTCGCCAACTCGAATCGGTATTTGTGAATGACTTGCGCGCGCAATTGAAGGAACAGGGGGACGTGCTGTCCCTCATTGTCTCACCCGAACTGGAAGCGGAATCCGACAATGACCGAAACCGCGACAAACGGTTGCGCACCCGCTTGTTGCAAGCGGCGCCCAACACGAGCAAATATTACACCATCGTGCGGTTGATCGATCAAAACAACTGGGTGATCGCATCCAACGAACCGCAAGAGAAAATCTATAAATTGCCCAATAACCTGCCTGATGAAGTGAACGCCAAACAACCCTTCGCCAAAGTGAAGGATGCTGAGGGGAACGACTTTCAAGTCTATGTGCTCAAACTGCGTGATGAGCGGAATCGGGAACTGGGCGCCCTCTATTTGGAAACGCCGTTGCAACCGACTTATGACCGCATTTACAGGATCAGCACGATCCTCGTAAAAATCGCGATGGTGGCCCTGGTGGCAACAGGTTTCCTCGTGATCATCCTGGCCCGCACCATCACCCTGCCCGTCAAAGCGATCACCGAACAGGCGACGGCGATGGCCTCCGGTGACTTTGACCGTCAGGTGGCGGTGAAAAGCGAAGATGAAATCGGCCAGTTGGCCATCGCCTTTAACGACCTGGCCGCCCACCTGCGCACCGCGATCAAGGAAAAGGAAGAGGAGACGGAGAAGTTGGAATCCGTCTTGGCCAATATGAGCGACGGGGTGATCGCGACCGATTTGCAAGGGAAAATCATCGTGAAAAACATCCCCGCGGAGAAGTTGCTGGATCGTCCCATCGCGCTCGGCAGCTCCATCGAGGAAGTCTTATCCCTGTCGGAGCCGTTGAAATTGCCCATCAAGGAACCCCGCCAAACTTTTGTTGAACACTCTCATCCCGAGGCGGAAAACCAAGCGGTGCTGAAGATCAACTTTACGCCCATCAAGTTGAAAGGGGATGGCTTGATCGGGATGGTGGCGGTGCTTGAAGATGTGACCGAACAGGAGAAGCTGGATCGGCAACGGAAAGATTTTGTCGCCAATGTGTCCCATGAGCTCCGCACGCCGCTGACCACGATCAAAAGCTACATCGAAGCATTGGAGGATGGGGCGGTTGAAGAGCCGGAACTGGCGACGCGCTTCCTCAAGGTGGCCCGCCAAGAAGCGGACCGCATGACGCGCTTGATTCAAGACTTGTTGCAACTCTCCCGCCTTGACGCGCAAAAGTCGAAGTTCTACAAAAAACCGTTGGTGCTGACAGAGATTTTGGAAGAGACCATGGACCGATTCCGCTTCCAATGCCAACAGAAACAAATCAGTCTCACCCTCTATGTCCACGGTTCACTCCCGCGTGTCTACGCCGATCCGGACAAGTTGATGCAAGTGCTGGACAACCTCGTGTCCAACGCGATCAAATACACCCCGGAAGGCGGTTCCGTCGCGGTCGTCGCCAAGCGCAAACCCGACGGAATGGTGGAAGTGGGTGTTGCCGATACCGGCATCGGCATTCCCAAGCAAGATCTGGGCCGGATCTTCGAACGCTTTTACCGCGTGGACAAAGCCCGTTCACGCAGCCTTGGGGGCACCGGTCTCGGGTTGGCGATCGCCCAGGAGATCGTGCATGCGCATGAAGGGGAGATCGCCATCGACAGCGTGTACCAAAAAGGAACCGTCGTTACCTTTACTCTGCCCCCCGTCAGTCGGAGGTGATCAAGGTGGAACAAAAATGGGTGGAACACATCAAAACCGTCGTGCTGATCATCCTTGTCACCCTCAGCTTCGTGCTTACGGGATTTCTGTGGTTCTACTCGCCCGGGTACCAACAAAAACCCGATGGTTATAGGCCGCCGACCGTATTAACTGGGGACAAGTATAACGAAAAAAACTCAAGGCAATTTGTCGCCCCCTATCAGCTCATCGTCACCCAAGGCGGCAAAACAACCTGGATCCATCCCGATCGCGAGGAATACCAATCCATTGTCAACAGCATCAGGGACGCCAATATCACCCAGTTTGAGAAGATCAGCCACGTGAAGTCGGAAGAATGGAAGAAGCGCCTGCTTGATGGCCCTTCACTCCAGTTGCAGTTTGCCCGTGATGTGAATGTGGAGTCCTTGGACGCTTTCTTCAAGGCTTCCATCTTGGAGCAGTTTTCGCTTCACCTGCCCGCGGAGACCAGTCGCATCCTGCTCTATGTCAATGGGGGGCAACCGCAGATCTGGCTGATCTCCGACGATACGGGAGAAATTTGGCAGGCGGCACTCCATCTCGATCCTTCCGCGTTGGAAAAAGCCATGGGACAAGCCCGGCAACAGGCGCAAGTGGAGTTGGCGCCAGTGGTGGCCAATGGCAAAATGCCTTGGGATAAGGCCAATGAGAACCTGCCCTGGTCGCGCATATTTTATCTGCCAACGACACCGCCCCCGTTGCCCACATGGAACTACAAAACGGAACAGATCGAGATTGATGATATCAAAGAATGGCTGTTGACCTCGTCCAAGGTGGAACCGATCGTCATTCACGATGAAAATCTTTACATGTCCGAAGACCAACGACTCATTTATAATAAGAGAGTTAATTCGTTGCAGTACAGTGAAGATGTGCCGGCGGAAGAATCCAAGAACCTCATGGTTGAAGACCAATTGTACGATATCAACAAGTTTGTGCAAAGGCATCGCGGCTGGACAGGCGATTATTTGCTGGACTGGGTCGAACCCGTAAAAGAAGAAGCGGAAACCAACCAATTCACCTTCCGCCGCATCATCGCCGGCCTTCCCGTTTACTGGAACCAGCCGAGCGAGCAAACGATTTATCCCGATGTGTTGCAATTCCAAGCGGGAGCCAGCGGTGGCGCTGACGGAATCAAGCAATATGTGCGGTCGGCCTCCTATATGATCGAAGGAACCCGCACCGGTGAAGCCAATCTCCTTGACCGGGATGAAGTGCTTCGCCAATTGAGCGAGCGCAAAATCCCCTTAACCGCGATTGAACAAATCTCCCCCGGTTATGAGGCCAAATTCTATAACGCGAATAAAATCCAGCTCACCCCTGTCTGGGTGGTGCTCACCACGGCTGGAAAACAGTTCTTAATTGGTTCGCCAACGTCATAGGGAGGATTTCTCCATGGATTGGAGTCGTGCCAAAACGATTTTGATCATTGCCTTTATCGTGTTGAATCTCTTTCTCGGCTTACAATTGAATCAATTGGTCAAGCAGCAGTCTGATTATGTGGAAACGGAAGAAATCTCGCTTGCGCAGTTAAAGCAAATCGCCAAAAAGAATAACATCCGCTTTCCTGATGAACCATCCAAGACCCCGGCCAAACTGGCGGCGTTCAATGCCACCGTCACGCCGGTCACGCTGGATGGTTGGAAAAAGAACGAGCGGGGCAGCTACAGCAAAACCTTCGCCGCTCCGCTCGCCTATCGAAGTGATCGGGAATTGGCTGGGCTGTTGAGCAAAGAAGTGCCTGACTTTGGCGATTACAAACCGATGGCCGAAGCCAAAGACAAGCGTGTCTATGTGCAAACGGTCAAAGGAAGACCGATTTGGGATGCCACGTTGGAAGTGGAGTTGGTTGGCTCCGCAATCAAAGCGCTTCATCTGGTTCATTATGAACTGTCCCAGTTGCCAACGGAGGAAGAGCTGTTGACTTATCCAAGCGCGCTTTATCAGGTCATCATCAACTATGACACAAGCGGTCCTGCGTCAATTTCCCAGCCCAAACTGGGTTATCGCGCCAAAGCCTACAGCGGGGAAAAAGATATTCTCGTTCCTTATTGGCAATTTGAAGTCGGGGACAATCTGATCTACTTGAATGCCACCAAACGCGGGGCCAACGAAAAAATGGAGATCACGCCCAAGCAACAAAATGAAAACAAAGGAACGAAGACGCTATGAAGTTTAGTGTGTTGGCCAGTGGGAGCACTGGCAATTCCACTTTTATCGAATCGGATGGCGTCAGGGTCTTGGTGGATGCGGGCCTAAGCGGCAAACAGATTGAACAGCGCTTGCGGCAGATTGATATCGATCCCTCCACCTTGTCCGCCATTTTCGTAACCCATGAGCATATTGATCATGTGCGGGGATTGGGGGTGCTGTCCCGCCGCTACCAGATTCCCATCTATATGAACGAGGCAACTTGGCGTCATCTCCCCAGCAGCGTGGGGGAAGTCCCCGAACCATTGCAACATGTCTTGGAAACAGGCGCGGCACTGGAACTGGGGGATTTGCGAATCGAGTCGTTTGCCATCTCCCATGATGCCGCGGAGCCTGTCGCGTTCCATATCCAACATGGTGACGACATCCTCTCCATCGTCACCGACCTGGGCTATGTGAACCAACGAATTATCGATCGGGTGAGCGGCTCCCATGCGATTGTCTGGGAGAGCAATCACGATGTGGAGATGTTGCGCATGGGGGCTTATCCATGGAATGTGAAACGGCGCATTTTAAGCGATACGGGACACCTGTCCAATGAAGATGCCGGCGCGGCGCTGACGGAAATCCTCAAAGGATGGGGCGAAAACGTCTATCTGGCCCACTTGAGCCGGGATAATAACTTAAGTGAACTGGCACATCTGACAGTCAAAAACATCATCGAAGAGACCGGCATGCAGGTGGGGCGCGACGTTCATCTCTGGCCCACCTATGATGACCGCCCGACGCCACTGAAAGCCGTAAAAGCCAAATAAAGGGTAGCCCCATCCAAGGATGGGCTACCCTTATTCTTCGATTGACGCCGTGATCTCCTTATCTATTCTTGCCGCCAGTTCCGCCAGTTCCTCCGGCTCGATCAAGCCTTTATCGACAAGATGGTCAATTAATGCCGACAACAGTAAACTCTGTTGATAAAACGCCAACTTCAGGTCAGCCAGCTGCGCTCCCAAATCCACCTCAGCAAACCGCTCCAACGCATTGATGGGAGGTTGCTTTCTCCTTTTCATTCTCTCATCTCCTAATGACTTGTATAGTTATCTTCTATTATTCTCCTCATTTTTCCTATTTTTCAAACTTATATATGAGAAAAGACTTGACGCCGTCCATTGAGCTTGCGGTCTTGACACACACAGAACAATCCTTCTCCACATCAACTTCACATAACCTCTTTACAATGGAACTAACAAGACCGCATAGCCACCGATCCCCCTCTCTCCATCCGTCAGTATCCTTATGGTGGGGTGAAAATCTACTCGTCCGATTGGAGATTTAGTATAATACATGTAAGTTGTTCAAATAATGAGAGCGAATCGATTCCATACATATTGGTTAAGGAGGGAAATGACATGGGTTATTATGATCATCAAGACTACCATCAACCAAAACGCCCTTCCTCACCCATCATGACTGCGATCATATCCGCGGTCATCGGGGGGTTAATCGTCTTATTGCTCAGTCCAACCTTATCGCGTCTCGGTCTTTTCCCATCGCTTGATGGCAACCTGCCGCAGACGACGGTGGGCAACAAACAAGTGACCACCGTCAAAGTGAACACCAACGTCACCGATGCGGTCAAAAAAGCCGCTCCGGCTGTGGTTGGTGTCATCAATCTAAAGCGTTCCTTCAATTTCTTCGAAACAGAGGAAATGCAGCAAAGCTCCGGTTCGGGAATCGTTTTTGAAAAAACGGGTGGCAAAGCGCGAATTATCACCAATTACCACGTCATTCAAGGTGGCAGCCGTTTTAAGGTGATCATTCCTTCCGGAGGCGAGAAAAACAAAGAGGTTGAAGCACGCCTTCTGGGTGGCGACCAATTGACTGACTTGGCCGTTTTGGAAATCAGCGACAAGTATGTGACCGCGGTCGCCGACTTGGGCAACTCTGATCAGCTTACGGCCGGTGAGCCCGCCATCGCCATCGGAAACCCGCTTGGGTTGGGCCAATCCGTCACCACCGGCGTCATCAGCTCCCCCAAGCGCGCCTTTAGGGTCGATGCACAAACCACCACAGATGTCATCCAAACCGATGCCGCCATCAATCCGGGCAACAGCGGCGGCGCCCTGGTCAATATCGCCGGCCAAGTGATCGGGATCAATACCCTTAAAATCGCGGAACAGGGAGTGGAAGGGCTCGGCTTTGCGATCCCCATCAATGATGCACGTCCGATCATCGAGAAATTGATTCGTTACGGCAAAGTGGCCCGTCCGTATCTGGGAGTGCAAATGGTCGATATTTCCGATCTCACCCAAGAAGCCCTGCAACAACTCAATCTTCCCAACAGCATCACTTCCGGCGTGGCGATTTATGAGTTGGAACCCGGCTCCCCAGCTGACGCGGCGGGAATGGAACCCGGAGATGTCATCGTCGCATTGGATGGCCAAGCGGTCAAATCCGGCTCTGATGTGAGACAATATATGTACAGCAAAAAAGCCGTCAACGATAAGATGGAAGTCACCTACTATCGGGATGGCAAGAAACAAACGGCCACAATCACCTTGGCTGAAGCCCCAGGCGAACTGAGATAAAGGTTGCCGAAAAGCCCCGTGAATGAAAACGGGGCTTTTCCTTTTCTCCGTCTTTTGATAAATTTGTGGATATTGTGGATAACCTATGAATAACTTATGTCGTCTAAGGAGTGAAACGGTGGATGGCTTCATCGGAGACAAGAAAATGGTATGCTTGTGACGAACACATCAATATCGTATTGGATGAAATTGTGGATAACTACGCGCAAGCCCCCCTCATGGAAATCATGGAGGAACCAGACGCCAAAGCCGCGTGCTTTTGGTGTGGGGGACGCCCCCGTTATCAATTGCAAATCGAACAAACCGAATCGAGGAACTTATGAGAATCCAAATCATTACCGTAGGCAAATTAAAAGAAAAATACTTAAAACAAGCATGTGAGGAATACTTAAAGAGGCTCACCCCCTACGCCAAAGTGGAAGTGGTGGAAGTAAACGAGGAGAAGGGGCAAGACCCCGTTCATGATGCGGAAGTGGCGCTGATCAAACAAAAGGAAGGGGAGCGCATATTAAAAGCCCTCTCCCCCGATGCGTTCGCCATCGCCTTAGCCATTGAAGGGAAGTCCCTTTCATCCCCGGCGTTTGCCAAAAGACTGGAACAATTGGGCACCTACGGACAAAGCCAAGTCGCCTTTGTCATCGGCGGGTCTTACGGAATCGCGCCGGAGGTGTTGAAACGGGCTGACCTGCTGCTATCTTTCTCCGCCATGACCTTCCCCCATCAACTGATCCGCGTTTTTCTTCTGGAGCAAATCTATCGGGCCTTTAAGATCATTCGGGGCGAAACATACCATAAGTAAAAAAGCACACTGGCCGGGAGTGACTCAGTCACTCCCATCTCCAGCGTGCTGCAAAGATGCTCCGCCAAGCGGAGCTTTCTTTCATTTGTCAGGCATATACAGGACGAACTTGAATCGTTTGGTCACGACCCGGTCCCACAGAGAAGATCGCCAATGGAATGCCCGTCAATTGCGCCACGCGCTCCACATAGTGTTGGGCTTCCAGCGGCAAGTCATGGAATTTGCGCACCCCTGTGATATCTTCTTTCCAACCCGGCAACTCTTCATAGATCGGTTTGCACTTCGCCAGCGTTTCCAAGTTAGCGGGATAGTTCTCTATGATTTGACCTTCGCATTCATAAGCGGTGCAGATTTTAACCGTGTTGAGACCCGTCAAAACATCGAGCGAGTTAAGGGACAGGCCGGTAATTCCGCTCACACGGCGCGCATGTCGTACCACCACGCTGTCAAACCAGCCCACACGGCGCGGGCGTCCTGTGGTTGTACCGTACTCGCGGCCCACTTCCCGAATCAACTGGCCGGTTTCATCGAACAGTTCCGTTGGGAATGGGCCATCGCCCACACGGGTGGTGTACGCTTTGGCTACCCCAACCACTTGATGAATCTTGGTTGGGCCCACACCAGAACCGATACATACGCCCCCTGCAACCGGATTGGACGAAGTGACGAACGGATAAGTCCCTTGGTCGATATCCAGCATCACCCCTTGTGCCCCTTCAAACAGGACACGCTTACCTTGGTCAATCGCATCATTCAAGACAACCGACGTATCGACGACATAGGGGCGAATCCGTTCCGCACACGCGAGATATGGCTCATAAATCTCCTCGAAGGTAAACCCTTCTTGTCCATAAAGACGTTCCAAGATACGATTCTTCTCTTCCAGATTGCGCTTCAGTTTGTCCTTGAACAATTCCTTATCCAACAGATCGCTGATGCGAATTCCCACGCGAGCCGCCTTATCCATATAAGCGGGACCGATCCCTTTGCCGGTTGTCCCGATCTTGTCGGAGCCTTTACTCGCTTCTTCCGCCAAATCCAAACGCAGGTGATAAGGCATGATGACATGGGCCCGATCGGAAATGCGCAAGTTATCGGTAGATACGCCATACTCATGCAAATAGTCCAGTTCCCGCACCAGCGCTTCCGGATTCACCACCATCCCGTTTCCCAACACGCAAATCTTGTCACTGTAGAAGATACCGGACGGAATCATATGCAGTTTATACCGAGTGCCACCAAACACAATGGTGTGGCCAGCATTGTTTCCTCCTTGGTAACGCGCGACAACCTCCGCCTTTTCTGCCAAGAAGTCCGTAATCTTCCCTTTACCTTCATCTCCCCACTGGGTACCTACAACAACCACCGTGGACATCGTCTTGTTCCCCCTCAGCGGTACAAATTCCGAACATCATATTCATGTACCGCTTCATTTTACCAGTATTGTAGCGAATTTGTCAATAAAAATACGAACATTAATAGAAATATCACAAAGAATCATTCGGCTATGGCTGGTTGTTTTATATCCAAACTTAAAAATTTGTTGTAGTTCTTAAGGAAAAGAAGTTCCACCTTTCCGACGGGACCGCTCCGCTGCTTCCCAATAATCAGCTCAGCGATATTCTTTTTCTCAGAATCCTCATTGTAATAATCATCCCGATACAAAAAGGCCACCACGTCGGCATCTTGCTCAATCGATCCCGATTCCCGCAAGTCAGACAGCATGGGACGCTTGTCTTGACGCTGTTCCACCGCGCGTGACAGCTGCGACAACGCAATGACGGGAACATCAAATTCCCGCGCCATCAACTTCAACGACCGCGAGATTTCGGAAATTTCCTGTTGTCTGCTCTCGCCCCCACCACGCCCCGAAATCAGTTGCAGATAATCGATGACCACGAGTCCCAATCCGCGTTCAACCTGTAAGCGGCGCAATTTGGCGCGAATATCATACACCGTCACACCAGGTGAATCATCGATAAAAATCGGTGCCTCACTTAGCGTACTCATCGCCATTGTTAGCTTTTCCCAATCTTCCTCATTTAAATTCCCCGTCCGAAACGCTTGGGCATCAATATTCCCTTCGGAAGCCAGCATCCGAGACACCAATTGAGAAGCCCCCATCTCCAAACTGAAGATGGCTACTGTCTGTCCACTCCGCACTGCCGCATTTTGGGCCAAGTTAAGCGCAAAAGCCGTTTTCCCCATCGCCGGTCTTGCGGCCAAAATAATCAGCTCTGACCCTTTCAAGCCAGAAGTCATCCGATCCAAATCAACAAATCCCGTAGGAATCCCACTGATGCCACCCTTGTTGAAGTGCAACGCTTCAATCTGCTCATAAGACTCCATTAATGCTTCCTGGATTGGAATAAATCCGCTGCCGCGTATGCGGCGTTGGGACACTTCCAAAATCCGCTTTTCGGCTTCATTGAGCAATTGGTTCAATTCATCGTTGCCACCGTAACCCGACATCGCAATCTGGGTCGCAGTCCGGATCAACCGGCGTAGTACCGCTTTCTCCTCTACAATCTTGGCGTAATAATCGACATTGGCTGCGGTAGGCACGGCACTGGCCAATTCGTTGAGATAGGTCACGCCCCCAACTTCCTCCAACAGCTTCCGGTCTTTCAGCTCAGCTGTCAGGGTGACCAAATCAACGGGTTCTCCTTGTTCTCCCAATTCATTCATCACTTGAAATAAACGTTGGTGGGCCTGGCGATAAAAGTCATCTGGCTTTAAGCGCTCGTTTACGGAAACCAGCACACTGGGTTCCAGCAAAATGGCACCCAACACAGCTTGTTCCGCTTCATGATTGTGCGGAGGTAGACGATCAGCAAACAAGTCACTCATCGTTTCTCCTCCTTTTCCCATAAAAAAGCACTCCAATGAAGTGGAGAGCTTTTAAGAACATCTTTCTTGCAAGGGCAAGGCTCACTCCCACCCAACCTGTACACGGGAGTGAGCCAACCTGCTTCTGATCCACACATTTGGAACCATCCGGTTGTGACACTTGTTTATTCTTCCACCACATGCACAGACAAGGTTGCCGACACTTTGGGATGGAGCTTCACAGGAACTTTGGTCACTCCCAGCGCACGGATCGGCTCGTCCAACAAAATCTTTTTCTTATCGATTTGCAGTTGATGTTGCTGTTTTAAGGCTTGACTGATTTGTTTGGACGTGATAGAACCAAACACCCGTCCACCTTCCCCTGTCTTGGTGGACAATTTCACCGTCAACGTGTCGATCCGCTTGCCCAGCTCTTGCGCTTCCTTTAATTCTTCCTCTTTGCGCTTCGCTTCCAGGCGCTGCTTCTCCTTTAGGGTGTTCATATTCCCTTCGGTCGCGGGAATCGCCAATTTCCGCGGAAACAAAAAGTTGCGCGCGTATCCCTCAGATACTTCCTTGACTTCCCCTTTTTTGCCTGTTCCTTTGACGTCTTGTTGTAAAATCACTTTCATTTCTCCGGCCCTCCATCCAAGTTCTCTTGCAACACGTGAATGAGGCGTGATTTTGCCTCGCTCAGTGACCCGTTTTTCAATTGGCAAGCCGCATTGGTCAAGTGGCCGCCGCCACCCAGTTGCTCCATGATGACTTGGACATTGATTTCTCCTTGCGATCTCGCGCTGATCGAAATCAGTCCGTCACCGCGGCGACCGATCACAAAGGAGGCGCGAATGCCTTGCATATTTAATAGTGTATCTGCCGCTTGCGCAATCAGCAATTGATCATACTCTTCCGTTTCTTCACCAACCGCAACCGCGATATCGCCGCGCACCAATTCGGTGGACTTGACGATCTCCGCCCGTTTGACATACTGGTTCAAATCCTCTTTTAGAAGGGATTGCACCATCATGAGATCAGCGCCATGCCTCCGCAGGAAGGAGGCCGCTTCAAAGGTGCGTGAACCGGCGCGAAAAGCAAAGTTCTTCGTATCGACAACAATCCCTGCCAGAAGCGCCGTCGCCTCCAATGTATCCATGGATAACCGCTGATCCTGGTACTGAAGAAGTTCCGTCACCAGTTCGCTGGTCGAGGACGCGTAAGGCTCCAAGTAAACCAAGACGGGATCCTTCACAAAATCCTCCCCGCGGCGGTGGTGGTCAATCACGACGACACGGCGGGCCCGTTCCAACAAGCGAAGGTCCATCGCCAACGACGGTTTGTGCGTGTCAACCAGAATCAAGAGCGTATCGGGATCGTCAACCAAAGGAAGCGCCTTTTCAGGTTGGATCAGCATATCCCCCAAATAAGCATGATGGCGTACGGCGGCCAACAAGCGTTCAATGGAAGGATTCTCTTCGTCCAACACAATGTGCGCTTCGCAATCATGAATCAAAGCAAACTTGACCACGCCGATGGCTGCGCCCAACGCATCCATATCCGGCTGAGTATGACCCATGACCACCACTCGCTTGCTGTCTTGAATCAAATTGCTCATCGCATGGGATATCACGCGCGCGCGGACTCTTGTCCGTTTTTCAACCGCATTGGTCTTGCCGCCAAAGAAAATGGTTTCCTCGCCTTGCTTTACCGCGGCCTGATCCCCTCCGCGAGCCAAAGCGATGTCCAGAGCGGCATGGGCATTTTGCGTTCTTTCAATCAGCGTCTCACCGACACTGGCAATCCCGATGCTCAGCGTGATCGGAATCTTGTTCTGCCTCGTCATCTCCCTAACAACGTCCAATATCTCAAAGCGCGACTTCATCAGACGCTCCAGCGATTGTTGCTCCGCCACCAAAAACATCTTATCTGTATCGAGACGTTTGAGGGTGATATCATAATCCAGTGCCCATTTGGAAATCGTCCCCGTCACATTAGATAACAAAAGCGTAGCCTCTTGATCCGTCAATCCTTGTCCAGCCTCATCAAAGTTATCCAAATGGATGAAACCAAATATCACACGTGCGTCGTGAAGCTCTTTCCTCAAGCTCTCCAATTGCGTAATGTCCCGGAAAAAATAAACCCGTTCCTCCGGTTGATGGGTCACTTCATAAACACGCTCGTCCAGCTGAATCGTGAAAGGGGTCTCCCGCTCTCCCTCTTCCTTCAATTGCGGGAAAAGCTCCTCCAGCGATTCCCCGATCAATCGCTCACGATCGCCCATCATCCCCACAATAAACGGATTGCACCATTCGACATGACCAGACCGATCATATAGGAGAATCCCAATCGGCATCCCATCGATCGCCGTTTGTCCCGCATTCTTCACCCGATGGTTCAAGGTCAACACATACTCAGTGAAATCATGGCGAAAGGCCCGTTCCGCCCGATATAAAACCAGGGCCAGTGCCACAAAAAACACGAGTCCGATCAGGCCGTAGATCCATTTGTATGTGGAAAGCAAAGCGATTAAGATCAGGCTAAAACACATGGCAAAAATCATATGATATCCATGCCATCTTTGTATAACAAACTTCGGCATCATTTCTATCCCCTCAAACTATCCACCCTGCATTTGCATCTAACTCTTATTTTACCCCAGTTGCGACATAGAGCAACTATTAGCCTCCCATCACCACCGCCAAAACTTGGATTGTCAGGCATGTTGCTTTATCATATTCGGCTTGTTGAATGATTGTCACTACGGGCTTATCTTTTGTCGATACGGCTTCGAAGATCTATGCCCGTGTCGATAAACCCGAGTAACATGAAGAGCGGCGAAAACGGAAGCACAAGCACAAACAACAGCACATAGATTCCCCAATGGATGCGCCCGCACTTACGCTGCAGGAGAAATAGCACAAACGAGCAGCCTTGCAGCACCATCAAGATTTGCATTAGGTAGAAAAAACCCAGCATCCACTTGCCGGATGCCCCGCTGTCCGCCTGAAACAGCATGCCGATCATCAATAACAGATAAGCGGTAAAAAAGATGCGGGGCAAACGCCACTCATAAAACGGCGGCAACGATTTCCCGGGAAATCCTGCGCGAATCAACCAACGGCGGGCCACCATAAACGTTGCGATCGCCGTAGGGACGATCAGCATAAACAACAAAATCGGAAACGCAATCGAGAGCGGTAACCCCGCCGCTCCATCCTGCAAAACGACCCCATTTGCCTTCATAAGGCGAATCGTTTCTGTCCATTCTTGCATCCAAATGGCGGTCAAACGGGAGAATAATTGAAAAACCAGTTGTCCCACCAGGAGAATGAGCCAAGAACTGATTAACCCAGCCACAATTCCCCCCAACACAATATCCGTTCCCGTCGTCTCTTCTTTACGATATAAATACCCCATCACACTGCCGCTCAGCCAAGCAAAAAGAAACAAACAAATGAAAAACGGAATCGGAAAAAAGAGAAACAGAACAACCAACAAACCGAGCGGAACGAAGGTGACTGACCAAGGTTGTTTTACCTTGAGCAGGAGGAATGGG
Organism: Laceyella putida; assembly: GCF_042665195.1. NCBI lineage: Bacteria > Bacillati > Bacillota > Bacilli > Caryophanales > Thermoactinomycetaceae > Laceyella > Laceyella putida. Next base: position 278,721 of record NZ_JBHTBW010000006.1, read on the forward strand.
AGGGGAAGGAGCCAAAGGGCAACAAACTGAAGAATAGGGATAAATAAAGAGGCAAGAAGGAAGAGAAACCCCCCGCAGGCAAGAAGGCTGTCCTTCCATCCCCCTTTTAACTCTTGAGACAAAAGCTTGTCACCTCTTGTTCACATATTCTTCCAAAGAAGACAAATCACCGTACCATTGTTCTAATTGATGACCTTCATGTACATGCTCACGCAATTTGTGAATGACTGCCTGATCGAGCTCGCGAAAAGAAAAACCCATGCGTCTCGCCATCACATATACCGAGATAACCAAACTAGACAAACTATCTATCATCATATGCTGATTGGCATGAAGAATTCCCCGAAATAGGTTGGCAATCTGATCAAGGATCTCCGTCTTTAACCACTCGATCACCTTTACGCTTTTGGCGAATTGCACTCCTCGTTCAGGCCGACTCATATGGTTGCACTCCTTCAAATGTAAACAAGTTTAGGAGATGCTTCCACACTGAACCATTATTTTCCTTCTTTTGCATACGAAAAACAGGGGCGACGCACACCCCTGTTCTGCCGATTAATCGTTGGTATATGGTAAGAGAGCCATTTGGCGAGCTCTTTTGATTGCACGGGTCAACTGACGTTGGTATTTGGAGCTGGTACCCGTTACGCGACGTGGCAAGATTTTGCCACGCTCGCTGATGAATTTACGCAGCAAGTCCGTATCTTTGTAATCGATGTACTCGATTTTGTTCACAGTGAAATAGCAGACTTTGCGACGCTTATTTCCGCGACGACGAGCCATGGGAAATTCCCTCCTTCCTTATTTAGCAAGCTGAGCGAACGTTAGAAAGGCAGATCATCATCAGAGATGTCAATGGGTTGGCCATCATCAGCAAAGGGGTCATCCATCGATTTGCGGCCATAATTGTTGTTTTTCCCTCCACCGTAGGAGTTACCACCATATGAACCACCACCGAAATCAGAAGCGGACTCGCTTCGATTTTTCGGCTCCAAGAAACGCACATCTTCAGCCACCACATCGGTGGTATAGACGGTACGCCCCTCTTGGTTTTCATATTTACCCGTCTGCAAACGGCCATCGACTCCAACCAAAGAGCCTTTTCTCAGGTAATTAGCGCAATTCTCCGCTAATCCACGCCACGTGACGATATTGATAAAGTCAGCTTCTCTTTCCCCTTGCTGATTCGTATAGTTCCGGTTTACCGCGATGGAGAAGCGCGCAATGGCCACTCCGCTTGGAGTGTAACGCAACTCCGGATCGCGGGTAAGCCGTCCAACTAAGATGACCCGATTTAACATTGAACCTCTCTCCCTTGCTAATGATCAACCTTATCTATATAAAACAATTTTATTTTTCGTCGATGTTGATGATCAAATGACGCATAATGTTGTCATTGATGCGAATCACGTGATCCAGTTCGTCAACCACGCCAGCTTCACCTTTGAAAGTGTAAACGCTATATAGACCTTCGCGATGGTTGTTAATCTCATAAGCAAGACGGCGTTTACCCATGTCGTCGATGTTGGTCAGTTCTCCACCGTTTTCCGTGATGGTCGCTTGTACCTTTTCACGGGTTGCTTTTACGGTTTCCTCATCCACATCTGGACGTACGATGAACATGATTTCGTAGTTATGCATCCTCTACACCTCCTTCTGGACTTTAACGGCCCTGCTTTGCAGCGCAGAGCAAGGAGAAAACGTCTAATACGTACGATTAGTAATTGTAGCAGAAAACAAGAAATAAATCAATGAACAACCCGAACGAAAGAATAAAAAAGCGGTAGCGAACAATCTGTTTCTCGTGCGACAAGACGCTCACACCAAAAAGCTTTTTCCGCCATTTTCCCATTTTGAAATAAGCTCTACACATTGAAGCGGAAAGTCATGATGTCCCCATCTTGAACAACATAATCCTTTCCTTCCAAACGCAGCAATCCCTTCTCCCTGGCCATGGCTTGCGATCCGCAGGCAATCAAGTCTTCATACGCCGTCACCTCGGCGCGGATAAACCCACGTTCAAAATCGGTATGGATCACCGCTGCTGCTTGCGGCGCTTTGGTGCCCTCGCGGATGGTCCAAGCCCGCACTTCTTTTTCACCCGCGGTAAAATAAGTGATTAAACCAAGCAACTTATACGCAGCCCCGATCAAGCGGTCCAGTCCGGACTGCTCCAATCCCAACTCTTCCAAAAACATGGCGCGTTCATCCCCTTCCAGCTCGGCGATTTCCGCTTCCACTTGGGCGCTGATCGGCACCACTTCGGCTCCCTCACCCGCGGCGATTTCCCTCACCACCTGCACATAGGGGTTTTCATCCGCATTGGCGATATCCTTTTCACTTACATTGGCCGCATAAAGGACATTTTTCATCGTCAAGAGGTTCAAGCTCTTAATCACTTTACGTTCTTCTTGATCCAACTCCACCACGCGCGCCGGCTTTCCTTCCGCCAAGGCTTGTTGCAATCGCGCCAGGATGTCATACTCTTGCGCCGCCGCTTTGTCCCCGCTTTTCTTCTGTTTTTGCACTCGTTCCAACCGTTTTTCAACCGTTTCCAAGTCAGCCAACACCAACTCAAGGGTAATCGTCTCAATATCGGCAGCCGGGTCCACTTTGCCGGCCACATGAGTGATATTCTCGTCTTCAAAACAACGAACCACATGAATAATCGCATCAACTTCGCGGATATGGGAGAGGAACTTGTTTCCCAAGCCTTCACCACGGCTTGCGCCTTTCACCAATCCGGCGATGTCGACGAATTGAAAGGATGTGGGAACAACCCGTTGCGGCTTAATCAATTCCGCTAATTTATCTAAACGCTTATCCGGCACGTCGACGACTCCCACATTGGGGTCAATCGTGCAAAATGGATAGTTGGCAGACTCTGCCCCGGCTTGTGTGATCGCATTAAACAGCGTGGATTTTCCCACGTTGGGTAATCCGACGATTCCTGTAGCTAACGCCATGTTTTTGGCTCCTCCTCTTAAGTCCGAGTTTTACCGAACACCGTCCTGATATTCGAATCCTTGTCCATTATAGCGAAAAGTGAGAAGGAGTTCCATTGAGTAAAATGGGGCTGTCCACCAAGCCTTTCAAGAAAAAAGAAACTCTGCCCGGCGGAGCGGAATGATGGTGGCAAGCACAGCGATGAATCCAACAAGGAACCCACGTGTCATCCTTAATGCAAGGTGACGGTTACAGGCGGCATTTCCACAAACGGGGCGTCATAGGAGATGCTTCCGCCTTCACCCGGGGGCAGTTGCAAGGCAAATGCTCCCGCAACAGCAACCAACTTATGTATGCGACCCCGCGCTTTTTTAGACATAAACAATTTCTCCTTTGACATGAATATTCAATTCTATCTTTCGTGAAAACAAAAGGGAAATCCTATCCAATATTTACAATATATAAGGCGATCTCTTGAACGGAGAGATCGCCTTAGCCCGCGTTGCGGAGAGAACCGCCACCCTCTTATTCCATTGCATCCGGTTCATTCGCCGAAGCCAATATGCGCTTCAATCTTTTTTCAAACCGGCTGCGAGGGAGCAATACACTGTGCTCACATCCTGTGCACTTCATGCGGATATCGGCCCCCATGCGAATAATTTTCCATGCATTCGTTCCACAAGGATGCGCTTTTTTCATTTCTACAATATCACCAAGACCAAATTGCTTCATTTGCAATTCAGATCACTCTCTCTTCTATTCATGCTACAATTATAGAAAGGCATCGATTAAAATTCAACCTGTTTGTACATGTTGCGTCCCTTCTTTTAATAGCCGCAATTGCCGTTGCATCGCCAAGCTGACGGCCTTTTGCTTTTCCTTTGCTGTCCCTGACTGGGGAGGAGTGATGGCTTGGCCGATTTTAATCGTAATTTTCACTGGTCGAAGCCAGAAGCTCCCTTTGGGCAAGGCGCGTTCAGCTCCCTGGATGAATACGGGGATAATCAAACAATTCTTTTTTACGGCCAGATAACTGGCTCCCTGCTTAAGCTCTTCAAAATGATTGTCTCCGCGAATCCCGCCTTCAGGAAAAATGCCTACAACTCCCCCCCGATCCAGATAGCCCAAGGCCGTGCGAATCGTTTGCGCTTCCGGTTTTTCCCGATTGACCGGAAATGCGCCCGCAAAGTGGAGGAACCACCGAAACAGCGAGATCTTAAACGCTTCTTGCTTTGCCATAAAATGAACTCTTCGATCTATCATTGCTCCGATATAAAAAGGGTCGGCATAACTCACATGATTTCCTACCAATATAAAGGCGCCGTTGGTTGGGATTCGATCCAATCCTATCACTTCAATCCGATGATACAGAGCTAAAAATTGGCGCAACAACCGCTTAAGAAACGCATACAACATCGCTCAATCCCTCTTTTCCCCACCATCCTACTTCCGTTGATGCACAATGTTTCCCACCTGTTGGTGATAGATTTGTTTCGGGTCATGACAACTTAACCTCATCTTTCAAGGCGCAAAACACCTTGAAAGGCCTGGTCTTGCCTTCTTCACCCTGCGGTTCTCTCTGTTTTGCCGCTTTTGCACCACCTCCGGAAACAAGTGAAGCGGTTGGCGATGAAGTCACCCATCCAACACCGGTGACGCTGTTTTACCCACTTCCACAAGCGTCGAAAAATCCTTGTCTTACGCGCCAGGCGCTTGTCCAATCACGTTGACCCAGGCCCCCTCTTCCATTATATATTCTCTTTCTTTTGCTCGTTGGCTAAACTTCGGTTAAATCCTTTCCTCTCTATCAACCTATGTATATTTTCTCTCGCAAATCCGTATACTGTTAAAGAATTTATTCTCGGAGGGTTGTTAGATGAAAGAATATGCCTCTGCCCATCCAGTGCATAAAACGGCCTTTCCCTTTCGGGTTGAATATACACATCCCTTGGCAGATGAAGATTTTGCGAATCAACTCGCATTCGCTTGCCGTTCCTTTACCCCTTGCCCTGAAATCATCTGTGTTTGCATTGGTACTGATCGTTCGACTGGCGACTCTTTAGGTCCGCTTGTCGGCACTCTCTTAAGCAAGGATCCCCTGCCAGGTCTTTGGGTTTATGGCACGCTGAATGACCCCGTTCATGCACTCAATCTCCAAGAAACGCTGGAGAAAATAGCCTGTGAACATCCCCATTCGCTCGTCATCGCCATCGACGCTTGCCTGGGACACTTTAAAAGCGTAGGCTCGATTCAACTGGGATTGGGCCCGTTAAAACCAGGGGCCGGTGTGAATAAAACCCTTCCCGAAGTGGGGCACATTCACATCACCGGCATCGTCAACGTATCAGGATTCATGGAATACTTTGTACTACAAAACACCCGACTGAGTTTAGTGATGAATATGGCTGAAGTCATCTCCGCTTCAATCAAAAAAGCACTTTCGAAACTCCCTTCTCTCTCAGCATAAAAGGCATCCGATGAAACGAAAAAGACCGTCTCCCCTTTGGCAGACGGTCTTTTTCCATGATTACAGGAGATATTGCCGAATCTCAGCAATTGCGCGGAGAAACGCATCCATCTCGGACGAGGTATTAAAATACCCGGGACTGACCCGAATCGCCCCTGCTTCCGTTCCTAAACTCCGATGCTTCAAGGCCGCGCAATGATAACCAGCGCGAACCGCAATATCATAATGTTGATCAAGAATCATCGCCACCTCTTGCCCATCTAAGCCAACCAGATTAAAAGAGAACAAGGGAAGCGGCGGCATCTCTTCCGTTGCCAACCGCACACCCTCTTGCGCTTTTAACCCTTCCCACAACAACCGAGCCAATTCCATTTCATGTTGGTAAATTTGGTCTATCCCTGTGTTCAGGACAAAATCCAGCCCGGCACCCAACCCGGCAATGCCAGGAGTGTTGGGGGTCCCACTTTCAAAGCCTCCCGGCCAATCCATCGGCTGTTCCACTTCCTCAGAACGACTCCCGGTGCCCCCGAATAGCAATGGTCGCAAGGAAACCCCAGCAGCAACATAAAGGCCACCCGTCCCTTGCGGGCCATATAGGCCTTTATGTCCTGGAAAAGCGACAAGATCGACCGGCCATTCATCTAGCTGGAACGGGAGCAAGCCTGCCGTTTGCGCGGCATCAACCATATAGGTGATCCCACGTTCACGGGCAAAGTGGCCAATATCCACAATGGGCAATACTTCCCCGGTTACATTGGAGCCATGAATCGTGATCAGGAGCTTCGTTCTATTTGTCACAGCGGCTTTGATCACAGCGAGCCAGTCCCCCGACTCACCTGATTCAGGCGGCTCCACCACGCTGACCTCAACTCCTCTGGCTTGCGCAAGCCATGTGACCGGGCGGGCTACCGCATTGTGTTCCCAACCCGAAATGATCACATGATCTCCTGTTGATAAGATTCCTTGAATCGCCAGATTAGTGGCATGTGTCGTATGGAAGCAAAAGAGAAAACGATCGGGATCCCGCACGCCAAACAAGCGAGCCAATTTGGCTCTTGTTTCCGCTATCGTCTGTTCCGCCTTGCGCGCCAAACGATGGCCGCCCCGACCCGGATTAGCGCCGAAATCCACAATCGCTGCCTTCGTCGCTTCCGCTACTTCAGATGGCTTGGGCCATGTTGAAGCAGCATTATCCAAATAGATCAACGTGCTCTTCCTCCTGTTTTATTCAATCACGCGCTCGCCATTTAACATTTCAATCAAGCGCTCCAACTCCCGCTCCGAGAAATATTCGATTTCGATTTTCCCTTTTTTTCGCCCATGCTTAATTCGGACTGGCGTACTGAATACTTGCTGCAACACATCTTCATACCGTTTAATAAACGGATCGGTGGCTGGCGCTTTCGGCTTTTCTTTTTTGGGGGCGACTTGGTTCATCTTCTGAACCCACTCCTCCAACTGTCGGACACTCGGTTTTTCTTTTTTCACTTTCTCAGCCAGCTTTTTTAACATGTCCGGGTCTTTGACCCCCAACAAGGTGCGGGCATGACCCATGGATAATGTTCCACGTGAAACATCCTCTTGAACCTCTGCCGGCAATTGAAGCAAACGCAGAAAATTGGCCACATGCGGACGGCTTTTCCCTACACGCTCAGCCAGCTCTTCTTGCGTAATCGACAAGTGATTCATCAGCTTTTGGTAAGCAAAAGCGACTTCGATTGGATTTAAGTCTTCCCGTTGCAGGTTTTCGACCAGCGCAATCTCCATCATCTGCTCATCGGTAAAATCACGCACCACAATGGGAACTGTGGTCAATCCCGCCAGTTTGGCCGCACGGAAACGACGCTCTCCAGCCACAATCTCATAGCCGCGAATGCTTTTGCGCACAACCAGAGGTTGGACGATCCCATGCTGCTTAACCGATTCCATCAGTTCTTTTAACGCATCTTCATCAAAGTTTTTGCGCGGTTGATACGGATTGGGGCGAAGATCTTGGATCTCCGCCTCATTTACCACATCTTCCTCTTTCACATCAACTTGTGAAAACAACGCATCTAATCCTCGGCCCAGACGTTTACTCATTTTGCATCACCACTTCTCTTGCCAATTCATTGTAGCATTCCGCTCCACGTGAACGCGCATCATACAAAATAATGGGCTGACCATGGCTCGGCGCCTCGCTTAAACGAATATTGCGTGGAATCACCGTGTCATACACCTTTGTTTGGAAGTACTTCTTCACCTCTTCCATCACTTGCAACGAGAGATTGGTACGGGCATCAAACATCGTTAGCAAGACCCCTTCAATCTCCAGTTCTTTATTTAAATGCTTCTGTACAATCCGAATTGTATTGAGAAGTTGCCCCAATCCCTCCAATGCATAAAACTCACATTGAATCGGAATCAACACCGATTCGGCAGCGGTTAAGGCATTGAGAGTAATGATCCCTAAAGACGGCGGGCAATCAATAAAGATGTAATCAAAGCGGTTCTTTACCGTTTGCAACGCACTTTTTAAACGTTTCTCCCGCGAAATCACTTGCGACAGTTCAATTTCCACCCCCGCCAATTGAATCGTGGCGGGAATCAGGTAGAGGTTTTGCAACATGGTCGGCAAGATGGATTGTTCCGCTGGTGCTTCATCTATTAACACATCATAAATACAATGCTTCACATCCGCTTTGTTGATGCCTAAGCCGCTCGTCGTATTTCCTTGCATGTGATGCATCCTCTATCCTCGGCAGATTCCGTTAGGAATCGAGGGTAGCATCTGCCCATTTCGGGTCGGATAGGTAAGAGTCATCCTCAGCTACCGTGACCTTCGGTCACGTTTCCTGTTAGGAGCCCTTTTCCCCCCGCTCACACCGTGCGTGCGACTTTCATCGCACACGGCGTTCCATCAATGAAATTCGTAACGGTTTAAGCTGATTTAGCTTTCTTTGGTTTCTTCGACAGTCTTTCTCTGAACCTTAAAAGTCTCTTCTTCGCCTTGCTATCTAGGGTTTCGTAAAGTTCAATGTCCACTTCGGAATGTACCTTGCTGTGCCAGGACTCACATAGACTAGCCAAGTTGAAGACCTTATTTACCAACTCTATAGGAAGCTTTGGGTTTACATGGTGGCTGTGCAAATTATCTTTGGTTAGATTACATCCGCAGATTTTGCATTTGCCTTTGTCCCTATTGAATGCATAGGCTCTGTTCATATAATACTCGAAGTTGTATAGACGACTTTTGTGATTGATGTAGACCCATGGGTCTTCGTGAAAGAGTTCGTCAGCCCTCAATCTCGGTGGGCGTTTCCCCTTCCTTTGATAGAACATCGTTCTACCTTCTTCGGTATAAGGCGTCTCCGTTTGTGTCTTGCCAGTTTGTCGTCTCCATTTGCAGAATCCTAACAGGGTTACACCTAGCCATGTTCCATTGATGTTAACTGCTGGAATGCCCGTGGTGTATTGGCTATGTACTCCTGGTAGATTGTTCGTTTCAGCGTTGAACGCCGCAAGTTGAAGTTTTCGATTGTGCTTGGACAGGTATGTGTTTACTAAGTTTGCAATTTCGTAGTATTCGATGAGTCCTCTTATTTTGTTGTTCAACCTGTTAATGTCATAGGCTAGATAATCCTTCGTCCGGCAGTGCCTTAGCTTCTTTGTGGCTTTCATGATTTCTTTTACTTTTAGCTTCAGCCTCTCCCTATTTGGAGCAATAACTGGTATCCTGTTGCCAGTGTCCCGATCTTTCCTGTATTTGATCTCATATCCAAGGAAGTAAACCTTCTTGCTATAAACGTTGGTGATTTTGGTTTTCTCCTCAGATAATTTGATTTTAAGTTTCTCAGACATGAATTTTGCTATTTTATACTTCAGCTTTTCAGCGTTGCGTTTGCTGTTTGTGATGATAACCCAGTCGTCAGCGTATCTTACCAGATACGCTGGCTTGAGGTTTGATTTCTTCAAACAAACTCTCATTGACTCCCTTGTCTTATACGGGAATTTCATTTTCTTTTTCTCCCACATGCTTGCAATCCATTCATCGAATTTGTGTAAGTAGGCGTTGGCGAGCAAGGGGGATAATATGCCCCCTTGGGGCGTACCCATTGGGTTCGCCCCAATCTCATTCATGATCCCCGCCTTTAACATTTTCTTGATGATCATCAAGACTCTTCGATCTCTTATTCCCATGTGCCATAACTGTTTCAGGAGTATTCTATGGTTGACTGTGTCAAAGAACTTGCAAATATCCCCTTCGATGATCCATTCGTGTTTGGTCTGGGATATTAAGTTCGACACCCTAGAAAATGCGTGTTCTGTGCTTCTCATGGGCCTGAAGCCATAAGAGTGTTCGAAGAATTGGGCTTCCAAAATTGGCTCGATAACCATTCTTACACATTCCTGAATGATTCGATCTTTGACCGTTGGAATTCCAAGCGGTCTCATTTCGTCTTTCCCAGGTTTCGGAATGAATTTCCGCCGTATGGGAGCTGGGTTGTAATGGTTCATCATCCGTTGTATCTCTGTGATGATTTCGCCGTAATCTCTTTGAAGATAGTCTGAGATCACTTTGCCATCAGAACCGGCAGTTTTACTGCCTTTGTTGGCTTTGATCTTATGAATCGCTGTCAGGATCGCTGTTTCACTGGAGACAACTTCGTAAATCCCTTTCCATCTAGGTACATCGTTTTTGTTGACCGTTTCCTGTGTGATCTTAAAAACCCTGTCTAATTCAGCTTGAAGTTCACCTTCGGTGTTTGGATAGGTTAGTTTTTGAGCCAATGTACCACCCCCTTTGTTTGGAGATGTCATTGGGTTAGCCAGTTAGTGTCCATCGACTTCCTAACCAAACTGTCTGCAATTACGAATTTCACTGACTATGCCCCTTCGCTCCACAGGCATTACCCTGTTTCATCACTACTACGGGCAGCTGTCCCCCCCATTCAACAGTCATTTCCTACTGTTTAGGGACATCGGATCATTGGTCATCCTTAACATTCCCTTGGGAGGTTCCACTGTTCCCCACATCCTAGCTTTACATATTGCCTTAGGTGCCACCTTTAACCCGCCAGCGATCCTCAGCCCACGGTTGGAGGGCAGTCGGATTGAGTTAGACCCAAAACTCTTCTACTTCGCGAGACAGAACACAAAGTAGCCACTGGAACCCTTATAGGGACCGCAAACTTTCTAAGACCTCGTTTGCGTCGACTTAACGAGCCTTTAGTTCGGTGGTTCGTCAGTACATTCTCATGCACATTCTCACCATAGCAATTTTATAGCCCCCCGTCCTACTTCTGGACATCGGTCAGTCCATTTTCGGTCGCCTTCACCGAGCTTCATACCACCATGTGACCAGCATGGTCGCATGTCGGAGTCTCAGGGAAGGATGGCCAACCTTCCATCCTTAGTGGGAACTTCCCCCACCTATTCGGATGTGGAGTTGGGCTACTTCGTAGCCCCTCAGCTTTTATTGTTTGTCTCCAAACAGGTTAGGCTGAGAACAGTGCGCACGGATCAATGTCCACGATTAACACTTTTTTCCCCAGTGCCGCAATCGCAGCAGCTAAGTTCACAGACGTGGTTGTTTTGTAGGGTAGACAGACAGCGCCTTATCCCTTGAAGGGACCGGTTTCTGTCTGCCCCCCTCCGAACCGGACGTACACCTTTCGATGTATCCGGCTCTCCAGTTGCCCCTAAGCCGTTCTTCGTTCGCCAATGATTCGGTAAAATAGGTAACCCAGGTGGCACCCGTTTTCACCGCAATCGTCCGTTTTCTCTCGCCTATTTGCACCCCATATTTGTCCAACACTTGTTTCACCGAGCTTTTTTCTTTGCTGGCGATGGTCTTGAGCAAGCTACCGTAGTGATAAAAACGAAACTTCCCCAATTTGGCCCGCACATCTGCCGCATAGCGGTAAGTCAGATACAACGCCTTCATCTCCTCCGCATATAACTGCACCAGCTCGGGTACGCTGAGATGAAGGCGCGCTGGATAATGAACCGGTTTGCCCTGTTTGCGAAAAGGCCGAATCCTTTCTTGAATGACCGAATGGGGAACCAGCAGTTGCAACCGTGCCGGATCGCGGTGGTCTTGCCCAATTTCATATCCCATGAACCGAACCTTCTTCTTCTCCTTGATATGGATAAGCGTCAAAGGTTCGGATGAAGTTGAGAATTGGAGTTCCTGATGCAGAAAGGTATGGATTTGTCCAATCACTTCTTGCGCCATCCGTTTCGATCCCTTCACCCCCACAAGGAGATGCTCTCCCCATCTGATGTAGTGAAGGGTGGCATGAGACAGGGAAGCACGGGCGTACTCGTTCATAAACTGATCAAGTGAATGGAACAAGAGCTGGCATGGGAACGGGGCTATGGTTTCATCAAGGGCCGCCGATCGATTAGCCAAAAGGGCCGCCCGCCAAACACCCGCATCCAACATGCGTCGGATCAATTCCAAAAACCGGCCATCCCCAATCCGTTGGCGCAACATCTCCATGAGCAAGGTATGCTGGTTTTTATTCAACTCAGTGGGAAGTTCCCCTCCCACAATCCAATTCACCCCTGATATCCCTTTCACCATGTGAAGCGCGGACCTTATCGTTGGCATCGGTCTAAAGCCTTGTGAAGAATTCAAGAAAAGCGGCTCATAAATCGCGCTAAGAATTTGACTGACCACGACAAGCACCAAATGGTCTTCTAATTTGAGCGGCGGTTTCATTGAGCTGGGAAAACCCACAAGTTGATATGGGGCAAAACGGTATGTCTCGTTCTTCAATTGCTGAATCATCGATTCTATCATTGCTATGTAAGTCCGCCCCGTTGGCCCTGATTTATTTTCCAAACAGACGGGGGCCCCTTGTAATTGCACGAGTGCATACCGATAAAAATCGGGATTAAATAAGTTCCGGTAAAGTCGACGAAAACGATAACGTTGATGTTCTTGTGCTTTTTGGCTTAGCAATGATAGGACGACCTCGGCTCTCTGCATTGCGCATACCTCCGGTTCACTATCATTTGGACAACCTGCCCCCCTTCGCCATGTGGCAGGCTTTCCCTGCCTCGGACTACTATGGGGACTCCGTCATCATAGCGAAAACCTGCCCATGTGGTGCGGGCCAGGCATTCACCTTAGATGATCTCCGTTTAGAGCAACGAGTACAGGGGAGTGACGTAGGTTCCCGTTCGTTTCCTTCACGTATCAACGATACGCCGAGGAAAGCTAGAGAGTACACAGGAGCGTGGGCAATACTCCTGGTAAACTTTCCTGTGCACGCGGCAATCTGTTCGCGCACACCCTGGATGGTTAAGGCAAGGAAACTGGGTTTAAGGCAGTCTAGCCTTGACCATATCACTCCTTGGTCTAGCACATCTGCTTGATCCGTGCGGTTCAAACCATGCGCGTTACTGACAGGCGATGTTCCCTTATCGGCGTTTCCACCTCAGGTTAGTCAGTTGACCATCAGGATCTCTCTCTAATCCTGAGCTTCCTTTGAAGCGATACTCCTTGCCCCTTACGGACGCACGCCCACGCCTCCCTTTTGATTGGCAATTGCAATGACTTTGCCCATACTTTCACCTCTTCTCCCAAACATCATACAGACATGTTGGAGGATTTATCGTCCCCATCATGAGCGGGACGTTCCTTACTTCAGCATTACGGGTTAAATGAAACGGCAGGGCTATGGCATCTCCTTCATCCACTTGCCAAACGACTTGTCTATCCCCTTGTTTCATGCTTTCGTCATGGACTGATGTCTGTGATTTCTTCGAGGCACAATGATGCCTCACTTCCACAGACCCCGCCGCTATCCTCCCCCTTCGCTGGGACGGTCTTTTCATCCCGGCCAACCGACTTAAGGGATGAATGGCCATTCGCGAACGTCCCCAGCCCGACTCGATAAAGAAAAAGAGGCTGACCGCCCCACAGACGATCGACCTTACCTGCTGTCAACCCGTCTCCGTGCTATGTTGCCTCCATTTTCATTCTTTTCTCCTTTTTATTTTAATAATAGACAAGTGAGAACGAAAGAAAAAAATGATGAAATTAGTTCATTCGCCTTTTTTGGGAATGCGAATAACCACTTCATAGTACCCATCATGTTCCTGTTCAGCGGTCTCCACATGTAATCCTGTTTGCTTTACCATATCCACGGATTGGCGAATGGTATTGATCGCGATCCGCATGTCACGCGAAACCGATTTGCGCTGGCTTTTCCCCTGTTTCTCTTCCGCTCCGCACAGCTTGCTGATCCGCACTTCCGTCTGTTTTACATTGAGGTCACGCTCGATGATTTCCGCCAACACTTTTAATTGCAAGGCTTCATCTTTCAGGGCCAGTAGCGCCCTGGCATGTCGCTCGGTTATCGACCTCTTGAGTAACGCGGTTTGAACTGGTTCAGGCAAATGTAATAGTCGCAATTTATTCGCAATCGTCGATTGTCCTTTACCCAACCGCTGTGCTAAACTTTCTTGTGTCAATTGATGTAGTTCAATCAACCTTTGATAGGCATGCGCTTCTTCTATTGCCGTCAAATTTTCCCGTTGCAAATTCTCAATCAAGGCTGCGGATGCTGCTTGATTGTCCGTCATATTGCGTATGATCGCCGGAACCGTCTCCAAACCTAATTTCTTGACTGCCCGTAAGCGCCGTTCACCCGCAATCAGTTCATAACGCCCACGTTCATTTCGTCTTACGACAACCGGCTGAATCACTCCATGCGAACGAATGGATTGACATAATTCGTCGATGCGCTCTTCTTGGAAAATCGTTCGAGGTTGATACGGGCTAGGTTCAATCTCTTCTACTGAAATTTGTTTCACTTGATCTTGACTTTTGTCACCTTTATCCACCAAACCGAATAGTCGTGTGAACGGTTCTTTCATTAACACAGACACCACCTTACGGTTATCTAGAAGTAGCCCGATCTATTAATAACCATTCGCTGACACGATCATCACAACCTGCTCATCTGTTATTTCTCAAAAAATGTTCAGGAAATGTTCCACGTGAAACAATCACTCTCTCATTTATATGGAAAATGTTTCATTGTCCCATAATGACGTTAGCATTTCTGATGTTTACGTCAGTTTTTATTTCTGTTGAATAAATTGTACATATTTGTAGATATTGGTCTCATTCTGTTGACCCTTTGCCTTCACAATTGATAGAATCGTGGGAAGAAGGGCATTTCATTTATTTGAGGAGGATATCTGAAAATGAGTGTACCTGTATACATAGGGAATGACCAAGGGTACTATGGCACCAAAGTTGTCACTCGTGCGAATGGCAAGTTTTATAAGATGTTTATTCGGAATATGGTGGTTCCAAACCGCGTTGGGGAAATCACCTATAACAACGACCCACATAACATCATGTATCGCGAACGTGAAGGCGATCGTGAGTGGTTCTGCGGTAAGCTGGCCATCGAGCAAGCCGGCGACGATGAACTGTTCGATTCCCATAAGCGCCGTTTATTTAGCCCTACATGGTTCCGTGAGCAAGAATACCTCATCATGTTCCGTGTGAGCACCGGATTAATGCTGCAAGGAAGTACGGAACCTGTTGTCTCTGTTGCCCTGCCAACCGATAGCTATATCGATTATAAAGATGAATTGAAGCGCCGCCTGATCGGCAAACACTCATTTGAGGTTAAGCAAGGAAATCTGCCCTGGCGCCGGATTGAATTCGAAATTAAGCGTGAAAACCTCTTCGTAATCAGCCAGCCAATGGCCACCCTCTTCCACATTGCCTTGGATCGTGACGGCAAGCTGTTAAACGAAGATCTGTTCATTCAAAAAGTAAGCATCAACGACTTAGGATTTGGCACTTCCGACATTGAGACATTGCACGGTGAAACCATCATCAAACGCCAAAGCTTCACCTCCCGCCATGCGATGCTTAACGTATATGAACTGTTGGCCAAACGCCTGCTCGATTTCACCCGTCAAGTGGACCCGGACTCCAACGGGAAAGAATATCCGATCTGGAGCTTGCCGCGTGTCGTCCGTTCGGGTGAAATCAGCTTCAAAGGCAAAGTGCATGATGTCAGTGCCATCGTGCAGGAATGCATCAAAGAAGTGGGTGAAGCGTTGGTCAGCGAAGTGTGGAACCGACTTGACTACGGTGATGACATCACCTATATCATCCTGACCGGCGGAGCTTCCATCCCATTCAAGCCATTCTATCGCGAGCGTTTTGGAGACAAGCTGATCTTCGCTGAAGATTATGGTATCGAAGCCCAATTCGCCAACGGATTTGGCCTCTGCAAATTTGCTCAATCCAAAGCGCGTGCGGTCCCAACCAAAGACATGTTGGAAGCGGCCGCCACGATCCACCAAGAATTCCATGTGCCTGATTCATTTGCTGAAGCTGCGGCAGCAACCGAGAAGAAAGCCAAGGCGGTAAAAAAATAAACACTAATCGGCCCCCAAGGAGATCCTTGGGGGAATGCTTTTAAAACCCATTTTTCTAAAATAACCCTAGCGATTCATTGAAAAAAAAGCGATAATAAATACAGAAGAAATAGTTGAGAGCGTAGGGATTCACCACCTGACTAATGGAAAAGGAGGGGGAGAAAATGTCACAATATGAATCGCAGTACGACATGATCATCATTGGCACGGACCCATCCGATCAAGAAGCCGTCCGAAAATTGCAAGAGAGCGGAAAATCGGCCTACTATATTCAATTAACTCCCAAAATGATCACCACCCTGGTAAGCCAAGCGTTAACAAAAGCGGAGACAAGCGAACCCTCCTCAGCTACGGAAGATTTTGATAAAGGGCATAAGCTGACTTTGCAGCAATCGACTTTACATACACCTGCTGGGGAGACAACCACTTATGCCATTCACGTCGCCAAGAGCGAGGTGGATACAGATGAGGAATTGGCATTCACCGGGGAAACCACTTATTATGAACCTGCACCATATCAAACGCATCAGCTGGATGACGAACCGGACTCCGCCGAAGAAGAATTGGAAGTGCTTGAAGCGCAAGAAGTGGAATACGCCAGTCCATATAGTTTTTTTCAAGAAGCCCCTGTCACTTCAACGCGGAAAAAAGGACTGCGCCGCAAATCTCGCATGCCTTTCCAGCCAGAACAAGAGCAGCAAGAAGATTACTCCGTCTATTCAGTGGAACGGATTTCCCTGGAAGATGACGACCATGAGTCTGAACAAGAGCCCATCAACCATTCACCTTGGGGAGAACCCTCTTCGATTTCCCAATTGTTCAGTCATCTGGGCACCGAACCGCAACCCGTCCAACAGACAAGCAACAAGTTAGATGAGGAAGAACCCGCTCAACCCATCTATCGCGAACGGGATCAAAAGCTACGCAAACGCCTTTCCGCTAGCCAACGCATTCATTATGCGGAGAATCCCGTCAAACATGAAGAGAACGGGCAACAACAAACAACTCTGTTCCCTTTTGAATCCCACGCATCCATGCATCACTCGCCTTTTTATCGCGAATCATCCTCGCCATACCAAGAGTCAGCCTCTTATCAAGACTCGACACAAGGGATTCAATTTGAAGCAGACGAGCCCAACGCGCAACCATTAGAACCGTTTGCCCCGCGCAGACGCAATCGTCAACAAAAGAAGGCGCGGTTTCACCAGAAAATCGAATCGCTGGCCGAAAAACGGGCAAGTAAAGCAAACAAGCAAAACTCTTCTTCCTTTTGGGAGGAGCAACCGCTGACATCGAACCATCAATCTCCCTTTTTCGCCTTTGAAGATGGCCCGTTATTTGAAAACACGCAACCATCCATTCAACCATTCAGCCGTGATCTCTATCAAGATGGAGAGTTGGACGATGGCGATGCCAGCCTAAAACGAGATGACATCGAATTTGAAGATGCTTACGGCGGCTATAACTCCTGGGAAGAATTCCTAACCCCCCATTCACAAAATAGCCGCAAACGGCAAGAAATGGATAAGATTGAAAAGAGAAAGCTCGCCTTACGCGGTCTTCACAGCTTGATTAACAATTTGGGATAAAGCAAAAAGCCGAATGTGTACTCCTTCCGTTCTAAGAGTCATTCGGCTTTTTATTATGCATTTCCCGGGAAATTCCCCATTTACGTTCTCATGACCTTTTAGCTCAATGGTTGCTTGGACGGCGTCCCCGCCTTGCGTGGGTACGCTTTGGGAGTATGGTCCCGTTTTTGCATGATGATCAGATTGCGTTTCCCCATCTCATCAGGAAGGAGAAACTCTTTTCGTTGACATGTGGTTTTCCCCAATATATGTAACGCCCGTTTGGCCTCGTTTATCTCTTCCTCCACCGACGGCCCTTTCATCGACACAAAGGCGCCCCCAACCTTCACAAAAGGCAGGCAGTACTCCGCCAACACATTTAAGCGGGCCACGGCCCGGGCCGTGGCCAAATCATAGGACTCACGGAAGCCTTTTTGTTTGGCCAGCTCTTCCGCGCGCCCATGGACACAAGAAACCTGAGTCAACTCCAAGCGGTCAACCACTTCTTGCAAGAAACCTACCCGCTTTTTCAATGAATCCAACAACGTCAGTTTCAGTCCAGGAAAAGCGATCTTCAACGGAATTCCAGGGAACCCGGCTCCCGTTCCTACATCGATTAACGATTCCGCCTTGGATAGGTCCACCACTTGTGACAATGTGAGTGAATCATAAAAATGCTTAATGTATACTTCACGCGCATCGGTGATCGAAGTGAGATTCATCACTTCATTTGTTTTAATCAAATGCTCATAGTACAGTTGAAACTGACGCAGTTGACCTTCCGATAACGAAAGACCCCATGGCGCCACCTGTTCGCGCAACCACTCGCCTAATTCACGCATAAACACCCTCCTAAAAAACCTGACCCCACAAACAGGCCAGGTTTTCATTACGTTTTAACGGCGGATTCACCAAATTTCGATTTTCAATAACCAAACCAATTCCTTTTTCGTTCTAATCTTGTCGATATACCTTGCCACCCTGTTCAATATGAACCATCAGAATGGAGATATCCGCCGGGTTCACACCCGAAATGCGGGAAGCTTGGCCCAAGGAAATCGGACGCACTTGCTCCAGCTTTTCGCGCGCTTCTGAGGAAATCCCGGCAATCTTGCTGTAATCCACCCAAGCGGGGATCCGTTTCTCCTCCATCCGCTTCATCTTCTCCACCTGCTGCAGGGCTTTCTTGATATACCCCTCATATTTCAATTGAATCTCCACCTGCTCTTCCACTTCAGGAGCCAACGGTTCAGGCGGCGGAGACATCCGGGCAATCTCCTTATAGCCCAACTCCGGACGTTTGATCAACGTGGCCAGTTCAATCGCATTATTGATTTCCGTCGTGCCCATCTCATGCAAGATCGCTTGCACTTCGGGCGTTGGACGCACTTTTGTTTCACGCAAACGCTCAATTTCCCGGGCAATCGCTTCCCGTTTTGCCGTGAACCGCGCATAACGCGCTTCGGGAATAAGGCCAATTTCATATCCGATATCGGTTAAGCGCAAATCGGCATTGTCGTGCCGCAACAACAAACGATACTCGGCGCGGGAAGTAAGCAGTCGATAAGGTTCATTGGTGCCTTTGGTTACCAAATCGTCAATCAACACCCCGATATAGGCTTGCGAACGGTCAAGGACAATCGGCTCTTTGCCCTGAACTTTGCGGGCCGCATTGATTCCGGCCATGATTCCCTGTGCCGCGGCCTCCTCATAACCAGACGTGCCGTTTAATTGTCCCGCAGTAAAGAGATTTTCCACCCGTTTTGTCTCCAGCGAAGGCCACAATTGCGTCGGTACGATCGAATCATACTCAATCGCATAACCCGTGCGCATCATCTCCACCCGCTCCATTCCTTCAATGGTGCGCAATATCGCCAATTGCACATCTTCCGGCAAACTGGTGGAAAGCCCTTGGACATACATCTCCATCGTCTCTCTGCCTTCCGGCTCGATAAAGATCTGATGCCGTCCCTTATCAGCGAAGCGCACGATCTTATCTTCAATCGACGGACAATAGCGTGGCCCTCTTCCCTCAATCACACCCGAGTACATCGGCGCTCGGTGCAAGTTGTCGCGGATGTATTGGTGCGTCTTCTCATTGGTATGGGTCAGCCAGCATGGCAACTGATCAGTGATGAATTCTGTCGTTTCATACGAAAAAGCGCGTGGCTCATCGTCCCCTGGCTGTTCCTCCATCTTGCTGGTATCAATCGTATTCTTATTCACCCGCGGCGGAGTTCCCGTTTTGAAACGAACCATATCAAAGCCCAGCTCCAGCAAATGATGGGCCAAGTTAACGGCAGGCTGTTGGTTATTGGGCCCACTTTCATAGGAAAGATCCCCAATAATGACTTTCCCTCTCAGATACGTACCTGTGGTTAATACCACTGTTTTGGCGAAGTAGTGCGCGCCTGTGCGGGTAATCACCCCTTGGCATACCCCGTTTTCCACGATCAGGCGCTCCACCAGCCCCTGATGAATGGCCAAATTCGGGGTGGTTTCCAGCGTTTTCTTCATTTCGCGTTGGTACAGCACTTTATCTGCTTGCGCCCTCAGTGCATAGACCGCCGGCCCTTTCCCCGTATTTAACATGCGCATTTGGATATGGGTTTTATCAATCGTTTTCCCCATTTCCCCTCCCAGCGCATCGATTTCCCGAACCACATGCCCCTTGGCTGGTCCCCCGATGGAAGGGTTGCATGGCATATAGGCGATGGTGTCCAGGCTTATTGTCAACAATAAGGTTGAACATCCCATGCGGGCGGCGGCCAAAGCGGCCTCGCAACCCGCATGGCCCGCTCCCACCACAACCACATCATAGTGCCCCGCGGTATAGGTCATTATTTTCACCCCACTTTTATTTTCCTAAGCAGAACTGCGAAAAAATCTGATCGATCAGATCTTCCGCCACAGCGTCCCCAATCACTTCCCCCAAATATTGCCAAGCGTTTTTAAGGTCGATCTCCACCATGTCCAGCGGCATGCCCGCTTCGATTCCGCGAACCACTTCATCCACGCTGCTTTTCGCCTTTTCCAACAAATGGATGTGGCGTGCATTGCTGACATAGGTCCCATCTGCGGCATCCACTTTGCCCAAGCGGAACAACTGGGAAATGGCTTCTTCCAAGTCCTCAATGCCCCGTTCTTCTTTAAGCGAAGTGGTAATGAGCGGTTTGTCACCGATCAACGATTTCACTTCATCCAAATCCAACCGCCCCTGCAGATCCGCCTTATTGACAATCACTACCGCCGTATGGGGCCCAATCAACTCAAGCAGGCGCCGATCTTCCTCAGCCAGCGGTTCGGCAAAGTTGAGCACCAACAAGACCAAATCGGCTTGTTCCAGCGCTTTATGCGACCGCTCCACCCCAATTCTCTCCACTACATCTTCCGTTTCCCGGATTCCGGCCGTATCGAGCAAGCGCAACGGAATCCCCCGCACATTGACATACTCCTCGATCACATCGCGGGTCGTGCCTGGAATATCCGTCACAATGGCTTTGTTTTCCTGGGTCAATGCATTCATCAATGACGATTTCCCCACGTTGGGCCGACCGATGATTGCCGTATAAATCCCTTCTCGGTAGATTTTGCCTTGCCTTGCCGTGTTAAGCAGACGGTCGATCTCGCCTGCGATGTAACGGCAACGCTCTTCCAAGAACTGCGCAGTCATCTCCTCCGCATCATACTCCGGATAATCTACATTGACCGCCAAATGGGCCAGCGTCTCCAGAATCTCGTTCCGCAGATTATTTATTAAACGCGACAGCCGCCCTTCCGTCTGGGACAACGCAATCTTGGCCGCCCGATCCGTTTTGGCACGGATCAGGTCGATCACCGCTTCCGCTTGCGATAAATCAATGCGGCCGTTTAAAAAGGCGCGTTTGGTGAATTCGCCAGGCTCAGCCAGCCTGGCTCCCGCCGCAAGCAGGGCTTCCAATGTCTTTTGTACCGGAATTATCCCCCCATGGCAACTAACCTCCACCACATCCTCGCGCGTAAACGTACGCGGCGCCCGCATGACGGTCACCAGGACTTCATCAATACGTTCACCGCTCTGCGGTTCAACAATATGTCCATAGTGTACCGTATGCGTCTTTGCCTCAGCTAACTTCTTTTTCCCTTTATATAGTTGATCCACAATTGATATCGCTTCTGGGCCGCTCACTCGTATGACGGCAATCCCGCCTTCGCCAACGGGTGTCGCAACGGCTGCAATTGTATCCGTATCCATCATGTCACCTCTAAGATTTTCCTAATAGTTAATCTTAGCATAGCCTGAAACGGCAAGCAAAAAAGATTCTGATACGAAAAAAACTCCCCATGATGGGGAGAATCAGCAATCATCTCATTCAACTTTGTCGGTTCCAATCAATGACCACACGGCGTTCCGGTTCGGTCCCTATGCTATACGTGACAATGCCGGCATGATTTTGCGCCACCAAATGAACGACTTTTCGCTCGTGCGCGGGCATGGGTGCCAGTTCGACCGGCCGCTTCGTCGCCAGAGCCTCAGCCACCGCTTTTTCCGTGATGCCAACCAACCGCTCTTGGCGCCGTTTCCGGTATCCATCCGCATCCAATTGAAACCGGACAGGTTTGGTCGTACCACGGTTGGCCACGGTATGCGTCAATATCTGCAAGGCCTCGATTGTTTGGCCCCTCCGACCGATAAGTGGGCCCAATTCTTCCCCGACCAATTCCAGCACCACGGGCTGCTCTCCATCCTGCGGCGGATGAACGTGCACTTGCGCCTTGATCCCCAATTTGGCAACCAACTCCGTGAGAAAGTGAACGGCTTTCTCTACAGGATGTTCCGCCAGTGCCACTTCGACCACCGCCTGGCGCCGGCCAATGAGACCACCGAGTAAGCCTTTATTCGGCTCAGACAGCACACGATAAGTAATCTGATCGCGGGAAACTTGCAAGCGGGCGCAAGCTTGCTCCAGCGCTTCTTCAATTGTGTCTGCTTCGATGGTCACTTTCGTCAACGAGCAGTCCCCTCCGATACATTACCTTTCACTTTTTTCTTGTTGAAAAAGATCAAGTATTGCAGAATGGTGAAAATATTGCCGTATACCCAGTACAAAGAAAGCGCCGACGGGAATTGATACGCCAAGAAGAAGATCATGATCGGCATCACCCATAGCATTACCTTCGTTTGCGGGTTATCCGCCGCACCCGTTGCGATAAACTGCAGGTACGTAGTAAATGCGGCTAAGAGCGGCAAAATATAATAAGGATCCGGTTGTCCCAACTGCAAATAGAGGAAATCGGACGTAAAGATATGGCGGTTTCCCATGATCGCTTGATAAAAGGCGAACAAAATGGGAATCTGGATCAACATGGGGAAACAACCGGCCATCGGGTTGACGTTGTGCTTTTGGAACAGCTTCATCGTCTCTTCCTGCATCTTCTGCTGGTTGTTTTTGTACTTCTCCCTGATCTTCACCAAATGGGGTTGCAATTCCTGCATGGCCTTGGAGCTTTGCTGCTGTTTCCAGGTGAGTGGAAACACAATCAGGCGCACAAGAAAAGTAACGACCAAGATCGATAAGCCATAGTTGCCCAACAGCCCCTTAAACCAGTCCAACAGATCGGACATGGGAATCACCAGGAACTTTTGCCACAAACTTGGGTTCTCATAATCAATCTTAAATTGTTGTTGTTGCGGCGCACAGCCTGCGAGGATGACAACCGCCATCGCCAACAGCAACAAGATGGCTATGTTGCGCTTACGTTTCAACACGGGAGTTCCCTCCTCATCTCTTCAATAATTTATTGGCCCGTTTCTCCGCCTGCTTGCTATGTTTCTCTGGTACATAATCAAATCCGCCAGGATGAAAGGGATGACATTTGAGAAGCCTTTTGCATGTAAGCCAACCCCCCGCAAGAACCCCGTGGCGCCGGATCGCGGTCAGTGCATACTCTGAACAGGTAGGCACGAAGCGACAGGTAGGCTGCGGCTTCAAAGGTGAAATAAACCGACGATAAAATTTTATTAGACCCAAGGCGAGCGCTTTCATCCCCATCTCCTCTTTCAATTGGATAGTGGATGCGGCGGTTTTTTGGCAAAGGCTTTTCCTTTGTTGAGCACATGGTAAAGGCTTGACCTCACTTGGTGATAATCCATCTCCTTCGCTGGAATACGGGCGATGATCACGAAATCGGTTTGCGGTTTTAAATAGGAAGTCCATTGTCGCATCGCTTCTTTGACCAACCGTTTCACTCGGTTGCGAACCACCGCTTTTCCCACCTTTTTGCTGACAGACACCCCGATGCGCGGGACGCCTTCATCTTTGCGCGCATGCATCACCACGACAAATTGGCGATTTGCCACCGAGTTGCCTGCTCGAAAAACCCTTGTAAAGTCGTTTCGCCTCTTCAGACGATATTCCTGTTGCAAAAAGACGGCTCCTTCCCAAACAGATTAACGATCTTTCACCATTATAGAGCAAAAGCGGACAGATTAAACAGAGAGGATATAAGAAGATAGGAAAAAAGGCCACATCAATGAGTGGCCAATTAAGCGGATAATACTTTTCTTCCTTTTCTTCTGCGGCGCGCCAAAACTTTGCGACCGTTTTTGGTTGCCATGCGTGCACGGAAACCATGAACGTTTTTGCGCTTGCGCTTGCTTGGTTGATAAGTGCGTTTCATATAGTCGACCTGGTCTTATCAGCCCACTATCCGCTGCAGCAACCACTTTGCTTGTAGCCTGATAGGGAATCCATGAACCAGGAAACCCTCCCTTCTGTATCTTACTTGGATTACATACCGATGGGCAATCTCTCTCATTATAGCGAGATGATGCGAGCAATGTCAAGGAACGGACTTTGTGCATAATGAGTTATCCACATGTGGATATAGATTTTTCTATCCACGCCTTATCCCGACATTATCCTCCATCTATCCACAGCATCCACACCTGTGAATAACCGTCCGATCCAACTCCTGTGAATTGTGGATAACTTACTATTTCCCATTGTAAATACTGGTATCTTTTGATATTCTTATTTTGTTTTCTTGTGGATAATTGTCGCTTCATGGGTTTTTATCCACACAATGTGGATAAGTGACGCAAGCTCCATCCACAAGCTGTGTAAAAAGGTATCCACAGCCTGTGAGTTCTGTTAATAAGTGCCTTAAAGGCTTACAAATACAGGGAAAAACCTGTGTATAGATGGTTTCATAAATCTGTTTACGTATGGACACAACTCTGTATAAACTCTGTCAACAAACTGTCGCAAAGGAGGGATTCAAGTGATTCACATACAGGAATTATGGGCAAGAACACTTGAAGCTATACAAGACAAGATCAGCAAGCCCAGTTTTGAAACCTGGCTCAAAGCGACTGAAGCCGTCGATTTGGATGGGGATATCCTCATCGTCTCCGCACCGAACGATTTTGCCCGCGATTGGCTGGAGTCACGTTACGCCGATCTTGTGCGGGATACGTTAAAAGAAGTCACCGGGTCAACGCTTGGGGTGAAATTCGTCAGCCATACCGCCGAAAAAGAAGAAACCGAAACCGAAGCGCCCGCACAACTCATTCCTGAAGTGTCCGAAGAAGAAGCGCCGCCCAAATCCCAACTCAATCCGCGCTATACCTTTGACACCTTCGTTATCGGTTCCGGTAACCGCTTTGCCCATGCCGCTTCCCTCGCCGTGGCCGAAGCGCCGGCCAAAGCTTACAACCCCCTTTTCATCTACGGTGGCGTAGGGTTGGGAAAAACCCACTTGATGCATGCGATCGGCCATTATGTGTTGGGCCACACGCCATCCAGCCGGGTGGTCTACATCTCGTCCGAAAAATTCACCAACGAATTTATCAACTCGATTCGAGACAATAAAACAATCCAATTCAGGAATAAGTATCGCTCTGTGGATATCTTGTTAATTGACGATATTCAATTCCTGGCGGGAAAAGAACAAACGCAGGAAGAATTCTTCCATACATTTAATGCACTGCATGAAGCCAACAAGCAGATCATCATCTCCAGTGACCGTCCCCCCAAGGAAATCCCAACACTGGAAGACCGGTTGCGTTCCCGTTTCGAATGGGGCTTGATTACGGATGTGCAACCGCCCGACCTTGAGACACGGATCGCGATCTTGCGCAAAAAGGCGATTGCTGATAATTTAGATGTTCCCAGTGAAGTCCTTGCTTTTATCGCTGATCGTGTCGACACCAACATCCGTGAGTTGGAAGGGGCCTTGATTCGCGTCGTCGCTTACTCCGCGCTGATGAACCAGCCCGTTTCGCCCGTATTGGCCGCGGAAGCGTTGAAGGACATCATGCCGCACTCGCGTCCCAAGGTGATCAGCATCCAAGACATTCAACAAGAAGTTTGCAACTATTACCGGTTGCGTGTGGAAGAATTAAAAAGCAAAAAAAGGACCAAGTCCGTCGCCTTCCCGCGCCAAATCGCCATGTACCTCTGCCGTGAGTTGACGGACCACTCTCTGCCCAAGATCGGTGAGGACTTTGGCGGGCGGGACCACACCACGGTGATACACGCCCATGAGAAGATCAGCCGCATTTTGACGCAGGACCCGCAAGTGGAACAGGCGATCAACGAACTGAAAAACCGGATTAAACGCGGTTCATAATGCGAACAGGCCCTTTTAGAGAATCATTCTTTTCATATATAAAAGCCGATGTCGAATTGTGTGTCTAACTTGTGAACGAGATTTTTTTCTTTTTCCATTAAGTAGAACTCTTCTACTTATACACACCCGATGTGAATGATGTGGACAACTGAGGACAGCCTATGCACACTTTTTCCACACCCGTGTATAGGCTGTCCATCTAGCTTCGGCTCACTTATACACATTATCCACAGCCCCTAATACTGTTACTGCTGTTTTTAAAAAAAGATATATATGAAGATGCACCATCGATGATGATCACAATCCCCTTTCCATTTTTATTTTGTTTCCACATACAAGGAGGATGAATGATGAAGTTCCGTGTGGCTAAAACAGCCCTAGTAGAAGCTGTATCCCAAGTTTCCAAAGCGGTCTCTTCCAAGACAACGATCCCCATTCTGACCGGGATGAAGATTCAAGCAGACGAACAGGGACTCACCCTGACAGGAAGCAACTCGGATATTACGATTCAGGTACGCGTAACTAAACAGAAAGAGGACTTAGAACAAGTATTTGTGGAAAAGATGGGAAGTGTCGTCTTGCCAGGGCGAATCTTTGCCGATCTTGTGCGCAAGTTGCCGGGTGACCAAGTGGAATGGGTTGTGAATGAAAAGTTTCAAGCGACGATTCGTTCCGAGACGGCCGAATTTCAATTGAATGGGTTTGACCCTGTGGAGTATCCGCGTTTGCCTCACTTATCCACAGAGATGATGTTCAGCGTTCCCGCCGAAACGTTGAAGTCGCTCATCCGCCAAACCGGTTTTGCCGTGGCAACCAATGAAGCGCGCGGTGTGTTGACAGGCGTTTTGTTTCAGTTGGAAGGAGGCATCCTCACCTGTGTGGCGACGGATAGCCACCGTTTATCCAAGCAACAGGCGGCGGTGGAGGGTTCAGAAACCCTCTCTCTCAGCAATGTGATTGTGCCGGGCAAAAGTTTGTCTGAGCTGGCCAAAACGCTAGCCGATTACACCGGTTATGTGGATATCATCGTAGCGGAAAACCAACTTCTCGCCAAAACGGACGGATTGGAATTTTACTCCAGGCTCTTGGAGGGCACTTATCCCGACACCAACCGCGTGATCCCGCAAAGCGGGGAGACGGAATTGGTCTCATCCACCAAGGAATTGTTACAATCCGTTGATCGTGCATCGCTAATTAGTCGGGATGGACGGGATAATGTGATAAAATGGACGTTAAGAGACGGAAAAGTAGAAGTGAATTCCGCTGCTCAAGATATTGGAAGCGTAACGGAAGAAGTGGTTGCGAAAGTAAATGGACCGGAACTGAGCATCTCCTTTAATGCGCGATATATGATGGAGGCCCTCCGCTCGATTGAAAGTGACGAGATTCGCATCCAATTTACCGGTATGATGACACCATTCTTGATTCAACCTACTGATCGCGAGGATTCCTTGCATTTGATCGTTCCCATTCGCACCCGTTGACTGGCCAAGGAGGGTTTGCCATTTTGAAAAAATTTCACATAGAAGGGCCTTATATTACGCTCGGGCAATTGCTTAAAATGTTGGATGTGATCGATAGCGGTGGACAGGCCAAACACTTCCTCATGGATGTTGAAGTGAAAGTGAATGACGAAGTGGAAACGAGAAGAGGGAGAAAGGTTTATCCACAAGATATTGTGGAAATAGACGGATTTGGCTCCGTGCAGGTGGTCCAAGACTAAGGGAGGAACCCTGCTTGCGTGTAGAAAGTTTAGACTGTAAACAGTATCGTAACTTGAACGAAGTATCCCTCTCGTGTCCGGAGGAACTACACCTCTTTGTGGGGCCCAACGCCCAAGGCAAGACGAACCTGCTTGAATCACTGTATGTCTTGGCTTTGGGCAAATCCCACCGAACCCGCTCACATAAGGATTTAATCCAGTTTGGCCAGCCCCACGCCAATATAAAAGCGAGAGTAAAAAAAGGACAGCAGGCCATTCGTCTCGAAGTTAAACTTTCCGAAAAAGGTAAGAAAGTGATCCGAAATGGCATCGAACAGCAAAAGCTGAGTCAATACATCGGCACATTGCCCGCTGTCCTGTTTGCTCCGGAAGATCTCGCGATCGTGAAAGGAAGCCCGCAAATTCGCCGGCGCTTTTTAGATATGGAGATCGGGCAAGTCAGCCCCAATTATGTCCATAATCTGACGCAGCTGAACAAGCTGTTGACGCAGCGAAATAGCTTGCTGAAGCAGATGGCGCAAAAAAGAAGCGCTCAGTCCCCGCTGTTGGAGGTGCTGGATGAACAGTTTGTCCACATCTCTGTTCAACTGTGGAAAAAACGCTTTCAATTTTTAACCTCTCTACAAGAATGGGCCAAAGAGATCCACTGCGCGATTACCCGCCAACATGAAGAACTTCAGGTGGAATACCGCTCTTCACTGCCGATAGCCGCTTTGCAAGATGAACAAGAATGGGTTAACCTACTGAGACGGGAATTGGAAAGGAACAGAGACAAAGAACTCATGCGCGGCAGCACGCTGGTTGGCCCGCATCGGGATGACCTCTATTTGTCCGTAAATGGGTTGAATCTGCATTTATACGGCTCTCAAGGGCAACAGCGCACAGCCGCTTTATCACTTAAATTGGCGGAAATAGAACTGATCCGCCAAGAAACAGGCTATTATCCGATTTTGTTATTAGATGATGTGTTGTCCGAACTGGATGACTCGCGTAAAACGCATTTGCTTGAGGCCATTCGTGGAAAGGTGCAAACGTTCGTCACCACGACGGGCCTGGAGGGGATTGACCCTGAAACGCTTGCGCGGGCCCGAATTTATCAGGTGCGGCAAGGGAGTATCACAGAACTGGGGGGATAAGGTGTTTATTCACCTGGGCGGCAGCCGCATGATTCGCATTCGAGAGGTGGTAGCCATTTTGGATGCGGGTGCGGCGGAGCAGGCGGCCAATGAGACGCATTTTGTACAAATAGCCAAAAACGAGGGGAGAATGGAACACATCTCTCCAGATGAGATTAAGTCTTACGTGATAACCAAAGATCGCGTGTTTGCTTCGCCCATCTCATCGACCACATTGAAAAAAAGGGCGGATCAGAGCCAGAAATCATGGAAATGATCCTTTGGTTTGTTTTCAGTAGTTCTGGATAAGGAAGCAGGTGACCAAACGTGTCCGTAAATAAAACCAATTATGATGAAACACAAATTCAAGTGCTTGAAGGGTTGGAAGCTGTACGAAAGCGTCCCGGGATGTATATCGGTTCCACGTCGAGCCGGGGCTTGCACCACTTGGTGTGGGAAGTGGTGGATAACAGTATTGACGAAGCGTTGGCGGGCCGATGCGATACCATCCATGTCATCGTCAATGAGGACAACAGCGTCACTGTCATCGACAACGGTAGCGGGATTCCGGTCGGGATTCAACCCAAACTGGGGCGGCCGGCGGTGGAGGTCGTGTTGACCGTGTTGCACGCCGGCGGGAAATTCGATGGCGAAGGATACAAATTCTCCGGCGGGTTGCACGGGGTGGGGGTATCGGTCGTAAACGCCCTGTCCGAGTGGCTGGAAGTGGAAGTCAAACGGGAAGGGAAAATCCATCGTCAACGGTACCGCCGTGGAGTGCCGGAACATGATTTGGAAGTCGTGGGCCAAACGGAGGAAACGGGAACGACCATTACGTTCAAACCGGATGCCACCATTTTCACCGAAACGACGGTGTATGATTACGACATTTTGCAAAACCGCCTCAGGGAGTTGGCCTTCCTCAACCGTGGCGTGAAGATCATTCTGGAAGATAAGCGCGGTGAGGGGAAACAAGTGGTTTTCCAATACGAGGGCGGCATTCAGTCGTTTGTGGAACATTTGAACCGCAACCGTGAAGTCTTGCATGAACCGCCGATTTACATCATGGGCGAGAAAGAATCGATTCATGCGGAAATCGCCATGCAGTACAATGATTCCTTCTCTTCCAACATCTATTCGTATGCCAACAACATCCACACGCATGAGGGTGGGACCCACGAATCCGGGTTTAAGTCGGCATTGACACGTGTTATCAACGATTATGCTCGCCGAAACAACATGTTGAAGGATAATGACAGCAACCTGACCGGTGATGATGTGCGCGAAGGGTTGACGGCGATCATCAGCGTGAAAATTTCCGATCCGCAGTTTGAGGGGCAAACCAAGACCAAGCTGGGCAACAGTGAGGCGAGAACGGCGACGGAGCAATTGTTCACGGAGCACTTCCAAACCTATCTGGAGGAAAATCCAGCTGTGGCCAAGAAAGTGATCGGCAAGGCGGTCATGGCCGCGCGGGCCCGGGAAGCGGCGCGGAAAGCGCGTGAATTGACCCGCCGCAAGAATGCCCTTGAAGTAAGCTCATTGCCCGGGAAATTGGCTGATTGCACTTCCCGCAATGCGGCGGAGAGTGAGCTGTTTATCGTAGAGGGGGACTCCGCGGGCGGTACGGCGAAACAAGGGCGTGACCGCATGTTCCAAGCGATTCTTCCCCTTAGAGGTAAAGTGCTCAACGTTGAAAAGGCCCGGATCGACAAAGCGTTGTCCAACGAAGAGATCCGCACCATCATCACCGCGCTTGGCACCGGCATTGCCAACGATTTCAATATAGAAAAAGCGCGCTATCATAAAATCGTTATCATGACAGACGCCGATGTGGACGGAGCGCATATCCGCACGCTTCTCTTGACGTTCTTCTATCGCTATATGCGTCCGCTGATTGAACATGGCTATGTGTATATCGCACAACCGCCTTTATATAAAATCACGCAAGGAAAAACGATCCGCTATGCGTATAATGACCGGATGAAAGAACAAATCCTCAAGGAACTCGAAGGAAAGAACGGAAAAATCGAGATCCAGCGTTACAAAGGGTTGGGCGAGATGAATGCGACCCAGCTGTGGGAGACGACGATGGATCCGGAATCCAGAACGCTCTTGCAGGTATCCCTCCAAGATGCGATGGATTCCGACGAAGTGTTTGAAATGCTGATGGGAGATCGGGTTGAACCACGGCGCGAGTTCATTCAAGAATTCGCGAATCAGGCTACTCTTGATGTATAGAGCAGTGGGTAAGTAGCGGGGAGATGAAAAAATGGCAGATATGCAAAGGATACAGAAAATAAATATCAGCCAGGAAATGAAAACCTCTTTCCTGGATTACGCGATGAGCGTCATTGTCAGCCGTGCTCTTCCCGATGTGCGCGATGGGTTGAAGCCTGTGCATCGGCGAATTCTCTATACGCTGTATGAATTGGGAATGACACCTGACAAGCCGTATAAGAAATCGTCTCGTGTCACCGGTAACGTCACTGCGCAATATCACCCCCACGGGGATGTGGCGGTATATGACGCGATGGTACGGATGGCCCAGGATTTTTCCTATCGCTATCCGCTTGTCGACGGGCATGGGAACTTTGGATCGATTGACGGCGATCCCCCGGCGGCGATGCGTTATACCGAGGCGAGAATGGCGCCGATTACGCTGGAAATGTTACGGGATATCCAGAAAGATACGATTGATTTTGGTCCCAACTACGACGGGCAACAAGAAGAGCCGCTTGTGTTGCCGGCCCGTTTCCCCAACTTGATCGTGAACGGGGCATCGGGAATCGCTGTAGGAATGGCCACCAACATTCCGCCGCACAACCTGCGTGAAGTGATCGACGGAATCTTGATGCTCCTGGACAATCCGGAAGCGACCGTAGAGCATCTGATGAAAGTCATCAAAGGGCCTGACTTCCCAACCGGGGGGATCATCCTTGGGTATGAAGGTATCCGCAAGGCTTTCCGCACCGGTCGGGGCAGCATCCAAATCCGGGCCAAGACGCGCATTGAAGAAGCTGGCAATGGCAAAATGCGCATTATTGTTGAGGAATTGCCTTACCAAGTGAACAAGGCGAAGCTGGTTGAAAAAATCGCCGAATTGGTGCGGGACAAAAAGATTGAGGGCATCACCGATTTGCGTGATGAATCCGACCGGAACGGAATGCGAGTCGTGATTGAGTTGCGCCGTGATGTCAATCCCCGCGTCGTCCTCAACAACTTGTACAAACACACCAGCCTGCAAACCAGCTTTGGAGTAAATACCCTGGCCCTTGTTGATGGGCAACCGCGTGTCCTCAACCTGAAAGAGGTGTTGCACTACTACATTCTTCATCAGGTGGAAGTGATTCGCAGACGGACCCAATTCGATCTCAACAAAGCGGAAGAGCGGGCCCACATCTTGGAAGGGTTGCGGATTGCGCTTGATCATATCGATGAAGTGATCGCCTTGATCCGCGCATCCGCCACCACGGCTGAAGCGCGAACCGGCTTGATGGAGAAATTTGGCTTGAGCGAGAAACAAGCGCAAGCGATCCTCGATATGAGATTGCACCGCTTAACCGGTCTGGAACGGGAAAAAATCGAAACCGAATATCAAGAGCTGCAAAAACTGATTGCGGAGTTGCGGGCCATTTTGGCTGATGAGAACAAAATCCGCGGCGTCCTGCGGGAAGAGATCATCGAGATTAAAGAAACCTATGGGGATGAGCGCCGCACCATGATCAAGGTGGATGAGGACAACATTGAAGAGGAGGATCTCATTCCTGAAGATGAAGTCTCGATCATGATGACCCATCGTGGCTATATCAAGCGGATGCCGCTGTCCACCTACCGCGCCCAACGCCGTGGCGGCAAAGGAATCACCGGAATGGGAACACGCGATGATGACTTTGTCCAACATATGTTTGTCACGCATTCGCATAACCACTTGCTCTTCTTCTCCAACAAAGGGAAGGTATATCGCTTGAAAGCGTACGAAATTCCCGAGTTGGGGCGGACGGCCAAAGGCACCGCGATCATCAACTTGATCCAGATTGACCAAGATGAGCGGATTCAAGCGATCATTCCTGTGAAGGAATTCGCCGCCAACCAGTATCTCTTCTTCTGCACCGCCGAGGGAGTCGTGAAGAAGACCGCTTTGAGCGAGTTTGAAAACATTCGGCGCAACGGCCTGTTTGCCATCAACTTGCGCGAAGGGGACGAACTGGTCGGCGTCCGCTTGACGGACGGGGAACAAGAAGTCATCATGGGAACGAAAGGCGGAATGTCGATCCGTTTCCCAGAGATGGAAGTGCGGGAAATGGGTCGTTCGGCCACCGGGGTGAAAGGAATTACTTTGGCGGAGGATGACCGTGTCATCGATATGGATATTGTCATTCCCGACAAGAATGTGATGATCGTCACCCGCAATGGCTACGGCAAACGCACGCCGATTGAAGAGTATCGTGTGCAATCGCGCGGCGGGAAAGGGATTAAGACACTCAGCCTGACTGAGAAAAAAGGCGATGTGATCGGTCATAAAGTGGTTTCCGATGATGAAGACTTGATGATCGTCACCCAATCGGGCATTGTGATTCGCCTCAATGTGAAAGACATCTCTGTGATGGGCCGATATGCGCAAGGCGTGAGATTGATTAAACTGGATGATGATGAAGTATCGGCTGTGGCGAAAGTGCAAGCCGAAGATGATGAAGAGATGGAAGCTCCGGCGGCTCCAACGGAAGAATAAACTTAAGTGTTAATGAGCCCGCAAGATGAGCTTTTCCTCGGCGAAAGCTGTCAGCATCAATTGCGCAAACTTGCGGGGCACCAACTCAAGCAATTCATGGATGATGATTTGCTCGGCCTGTTGGTTGTCCAACATGATTTCTCCCCACAGGGGCGGATCATATCGACATAACATGCTGAGGGAAAACAATAGCATCAAATGAACCAAAATCTCCGGCAACGGAGCGACTGGGCGATCATTACCTAACCACAGGTAAAGATCGCCTTTTTTGTTTTCATAAAACCAAGGGTGATGGAAACTCACACAAAGGGACTCCGTTGTGGATAAGGAGGGAAAACCCGGATGGGGTGGCAAGGGATTGTCCACAACCACAGTGGATAGACCCTCTTCATCACATGCGCAATGCAGCGTCAGATACCCATCGTAACCTCTGGATGTGGACAGGGAAAAGAGCCCATGCCTTGCCTGGTTTAATTTATCAACAAGACGTTCAGCGCTGAGATGGAAGTGATCCAGCACCTGTTCGGGAACATGGAGAAGGAGGCCTGCGCCGGAACGGGTAAAAAAGACGCGGGCCAAACTCTTTTGTTGAAAAAGTCGGTGATAAGTGGGATGCAAATCGGGTATAAAACTAAACAACTCTTTGGCTGTGTAGCTTTCCCCCGTCATGGGCGGGAGGTTCCATTCCTCCGCAACGAGGGGAAACAACCCTTCTCGTTGAATCTTAATTTCATCTTCACAGAAACGGAAACGCTCCCGTTTTCGTTTGCGGGTGGAAAGCCCATGACGCAAAACCGCCGTATTCTGCGGATAATCCGGAATGCGCGTTAAGAGCCACGCTTTGAGCATGCTCATCATCCCGTAATACAGCAAGATGGGACGGACCCAAGGGTGGTTAGTCTGGCTTTCTTTGATGAGGGACGTGGCTTGGTTGATATAGGAAGTGAAGGCGGGAACATTGCGATAGGCCAGACGATCCGGCTGGTTGAAAGGGCGTCGGCTGTAAGCGTCAATCAGATAACGGCGGGCGGTTTCCTCGTTTTGTAATAACATGTACTCCGTCCATATCCATTGCTCGGGGTTTTCTGTGCAGATGCATTTGATTGACTTCCTGATCATGTACCTTCACCTCCTATCGTCTTGTGCTTTCCCTTATTGTAAGGAAAAAAATTGCATGCTATAACAAAAGGGAAGCTGGGAAGAAAAAACGAGAAGAGTAGGCTTTGCTCTTTCTGCTTTCATTTTGTTTGGATGGGGAACCCTACCGCTCCAAGATTTGGCCAATCCACCTCGCCTCGCAGACGGTACATGGGCTTGGCAACCGCCACCCATGGGGCGCTGCCTTTTTGTGAGCCTTGGCAAAACACCAGGAATCATCGACATCTTTTCATTTACGCGAACGGATCTAACGATTGCAAAGGCACACAAACCGAAAAGGGGGAACCAATATCCGGGAATCGTCACCGACGGCTACCGATCCATTGAGGAGCAAGCGGAACTTGTTCCCCGGAAGGTGGACATACTACAAAAAAGAGTTTTAGTGGCCCCATGGGGGGGAGTCCCGTGGCAGACCGTTTGTTTGCGCCTTTACCAATATCCCATTTGATTAAATGGGAACAACACATGCAGGGACTTCACTTGCGACAGAATATGAAGGTGGAGAAAGAGCGATGCGCCCGATGACATCCCAGACGAATCAAGCCGGGGTTGGTACGGGGGATTGGCAGTGGGAGTTGCCTTGTTGGTGCGGAAAGTAGTGATAAAAGAGAAAGAGGTAACCATTTCCAGGGAAATACATGCTGAAAACCTTTTATGATAACAACTATTGGCGAGTCAATCCGAAGCTTAAGGTGGCTGAATGGATGTCCAAGTGATTCACAAGTTATCCACAATTCATCCATAGTTATGCACAGTTCTTGTGGATAACTTGTGAAGAAAAGTGAAAAACCAATGTTCAATCGGTGGATTCTTGACAGTATTGTGTAAGGCTTGTTAAACTTGCAAGAAAAACTCAGGGCCAAAGGGGATAGCGAGGTATGTGGGAAGAGAAATTTGCTAAAGAGGGTTTCACATTTGACGATGTGTTGTTAGTTCCGTCCAAGTCGGAAGTTTTGCCGCGCGATGTCAGTGTGGCGACCAAACTTTCGGAAAAAGTGCAGTTAAACATTCCTTTGATCAGTGCCGGCATGGACACCGTCACCGAATCGGCGATGGCGATTGCCATGGCTCGCCAAGGTGGCATCGGAATCATTCATAAAAACATGAAGGTCGAAGAGCAAGCGGAAGAAGTGGATCGGGTAAAACGCTCCGAAAGTGGCGTCATTACCAATCCCTTTTATTTGACGCCAGAACATAAGGTGCACGATGCAGAGGAGTTGATGGCCAAATACCGCATCTCGGGTGTGCCGATCGTTGATGAAAACCGTAAATTAGTAGGCATCCTCACCAACCGTGACCTGCGTTTTGTACGCAACTACTCTACCCTCATTTCCGAAGTGATGACCAAAGAGAATTTGGTTACCGCGCCAGTGGGAACAACGCTTGCTGAAGCGGAAGAGATTCTGCAACAGCACAAGATTGAAAAATTGCCGCTGGTTGATCAGCATGGCATTCTCAAAGGACTTATCACCATTAAAGATATTGAAAAAGCCACTTTGTTCCCCAACGCTGCCAAAGATAGCCAAGGCCGCCTGTTGGTCGGGGCGGCGGTCGGCGTGTCCAAAGATACGATGCGTCGCGTGGCCGCGTTGGTGGAAGCGGAAGTGGATCTGGTTGTGGTGGACACAGCGCATGGCCACTCCAAAGGCGTTTTGGATACCGTCCGCACCTTAAGAGAACAATACCCAGACCTCGTTATCGTTGCCGGAAACGTCGCGACCGGGGAAGGGACCCGCGACTTGATTGAAGCGGGAGC
Organism: Laceyella putida; assembly: GCF_042665195.1. Classification (NCBI taxonomy): domain Bacteria; kingdom Bacillati; phylum Bacillota; class Bacilli; order Caryophanales; family Thermoactinomycetaceae; genus Laceyella; species Laceyella putida. Next base: position 315,200 of record NZ_JBHTBW010000006.1, read on the forward strand.
CAGCGTGGTGAAAGTGGGGATTGGCCCTGGATCAATCTGCACCACACGCGTCGTAGCGGGAATCGGTGTGCCACAGATCACCGCGATTTACGATTGCGCGAGTGTTGCCCGCCAATATGGCGTGCCGATTATTGCGGATGGCGGAATCCGTTACTCCGGCGATATCGTCAAGGCGTTGGCCGCGGGAGCGGATGCGGTGATGTTGGGCAGCGTATTCGCCGGTACCGAAGAATCCCCAGGCGAAACGGAAATCTTCCAAGGCCGCCGCTTCAAAGTGTATCGCGGCATGGGATCGATCGGGGCGATGCAAGCGGGAAGCAAAGACCGTTATTTCCAAGAAAACGAGCAAAAATTGGTTCCGGAAGGCATTGAAGGACGGGTGCCATACAAAGGACCATTGGCCGATACCGTATATCAACTCGTTGGGGGCATTCGGGCTGGCATGGGATATTGCGGCACGGCAACCCTGACAGAACTGAAAGAGAACAGCCGCTTCATCCGCATCACCTCCGCTTCTTTGCGCGAAAGCCATCCGCATGATGTGCAAATCACCAAAGAAGCGCCAAACTACCACCTGTAAACGTCGGTTTTGTGAACAAGCAGATCTTTTCTGCTTGTTCATTTCTTTTTGCCCCGCATTTCTGATATATTTAGTATCAGGATTAAGTCAGTTTGAATAAAAATGTTAATTTTACAACACCATTGTTATGGAGATAGAGAAATGAACCATATGCGTGCTGCGCGAATTGTCGCGCTTTCTGTTGTGCTGTGCGTGTCCGTCCTCCTCAGCTCGCCGACGGGGACCTGGGCTGAGGGAATGGCTCCAAAGGTAAAAGCCAAATCCTATATTTTAATGGATTTTGACTCTGGCGCGATTCTGGACGAATACAAGGCGGATGAAAAGAGAGCTCCGGCCAGCATGACCAAGATGATGTCAGCCTTTGTCGTGCTGGACAAGATCAGCGAGGGACAATTGAGTTGGAATGACATGGTGACCGTCAGCCCCCGAGCCGCCAAAATTGAAGAGGCCCAAATATTTCTCAAGCCGGGTGAACAGGTGCCCGTAAAAGAACTGTTTACGGCGATGCTGGTGTACTCCGCCAATGACGCGACAGTGGCGCTGGCGGAACATGTGGGTGGTTCCGAAGAAGCCTTTGTGGAGATGATGAACCAAAAAGCAAAAGCGTTGGGCATGGTACATACTCATTACCGTTGCGCTTCCGGATTGGATATGCACCTGTATCCCGATCCGCCCAACGTGCCTGGCGAGCATGTGATGTCAGCACAGGATTCGGCGATTTTGGCCCGGGAACTGATCAAAACTTACCCCGAAGTGTTGAAAACCACTTCCATGCCGAACGCCACCTTTTTGCAAGGGACGGACCACGCCCAGAAAAAACCGAACTGGAACAAGATGTTACCCGGATTTAAGCATTTTTACGATGGCGTCGATGGACTGAAGACCGGACATACGAATGAAGCGGGTTATTGTTTTACAGGGACGGCCAAACAACGGGACTACCGGTTGGTTACGGTGGTGATGGGCACCGCTTCTGACGATGCCCGGTTCAGTGAGACCAGCAAGTTGCTGGACTATGGCTTCGGCTCTTTTCAACCCACTGAACTGGTGGCTAAGAATGGAAAAGTGGCGGGAAAAGAAACCCTCGCTCTGCCCAATGGCGTGGAACGGACAGTGCCGGTCGTCGCCAATGAAAAGATCTTGATTCCCACACGAATCGGCGAAGAGGGAAATTACACCATCCAGGTTCAGTTTAAGCAGGGCATTCAGGCTCCGCTCAGCAAAGGGGATGTGGTGGGCGAAGCGAGAGTGCTGTACAAAAACCAGCCAGTGAAAGGTGTTGCGCCGATTCAGATGGTAGCGGCCGTGCCGATGGAAGAGGCAAGTGATTTCCAACTCTTTTTCCGTAAAGCGGGAGATACAATCAAAAGCTGGATTAACTAGGTTGTTTTCAAATGGTTATATTTATTTATAATAAATGAGAGAGGAAAGGTTGGTATTTTTTCTCTCAACCACTTATTTAAGGCTATAGGGGGCAATAACGATGACAACTCGCCAGACAGGAACTGATCGTGTAAAACGTGGAATGGCAGAAATGCAAAAAGGCGGCGTGATCATGGACGTCGTCAATGCCGAACAAGCGAAGATCGCCGAACAAGCGGGTGCTGTAGCGGTTATGGCGCTCGAGCGCGTTCCTTCTGATATTCGTGCAGCCGGTGGCGTGGCGCGCATGGCTGACCCAACAGTGATCGAAGAAGTGATGAATGCGGTAACGATTCCCGTGATGGCGAAAGCGCGGATCGGCCATTTTGTGGAAGCGCGTCTCTTGGAAGCGATGGGAGTAGACTACATCGACGAAAGCGAAGTGCTGACGCCGGCAGACGATCTGTTCCACATCGATAAATCACAATTCACCGTGCCTTTTGTCTGTGGCGCACGTGACTTGGGTGAAGCTTTGCGCCGGATTGGCGAAGGGGCTTCGATGATCCGCACCAAAGGGGAACCGGGCACGGGGAATATCGTGGAAGCGGTCCGCCATATGCGCATGATGCAAAGCCAAATCCGCAAAGTGAAAAGCATGTCACGCGACGAGTTGATGGCAGAGGCCAAACAGCTGGGAGCGCCATTTGAGTTATTGCTCCAAATCCATGAAACCGGCCGTTTGCCAGTGGTAAACTTTGCGGCGGGCGGTGTGGCGACACCGGCCGATGCGGCATTGATGATGCAACTGGGCGCGGACGGGGTATTTGTGGGCTCGGGTATCTTCAAATCGGAGAACCCGGAGAAATATGCCAAAGCGATTGTTCAAGCGACAACCCACTATGAAGATTTCGCACTGATTGCCGAAGTCTCCAAGGGATTGGGTGAGCCGATGACCGGTCTGGAAATCTCCAAACTAAGCGCAGCTGAACGGATGCAAGAGCGTGGTTGGTAGGAGGTTTCGGCGATGAAGATTGGTGTATTGGCCTTACAGGGAGCGGTGCGTGAGCATATCCGCCTGCTTGAATTGGCTGGCGCGGAAGCGGTGGCCGTCAAATACCGCCATGAGTTGGCCGATTTGGATGGATTGGTGATTCCTGGCGGGGAATCGACCACGATCGGCAAATTGATGCGGCAATATGAATTGAACGAACCCATCATGCAGATGCATCAACAAGGGAAACCGATCTTCGGCACATGTGCAGGATTGATCATGATTGCCAAGCAAGTGGAGAATTTGGAACAACCCCACCTGGACCTGATGGATATTGTGGTAAAGCGCAATGCCTTTGGGCGCCAAAGAGAGAGCTTTGAAGCCGACCTGGAGATCAAGGGTGTGGCGGATACGTTTCCGGCGGTTTTTATCCGGGCCCCTTATGTGGAGAAAGTGGGAGCCGGGGTCGAAGTGTTGTCCACCATTGATGGCAAAATCGTAGCCGCACGTCAAGATCGGTTGCTGTGTGCGGCGTTCCATCCCGAATTGACCGATGATGTCCGGTTCCATGCCTATTTTGTTGAAATGGTACGGGAATCGATGGTTACAAATACGGCAAAATAGGATATAATATAGAATAACTTTTTATACGGAGCGAGTCGCGAAGAAAAGGAAGAGTAGCTGTAGGATTCTGGCTCAGAGAGGCGATGGATGGTGCAAATCGCCCCGAATCGACAGCGAATCCACCTTGGAGCGAGGCATGACCGTGGGCTTGTCCCGCCTAAGTGCCGCCGGAGCGAGCCGTTATCTCGTTAGAGTGGACTTGTAAGCCTTGGCTTATGGTCAATAAGGGTGGCAACGCGGGCCTTCCGTCCCTTCTGAGGATGGAGGCCTTTTTTATTTATTATGGGGAGGTGTCTTGATGTTAGATATCAAGTTGCTGCGCAGCCAATTGGAAGACGTCAAACAACGCTTGGAAACACGGGGGGGCGATTTGACCAGCTTAAACGCGTTTGTCGATCTCGACCAGCGCCGCCGTGAGTTGATCCAGCAAACGGAACAGCTAAAAAACCAACGCAACGTGGTTTCAAAAGAGATTGCGGAGAAGAAAAAGCGCAAAGAGGATGCGGAGGCGCAGATTTTGGAGATGCGTCGCGTGGGGGATGAGATCAAGCGGTTGGATGAAGAACTGCGCCAGCTGGATGAGCAGATGGAGGGATTGCTTCTGACCTTGCCCAATGTGCCGCATGAAAGCGTGCCGGTGGGCGCTTCGGAAGAAGAAAATGTGGTGGTTCGCGCCTGGGGGGGGATTCGAGAGACCGGCTTCGAGGTGAAGCCCCATTGGGAGATCGCGGAGCAATTGGACATCCTTGATTTTGAGCGGGCGGCCAAAGTGACCGGATCGCGGTTTGTGTTTTACAAAGGCTGGGGTGCGCGCCTTGAGCGGGCTTTGATCAACTTCATGTTGGATCTGCATACGGCCGAACATGGGTATACGGAAGTGATTCCGCCTTATATCGTCAACCGTCAGGCGATGACGGGAACGGGGCAATTGCCGAAATTTGAAGAGGATGCCTTCAAACTGGCGGATAACCAAGACTACTTCTTGATCCCCACCGCGGAAGTCCCTGTGACAAACTACCATGCGGGCGAGATTTTGCCTGGTGAAGACTTGCCCAAATACTACACCGCTTTCACGGGTTGTTTCCGTTCGGAAGCCGGTTCCGCCGGCCGGGATACGCGTGGGTTGATCCGTTTGCACCAGTTCAACAAAGTGGAGATGATCAAGGTGGTGCATCCGGAAGCGTCGTACGACGAACTGGAAAAAATGGTGGCCAACGCCGAAAGGGTGTTGCAACTGCTGGAGTTGCCATATCGTGTCAGTGCCTTATGCACAGGAGATTTGGGTTTTAGCGCAACCAAGACCTATGACTTGGAAGTGTGGATGCCAAGCAATGGCCAATATCGCGAGATCTCTTCGTGCAGCAATTGCGGCGATTTCCAAGCGCGTCGCGCCAACATTCGCTTCCGCCGTGATGCGAAGGCAAAGCCGGAGTTTGTGCATACACTCAATGGTTCCGGCTTGGCGGTGGGCCGCACCGTGGCCGCGATTCTGGAGAACCATCAACAAGCGGATGGCACGATTCGCATTCCCCAAGCACTGCAACCCTACATGGGCGGTTTGGAGAAAATAGGAAAATGAGAGGGGTGGGAGCGGTTTTCCCTTTGCATCTCCGCTCCTCGCCCATTTTCCACTTTCATTTGACAATCGCAAAAAAATCTGTATAATTAATATCTGTAGCTCGTGATATCTGCCGTGGAGAGGTGGTCGAGTGGTTTAAGGCAGCGGTCTTGAAAACCGCCGATGTCGTGAGGCATCCGTGGGTTCGAATCCCACCCTCTCCGCCATAAGAGACAAAAAACGCACTTGCCGTTCATGCACGGCAAGTGCGTTTTTTGTGTTGGTGACCGTGCTTTCAAACAGGCGTTGCCAATGGCAAAACATTTGTTTCTCTAAATCAAATGCTGTTTATGGGTAGTAATATGGTGAACTTAGTGAATATAAACAGAAAAATGATTGTCTATACGAAATATATAAATGAAAGGGTGTTTGAGGAGTAGATGCATCTGCCGTCGATCTTTTAAGCAGTATCAATCGTGATAACGATTGAGCAATCCCTTATCAACCCGGAAAGGGATGAAGAATTTGAGAAAATTTCTCTCATTGGCGATGACATGGCTGCTTGTATTTACAGTGTTGTTGTTAGGAACTCCTGTATGGGCAACTGAAAATGACGCTGCAACACGTTATAACCTGACAAGTGATTGTCGTCCGGATGACCAAACCGTTAAACTTCGCATTACCAATGACAGTGATCAAGATGAAAACTATATGTTGTCCTTGCATGGTGGCAGTGAGAAATTTGCTGGAATAGTGAAAGCACATGGCAACGCGGAACAGATCGTGCCATGGAAATCTGCATACGATACTTGGATTCTTGAAATCGCCGGTCAACAAGTGACGAAAGCTGTTGGGGACAGTCCAAAATGCGAGACGGAAGGACCAACTCCTGAACTTACGATAACAGGCGACGGCATGGGAAATGTGTTTGCCAATATGACTAACGCGAAAGAGGCAAAGGGTACGTGGACTTATCTAATTGAAGATTATACTCCCATCATTCATCAGGGGGTAGAAGGACTGAGAGATGAAGCTAATTTTGAACATTATTTATCTCCAATGGTTCCTGAAGAAACGTTTAGCGTAACAGTTATTTTTGAAGGGGTTGTAGATGGCAAAGCAGGGTTTAAACTAACTGGTACAGTCAAACTTAAAGTGAAGGTACATCCCCATCAGTATGAAATGGCTTATCAGTATAAGTTTGAAGATTGCAAACATAAGATTGGCGGACAAGTATTGGGGGCAAAAGAGATTAGCACCTGGTGGGAAATTGAAATCTATAAGCAAGATGGGACACGTGTCGCAATCAAGGATCAGATGGGGAGCCGCAGTACATCATTTTCGGCGGAGTTTGATGTAGTGCCAGTAGGTAAATATACAGCAAGGATCGCATTAGTGCCTGATTCAACCTATATAGATCGTAAGCCTGGATTTGCAATCGCCACATTTCCATTAGAAGTGACAGAAAAACAATTTAAGGCTTGCAAATCTACTCCTTTAAAACCCCCAGCTATAGGTAACCCAAGGGAAGGTGGACCGCTACCCAAGACCACTACAGTCTATCCCATCGCCGCCATTGCAGGGGGTGTGGTGCTCTTGGTAGGTGTAACCCTTCTCAAATTCCGCCGCGCCGCTTAAGAGTTCGAATCCCACCCGCTCCGGCAAACAAACAGAAGCCGTCCTACCATCATGGTGGGGCGGTTTTTTTTGAGAATGTGCCTATCTTCATTTCACTTTAAGGAGCATTCCCGTTCATGGGATGAAGCGGCTTGTCATCTATCGGCGGCCAGTTCAAACCTCTACTCTTTAAGCGGTTCCGTTTTTTACTGACGCACCTTGTCGAGGATTGATTCATAAATCCCCATGCTGTGTCCGTGAATGTGGCTCAGTTCCGATTGCAACAACTGAGTCAGCATGTTCCGTTCTTCTTCCGTCCATTCTCCTTTGCGATCGCGAAGTTTTTGCTGTAATTGACGGATGGGATGTAATTCCTGTTCCTACGCGGAATGCTCATCGGCATGCGCATAGAGCCGCTGTACCTCCGCTTGTTCCTCTTCAAGCAAAGTGGCCAGCATATCCATCTCTTCAACCGTTAATTGCACGGCCCCAACCTCCATTCATCAATCTGGAAATAGTATCTGCATGGCCTGGCTAAATTAATACAAGCAATTCCATGAAGGGATCGAGCGCTTTTTAAGTCAGCGGTCTTGAAAACCGCCGATGTCGTAAGGCTACCGTAGGAGCGAATCCCACCCTCTCCGCCAAATGATAAAGAAGTCGTTCAAAACCTTTTCCTTGTATATTGGGCATAACGTGTGAGTAAGTATGGCAATTTAGTCTTCGTGTGAATTACAAACGGGTATTTCTCTTTATCGACTTTATTCTTGATCAATAGGTTTAGAAATACGATCATTATATAAATCAAAATACAGCTGACCATTTGTACCCATCACAGCATAGCAGACATCTTTTACATTCAGTCCGCGTTTGAGTAGCTCTTGAAATAACCAGTCTGTTGAAAGTTGTTTCTGAATCAAATTTTTTTCGACTATTTCACCATCCATAATTAGTTCAACTGGAATCTTTTCAACTAATGGAGTAACGATCGATAAATCTTTTTTCGTTATATGACGATAATGGGGCTTTTTCAATACAGATAAAGACCCATCGATTTCAACCATTGCAACCTCTACTTCTTCAATATTAAATATATCTTTTTCACGTAATCCATGATTTAAAGAATCCAACGTATATTTTAATTTTTTCATATTGTGTTCTAGTATTTTTCCATTTTCAATAACAACAGTTGGTTCTCCAGATATCCATTTTCTGGCTTTTCGGTTTCTTAATGCTATTAAAGCCAACAGAAAAATGATACTACTCATAATCAACAAAGAGATGACAAAATGCCAAGAATTTATTTTTATATTGAACGCCATATTTCCAGCAATGGTTCCCAATGTAATCGAAGCTATAAAACCGTGATAAGTTTTTTGAGCAATCGTTTGTTTGCCAAGTATACATGTAAAAGACCAGAGCAAGATAAATGCTACGAAGGTTCGAATAATCACTTCGATATTGTCAGACATCAATTTTTCTCCTTTATTTTACTTGGGATAAATGACTACAATAATACAAAAGTAGTTTATCCAGTTAGAGGAACAATATGTCTGATTATCTTGAAATCATCCTTCGTATGGTCGGAACGTTTCTTATAGGCCCATGGAAGCCCTGTATCGAATCACTCCATTTCTCAATAAGGATTTTATTTTGGCTTAAAATTGAATTGGCATAATGATCGTACGGATAACCTAAAGGAGCTGTCGTTATGAAAACGAAAAGTACGACTTTTATTGTTGTAAATGGAAAAAAGATTAAGCTGACAAAAAAACAATACGCTCTTCTCATAAAGAACTAAAATCATCGCCTTGGAAAGAAGATTTCGAACATCATACACCCTCTTGATGTCCCTCATAACCAGAGACAGAACATGTCTGACTGGTATGGGTTTTTCCATGACATTTAGGTGGTTCCGGCTTGACTTAATTTTTGGGCTAATTATTTTCCGACTATTACAAAAGATCGTGCGGTTGAAATGGAATGATTTAGATCCATTGGTTTGCAAATAAAAGAAGATAAATCTGTCAGCCACTCTCTATGGGGGGGAGTCGCTTGTTCATTGCCGTAACAAGGTAGATCGGCGTTCAAGTCCTTATTGATCAGCTGGATCTCCACCATGAAGTTTTGGATATAGTTTGCGTTGTAGAGCAGCGTCCATTGCGCTAATTGTTTTTGGTAAGCGAGAAGGGGAATTCGATAATTTTTAAATTTTATTTTTGGTTGAATTTGTATATAATACAACATCATTGTCTATAGAATAATCAGTGAAAAAGGAGCTTTGCACTATGAAAAAAATGATGATCCTTGCTGCGCTCGGGGTGATCCTTGGTTCCTTTTCTTGGAACTCTGTTTATGCGGAAGATACATATGCGAATTACGCAGACTTGGCTGCCCATGAACAATTGGGAGTAGATTACTCTATTCGTAGCAGAACGACATCTAGCCAGGCGGCGATCATCGCTATTCATGGAGGGAAAATAGAGCCTGGCACTTCACAAATTACTGAGAAAATCGCCGGTGATGACCATAATCTTTATCTGTTTGAGGGAACAAAATCGGCCAATAATCACGATTTGCATATCACCTCTACCCATTTTGATGAGCCGACGGCGGTCAAATTGGTCGCCAAGGCGCACAAAGTCGTTTCTGTACATGGTGCGGATGGCGATCAACCCATTGTGTACTTGGGTGGGAAAAATGAAGCGCTGAAAGATAAGATCAGTCAATTGTTAAGCGAGAAAAATTTTGTGGTCAAACCGCCTCTCGATGGAATTGCGGGTACGGAAGCGACGAACATCTGTAACTTAAACCGGACGCAAGCAGGTGTTCAATTGGAGTTAACCCGTGCGTTAAGGGATGAACTGGTAAGCAGTACGGATAGAATGAATGACTTTGCGACGGCGGTGAGAAATGCCATTTCCGCCGTGCCGGCCAATTCGGGCAGGGTGTTTGATTTTGATGCAGATTCATTTACTTCTTCCACCTATTTGAATGGCGGAAAAGTATTTTATGTGGACTCGTCAGACTATATCTTGGGAATACAAAATCCGAATAACACCAGTGACACGATTACCGTTCGCTTTAATATCTATGATCAGAATAACAAACTCGTTCTCTCAAAGACCAAGACGAGCCAGTTTCGCGAAGGTTATTTTAAACATGTTTTTACAGGGTTGCCCACGGGATATTACAAGATCGAAATGGTGAATCTGTATAAGCAATCTGCCTATATCCATGCCGGTCTGCACTATTGAGTCCGATACAGATGCCGTTCCTCATCATCAATGGGGACGGCATTTTCTTTTGGCTCATTCCACTTGTAACAATATTAAGAATGGATATGAAATGCATAAATGATTCGTTTGTTGCCTATTAAGATCGTTCTTTTCTTGTCTTACGTGTTGTCAGAGGAGATATTCAATGATGTTTTATATAGTCAATATTGTTATTTAAATAATATTATTTTAATTTGGTCTACTATTTAAATATAATGTAGTTAGAATTATTTACTCTATACTGACTGAGGGGTCTAATGTGTCTGGTTTTAATTAGCAGAGGTTCGAAATGTAAATAATTCGCAAAAGAGTTTGGAAAGGGTGACAACAGTGAAATTGAGCAAAACGATGGTAGGCATGCTATCTTCCGCCCTTGTCATCAGTGGTTTTGCGAGCGCGCCGATGGTCTTGGCCAAACCGACCACCCCAGGTCAACATGAGAAGCATATCGATTGGGCAAGCGTCGATGTGGAGCGATTGTCCAAAGCATTGGTAGAACAAGGTATTGTGAGCAAACGGGCTAGCGAGCAAGAGTTGGAAAAAGCGGTAGAATCTTATGTGGAAGAGAACAGCATCGAAGGCGGCATTGACACGTCCACCTCTTTCGGTAAAAAAGCGCAACGGGGTCTGGAACGCGTCCAGAGCCGCCAAGCGAAAAAAGCGAATGAAAGTGCATCCGCCACCTTTGGCAAATCGGCTCATAAAGATAACATTGTCTTGGCTTTGGTTGAATTCCCCGATTATAGCCATAACCGCATGAAGGAAGAACCAGGCTACCTATATACGAAGGACTTCAATCCAAGCCACTACCAAAACATGCTGTTTAACCAAAAGGGATACACCACACCGGAAGGATTGAAACTGACAACCATGGCCCAATATTATTTGCAGCAATCGGGCGGCACTTGGACGGTTGACGGCGTGGTTACCCCTTGGTTCCAATCAGAGCGCACCGCGAAAGAGAATGATGCGGATCCGCGCGGATTGGTTGTGGAAACATTAAGCCAAGTGGGGGAAGCGATCAAAGGGAAGGAAGCGCAATATGACCAACGCGATCCCTATGACATTGACCAGGACGGCAAAGTGATGGAAGCGGATGGCATGTTGGACAACCTCATGCTGGTCCACGCCGGTGTGGGTGAAGAGGCGGGTGGCGGAGAGCTGGGCGAAGATGCGATCTGGTCCCATCGCTGGACGCTGAGACAACCAACCGCCATCCCAGGCACTTCTCTCAAGGCCTATGATTACATGATTCAACCGGAAGACGGCGCGGTCGGCGTGTTTGCGCACGAATATGGCCACAACTTGGGATTGCCTGATTTGTATGACACCACCAATACCGGACTGGGCTCCCCTGTGGGCACATGGTCCCTGATGTCCGGCGGCTCTTGGAACGGGAAAGTGTCCGGAACGGAACCGGTCGGATTTGATCCATGGTCCAAACTGTACTTACAAGCCACTTATGGCGGGAAATGGATCGCCGCTAATGAAATCGACCACAACCAACTCAGTGATGACTTGGTGGTCAAGGTAAATGAAGCAGTTAGCTTAAAACCGGAAAACAAAGTGGTGAAAGTGAATTTGCCAGACGTGGAGAAAAAGCCGCCAACCCAACCAGTGGGCGGGAAATTCGCTTATTTCTCCGACATGGGAGACAACCTCAATACCAGCATGGTTTCCAAAGAGATCGATTTGACCGGTGCGCAAGCGGTCAAGCTTCGCTTCGACTCCTGGAGACAAATCGAGACCGGTTATGATTACCTGTATGTGAATGTGATTGATGTGGCCACCAACCAAAAACAAACGGTCAAAGCGTTTGATGATGACACCAAAGGCATTTGGGTGAAAGAAGAAATCGACTTGTCGGCTTTCGCCAATAAAAAGATTAAAGTCGAGTTTAACTATGTCACGGATGGCGGGTTGGCGATGGAAGGCTTCTACGCTGACAATATCGCGGTGGAGGCCGATGGCAAAACCGTCTTCGCCGATGATGCGGAAGCCGACCTGCAATTCTCCTTGTCCGGCTTCAGCCATTTCGACGGCAAGGGCAAGTTGTACCCAAATTATTACCTGATTGAGTGGCGCACGCACCATGGCGTGGACAAAGGGCTCGCGAATCTGCGCCGCGGCAGCAGCTTCATCACCAGTGACCCGGGCATGCTCGTATGGTACGTGGATGGCCGCTACCTCGATAACAACACCAGCGCCCATGTGGGTTATGGGATGGTTGGGGTGGTGGATGCCCATCAACGTGTCCATTACTGGAACAACGACCTGAGCAAACCGGCGAGCGACCGTTACCAACTGGTGGACGCCGCGTTTGGCTTTAAGAAAACGTCCGCCATTCACATTGACCAATACGCCACCTTTGGATCCATGCACTATAAGGGATTGCCGGGGGTATCCACTTTCTACGACGGCAATGATTACACGCTCAAAGGAGCACCTGAGGTAGGGAAGATCCTGCCGAAATACGGTTTGCAATTCAAGCTGAAGAAAGTGTTGAAAGACGGGAAGTCTGCGCTCATCAAGCTTTCCAAGCAATAAGGCGTCACATGAAGCCCCGCCCATCGCCAAGCGGGGCTTTTTATATTGGGCGATACTAACTGTCCATAAGCCGTCCGATCAGCAAGATACGGACGGCTTTTCCTTTTCCGTATGACTTTTGCGGGGAGGCGCTGTTGGAATCGGTTGTTTCGTCGACAAAACTTCCCATAAAAAGCGGATTGCCTTTAAATGTTTGAAAATTTATAATTGAGTTGTAATTATTGCATATTTTTCCAAGAGGTGTTGTCCATGTCCAAGAAAAAAGGAATTCGTTTCACTTTGTTGAGTCTTGCAATGGTTGTAGCGTTGGTTACCATGGTTTCCGCCCACCCCGCTTCAGCCGCATGGAGCGATAAAGAAGAAGTGGCTGATCCCCATCAATCCGTGTCCAGAAGTGGACAAGCCGTGATTATGCGGGATCATGCCTTTGATGATGTGGTTAAGACCAAAGATGGGGCATATGCCAAGGGGGCCAAAGGGACGGGGATGGCCCGGCCCGAACAGGCGGCACCTTCTGGGCCCGTGTCGGTTAAGGATATGGGATACAAGGAGCGGGAATCGATCATCGGGCGGGATGACCGGACCCAGGTGACGAATACTGGGGAGTACCCTTATCGTGCGATTGTCTATATTGAGTTTGAAGTGGATGGCAATCGGGCATCTTGCTCCGGCTTTCTCATCGATCCGGATACGGTGGCCACGGCGGGGCATTGCGTCTATGATCCCGAGCGGAAGCGGTGGGCCGAAAAGGTGAAGGTATACCCAGGCCGAAATGGTTCCGATGCCCCTTATGGTTATGCGGAAGAGGTGGACCTTTACACCGTTGACGGCTGGAAGAATCAAGGCGATGAGAACTTTGATTATGGAGCGATCAAGTTGAATCGGGAGATAGGGAATGAAGTGGGTTGGTTTGGATATCGCTGGCAATCCAACACATTGGTGGGAACGAAAGAGAATATCAGCGGCTATCCGGGGGATAAGCCAACAGGGACGCAATGGCAGCACAGCGATGAGATACGCCAAGAAACCGCAACCAAACTTTTCTACGCCAATGACACGTATGGTGGACAGAGCGGTTCACCCGTGTATAACGGGACCGATTTTCCTGACTGTGGCATCTGTGCGATCGCGATTCATGCCTATGGTACCGGATGGGATCGCCCATATAACAGCGGGACACGGATGAACGAATCCATCTTCAATAATCTGACCAACTGGAAAAATCAATAAACGGGAATGCGAGAGAGGCCATGGCGCCTCTTTTTTGGTTCTGTTGGATAAGTGAACAGGGGGATGGCGAGAACGGGAGGATTAACTTCAAGAATAAAAGGTTATAGTTCGAAAGGTTAATTAATTATTGTTAAAATAGATTCATATTACAGCGCTTAGTTTGGCAAAAGGAGAAAGAGACATGAGAGCATTAGTGATCGTAGCCCATCCTCATTTGGAAAAATCAAGAGTGAACCGCCGTTGGGTGAATGAGCTGAGAAAACAGAACCCGCGCTGGGTAACTGTGCATGAACTATATAAAGAATATCCTGATTTCCGGATTGATGTTGAGCGCGAACAAGCCTTGCTGACGGCGCATGACCGCATTGTCTTGCAGTTTCCGATTCAATGGTACAGTACGCCCGCGTTGCTTAAACAGTGGCAAGACGATGTGTTGACTTACGGGTGGGCCTATGGATCAAACGGGAACAAGTTACATGGGAAAGAGTTGATCATCGCCTTTTCGGCGGGGGGAGGGGCGGATACCTATCAAGCCGGCGGATTCAACCAATTTACCATTGATGAGTTTTTGCGCCCATTGCAACAAGTGGCCAATCTGACTGGAATGAAGTTGCTACCGTATTTCCGCTTTTATGGTGCGTTTCAGGTTAGTGAGGAGCAGTTGGAATTAAGCGCCAAATATTATGTGCAATACATATTCCATCAAAACAGTTGATATAGAAGAGAGTGGATGGCGCCGAAAGACGCCTCTGGCAGGGTGGGTGATATGCTAACCCCGGCAGGGGCGTCTTTTCGCTTGAAAAAGGGATGGTGACAATTGATAATCGCTGTTAAAAATGGATTTCCACCCCGAGGCTGTGGGTAAACAAGTCAGCTGTCGTCAAAACCAAACTGCCCAGCAGGAGCGAAGGGAATGGATCCATGTCGAATCCTTCGATAAAAGCGGAGATGCCTCCGAGCATAAACAGGTTGATGAAGAAGACCGAGAGGTTAAATACCCAAAAGAAAGTGGCCCATTTTACCCGAATGGAACGGTCTTCGATAAAAAAGGGAAGGAAGATGAGCACGGTAAACCCACCAAGAATATAACCAACCAAGCGGATGGCCGCCACAGCGAGTGCGGTGCCCAAGCCGGCCACTTCAATGCCTTGCGTCCACAATCCGAGCAAGAAGATGACGAGCGTGCTGAAAAGCAACTGATAGATCGCTTTGGTCAAATCCCAATAAGCTGTGATAAATCATCACCCTCCCAGAATGAGATGGACACGCTATGAGTACTTTTTCTACACGGGGGAATAAAAATCTTTCTTATCATTTAATTAAGCGGTTGGCGATTTTATGCCGATATCCATAGGATGATGAAAAAATCCGCCCGAGGTTTCGGACGGATACAACATACATGAGGAAAGGTTTGCATGTTCCGGATTTAATGGATTCAGTTAATGAGACGACAAATGTTTTCCTTAACCGAATGGGTGGTTCCAATTTGTTGGCGCTTGACAAAATTCTTGCGCTTCCCCCTTTTTGAGTATCCATCTTGAGACTCCACACGGCTGAAGCTGTGGGATTCTTGGGTAGTTAGCGCACTCAATCCATTTCTGCTTCGTGCAACTCCCAAGTTCAGGGCTGTCTCATCAGCCCGTCCCATGCAGTTCTACAACTCATGTTGCATGTACCCACATGGGTGGAACACCTGTTACCGGCGTTCTAGCTCCGTTTCACTCACTCTCATGATTTTACCCAGTGGGAGAGATTGGTTCGCCACTGGAACCCCATATCATGACGTACAGAGCCAGTGGGATGAGCACCGCTCATGCGTTCGATTGTACTGAATATTGTTTCTCTTAGCAATCCCATAAAGGGATTACCGAGCAACGCTGTCTTTCATCCCACGATTGAAACCGTGGGCTTTCAGCCAGCCAGCAAAAATCTGTAAAGGTTTCGTATGGAGTTGGGGTGGAGTTGTGATGTGCTTGTCATGAAATCTTCGAAGAACTTGCTGAGTCGCCCACAGACAAAAAATGAAGCCCACCGTCCTTCAATCGGGTCGTGATGAGGCGGGGAAGCGAATGGTAAACAGGACCCCGTCAGCGGTATTGGCGAGCTGGTAGGGAAAACGGTGGACTTCCAAAATGCGCTTCACAATAAACAAGCCCAATCCACTTCCCCCCGTGCTGCGGTTCCGTGATTTCTCCAACCGCGTGAATGCTTGAAAGAGGCGTTCTATCTCCTCTTCATCAATGTGTGCGCCCGTATTGCCCACGCGAAGGCAGATCCCCTCTCCCGTGTCCGTGAGCGAAACCGTGACGGTCGCTTCTTCCGGCGCGTATTTGATGGCATTATCGATAATGTTGGAGACGGCTTTTTCCAACCACGTGGGATCCGCTCTGACATAGACGGCGGGCTGGATGTCCGTTTGCAAATGGATTCGTTTACTGCTGCTAAAGTAATCAAACCGTTTGATCACGCCTTCCACCAGCTCTGACAGGTTCAGGGGTTCCAGCTTTAAGGCGAAATCGACCATTTCCAACTTGGACAATTCCAAAATCTCGTTTACCAATCCGCGCAACTCTTGCATGATCTCGTAAGAGCGTTGCAAATATTTATCCCTGTCGCGGTAGGCCCCGATATTGTGAATCATGCCCTCCAACTGGCCCATTACGGCAGTAATCGGCGATTTCAGCTCATGGGAGATGGTCGCGAGGAATTCCCGCCGCTTGGCTTCCAGTTCCCGCTCCCGTTGGATGTCGTCTTTCAGCTTGGTATTGGCCTTGGTCAGATCGGACATCGTCGCTTCCAGATTGCGGGACAATTCATTGAGGCTTCGCGACAACTCACCGATTTCGTCTTGGGCTCCTTCTTCGCACTGTTCGCTGAAGTCGAGTTGCGCCATGCGTTTGGCCACTCGATTGATGCGCAAGAGGGGCTGGGAGATCACCTTAGCGTAAAGCATCGCACCGCCGAGGGAGATAAGCAAGATAATCAAGCCGACATAGGGCATGAACATAAAAATGGCATCAGACGCTTCATCGATCGGTTGCATGGTTACACTGATGAAGGCGATATAGGTTCCGTCCAGAAAGGTGAGTGGTTTCTGGGCTGTATAGATCCGTTCACCCTTTGTTTCGTCGGAGTGAAAGCGCTCCTGTGGGGGGGGAGTCAACAGATCGGCAGGCAACTGTTTGAGTTGAATATAGACAGGTGGACGGTAAACCACACTCCCCTGCACATCGACAATCAGCAATCCCGCGTTATATTGTTCGGCAAAGGTGTCCAACGTCTCTTGCGCCTCGGTGATCGGAATGGAAGCGACCTGGGTCTTCAGTTCCTTGAAGCCATTTTCCAACCTGTTCGTTTTGTATTGATAGTAATAAGAGGGAAGGAGAAAGTAAAAGAGCAAGAAAATGAGTAAGGTCGAGACAAATAATAACAAGCTGGTAATGATAAAAATCTTGCCAGTAATGCCTTGCCTCAGTTTATTCACCAATTTTGTATCCAATCCCCTTTACCGTTTGTATATAGGGAACCCCCAATTTCTTGCGCAGATTTTTGATATGCGTATCGACGACGCGGGGATCGCCGTAGAAGTCGTAGCCCCACACTTGGTTCAATAACGCTTCGCGGCTTAAGACTTTGCCGCGGTTGCGCAAGAGCGCATGCAGGATTTCAAATTCCTTCGTCGTCAAATCCATCTTTTGCTGATGAAGGGTGACGGTATACCCGTCCGCATCTAGTTTCAGCTCTTTATAGTGGAGCTGCCGGGATGGTTGTGCCTGATGCGCGCGTCGCAGTACGGCCTCCACGCGTTTGATCAGGACATTGAACGAAAACGGCTTGGAGATATAGTCGTCTACACCCAACTCAAACCCTTTGATTTGATCGGGTTCTTCCCCCAGTGCGGTGAGCATGATAATCGGCACTTGCGATTTGTTGCGGATCATCTTGCAGACGCTATGCCCGTCCAGATTGGGGAGCATCACATCCAAAATGACCAAGTCATACGGCTTTTCCTGAAACATGCGAATTCCTTCAAGCCCATCGCTGGCGACGGCAACCTCATAATCCTGTGACTGCAGAAATTCTTGAATCAACTCTTGAATATCCAGATCATCTTCGACAACCAAGATGGAATAAGACATTTGTCGGTTTTCACCTCTTTGTGAAACGATTATAGCGTGTCCACATGGAGTTTGTGTGAAGGGACATCTTCCATGGTTTACCCTGTTTTAGATTGATGGAAAACCGAATGGAAGTGATGATCGACAGGAAACAATCCCCAGAACGAAATTCACCCACAGGGAACAGGCAAAACCTCTTTCCTTATGATGGTTAAGCAATCCTGCTAGTTCCATATAAAGATTCATTTCCGGGCGATTTTTATGCACCTTTTAGAGGGGGCTACATATGATGGAGAGTAGACATTCGCCTAGAAAGGGTGTGAAGTCTGATGTGCGGTATTACAGGATGGGTTGATTTTCAACGAAATCTGCAGGATCACACCGCCTTGTTGGAAAGAATGAACAAGACGTTGGAGGTGCGCGGCCCCGATGCGGAAGGGGCTTGGATCAAGGAGCATGTGGCGTTGGGCCATCGCCGTTTGATTGTCATCGATCCTTGTGGCGGCAAACAGCCGATGCGAAAAACCATCAACGATCGCACTTATGTGATTACTTATAACGGAGAAATCTATAACATGGATGAGATCCGGCTGAAGTTGTTATCACTGGGCTATCCGCTCCATACCCGGTCGGACACGGAATTGATCCTCACCGCGTATATTGAGTGGGGCGCTGAGTGCAGCCGGCATTTGAATGGGATCTTTGCCTTTGCGATTTGGGATGAAGCCAAGCAGCAGTTGTTCGCCGCCCGCGATCGCATCGGCGTCAAACCGTTTTTCTATGCCCAGATGGGAAGTTCGTTCTTATTCGCTTCTGAAGTAAAAGCCTTATTGGCCCATCCTGAGGTCGATCCGATAATTGGGGAAGAAGGACTTGCCGAAATTCTCGTCATGGGGCCGGCTCGCACGCCGGGTGTCGGAATATTTCGGGACATTAAAGAATTGCGCCCAGGCCATGCGCTGTTGTTTAACCGGGATGGCCTTCAGATCTGTTCATACTGGGAATTGGTGAGCGATCACCATACCGATGATTTGGAAACGACGGCGGCCAAGGTGAGAGAACTGTTTCAAGACGCGGTCAAACGCCAGTTGGTTTCCGATGTGCCGATCGGCACCATGTTATCGGGGGGATTGGATTCCAGCGCCATCTCCGCGTGTTCCGCCCAAGTTTTTAAGGAAGAAGGACGCGGAACATTGTCCACGTTTTCCGTCGATTATGTGGATAATGACAAACATTTCAATGTGAATGAATTTCAACCCAACTCCGATGCTCCTTGGGTAAAGCTGATGGCGGAAGCAATCCAATCGGAGCATCATGCCGTCATGCTGGATAATGAGGAATTGCTCCAAAATCTCACGCAAGCGATGGTGGCCCGTGATTTTCCGGGAATGGCTGATATCGATGCGTCTCTTTATCTGTTTTCGCGGGAGATTAAGAAGAAGATGACGGTGGTCTTATCTGGCGAGTGCGCGGATGAAGTGTTTGGCGGGTATCCCTGGTTCCACCGCGAAGAGATGATCAATGCCGATACGTTCCCGTGGGCCCGATTGGTCTCCAAGCGGATTCCGTTTATTTCCCCGGAAATCGCGCGGCGGATTAAACCGCTGGAGTATGTGGAGGCGCGTTACCAAGAAGCGTTGTCGGAGGTTCCGCGCCTATCCGAAGAAAGCACCACTGAAGCGCGAATGAGGGAAATGTTCTATCTGAACCTGACGCGCTGGATGCCCACGCTGCTCGATCGCAAAGACCGAATGAGCATGGCGTTTGGTCTGGAAGTGCGGGTGCCATTCTGCGACCATCATTTGGTGGAATATGTGTGGAATATTCCCTGGGCGATGAAAAAGTTGGGAGAGCGGGAGAAAGGATTGCTTCGTTACGCGCTGAAAGGGATCTTGCCGCAAGAAATTATCGACCGTAAGAAAAGTCCTTATCCGAAAACGCATCATCCGGACTATTTGCGCACCATGCAAAAACAAGTGCTGCAATTAACTGAAGACGCGCAAGCGCCGATGTTTGCCTTGCTTGATCGCCAAGCAGTGCGTCAATTTGCCGAACAAGACTTAACCAAAACCCACCTGCCGTGGTTTGGCCAATTGATGAACGTCCCTGCGCTTTTGGCCTACTGGTTGCAGTTGAACGAGTGGATGAAGCGGTATCGGGTGGAAGTGGATATCTAACCTGTTTGAGCCTCCGTCCAAGGGGGCTTTTTGCATGCATCACAGTGAGCCATCTCCCCATGGCGTCGCTCACTGTGATGGGGGATGGCTAACCTTTTTCTTCGATGCCGCCAAAATGAAGCCAGCTATGGTCCCGCAGGCGATCATGATTCACCTTGACATCATCTTTAAACCAAGTCCCGGCTGTGAGTCCGGCGGCGAAACCGCCAATCGCGCCGAGTTTACTCCATTGCTCATGATCACGGAAGTAATACTTCTTGCTGTCCCCCAACCTTTGCGGCTCGTCGACCATGTCTTGAATCAGCCGGCGCAATGTTTGGACAAGGGTGGCAAGATCGTCTAATTGATCAGGGTTGAAGCGGACTTCCCGCCGTACCAGATGATTCTCTTCCAATTCCACTTCCAGCAACAAACGGATGCCTTCCGTCTCGATCTTGGCGACAAACTGCAGCTCTGTGATTTCTTCGAATATGTCGGAGGTTTGAGTAAACTCGAACTTTTGCAAGTAGCCATCAAAGGAGCGGGAACCGTATTTCTCCCGGAATCCGAGTTGTCGCAAGGCCAATTGGATTTGGTGAAGTGAAGGCGGAGGAAGGATGACGATCGGGTTATGGTCAGTTTGGTCGACCGCTTGGGCAATATCCAAACGGGTGGCGAAAGAATAAGAGATGGAATAACCGGATAAGAGCAGGTTGATGGGTAACGTATAGGTGAACGGAAAGGATCTCTCCGCGCCCGGTTCAATTTGAAAAGGTTTGTCAAATGAAAAACGCTTGATCAAGTGTGTGACGACTTTGTCATGCTGTTGCATGTGGATGACAAAATCGATGTCCACCTTATTAATATGCTGGGCGACGATTCCGCCTTGAATGACCAGGGAGCCCGTGATCGTTTCCCCCAATGTGTATTCTTCTTTTCCCAGTCTCAAGTCGACTCGGGTACCGCTTTTGCCTATTTTTGCAAGATAATCTTTAAACACCAAAGATCATTAGGCCTCCTCGTACTAAACTATCTTTATTTTACCATGCTTTGAAAGGGTTTTCGTGAAAAAGACATGTGTTTTGGTTCTACACAAAGTTACCCGGAACCAACCCGCTCCACTCTGCCAAGTTCATCCACTTTTCGACTTACCCTGTGCAAGGAAATAAGGCGATTGTCTTGTTGTTCATGGATTGGACACAAAAAATGCGCCGGATGGGGACAAAAAATCAACGAAAGCTCCGAATAAAATAATAGGTGCAACCATTGGCTACACCCTTCTCTATGACTTGGAAGAACATGGACTTTAGGCGCTTCATTTGAGTTTCTCTCATAGCCACCCCCAATGACCGCTTGGGGCGTGGTTTCTTTTTTAAGCGAATGAATCTGTGCCTTAAGGGATGGGTTGGATGGTTAGCAAAATAATCCGGCGTTTGAACATAATAAGGACAATCCCTTATACTTGAAAGATGAAGTAACAGGTGATGGGGGACAGAGGGATGCGTCATGAAAAGGTAGACATGATTTTTCAAGCTGCTGTGGAAGTGTTTGCGGAGAGAGGTTTCGACCAAGCCAAAATGGATGATATCGCCCAAGTGGCCGGTGTGGCGAAAGGAACGATTTATTACCATTTCAAAAGCAAGGAAGAGCTGTTCGCCGGTCTGATCAATGAAGGGATCGAAAAATTAATCGAATGTGCTGGACGGCATATGGATAATGATGAAGAACCTGTGGCCAAATTGCAAAACCTGATCAAAGCGCATGTGTATTTTTTCATTCATCATGCCAAGCTGGCCAAATTGCTTTTAAATGAAGCTTTTGGCACGAAAGAACGCCAACGCCATTTTCGCTGGAAGATCCGTGAATATATTGAGCTGATCGAGAAAGTGCTGATAGAAGGAAAAGAAAAAGGGCAATTCAATATCAACCATACGCTGGAGACGGCCAGTGCCATTTTTGGGGCGGCCAGTGTGATTGTGTTGCAGAAGTTGTACCATATGGAGGATCGCAAGGTGGCGGAGATGGAAAAAGAGTTGCCGGCGATGTTGGAAACGCTTCATCTATTAGTGCTAAAAGGACTCGCAAATGTAACAGATTTGTAATGCCTTCTTCTCTTGCAACTTTGCAGGAGAGGAGGTACATTTATTTTTGTACTGACCAGTCAGTTCATGTGTTGAGTCGTTGCTAGGGAGGAGGATGCACGATGAAGTGGTTGAAGGAAAAGCTGGCCAGTGGCCAGATTGGCTTTCGCGACCTTCAGTCCTTATGGAGTCAAAAACCGATGCGGTTAGCGCTCGTTGGCATCCTTGCGATTCCATTGGTCTATAGTCTGATTTATCTTGAAGCGTTTTATGACCCATACGAAAATATGCGCTACCTTCCTGTCGCTGTCGTCAATGAGGATCAGGGTGTGGTCAAAAATGGAGAGCGGGTTGATATTGGCGATGAATTGCGGGAACAGTTGAGCGATGATTCCAAGGTGAAATGGGAGTTTGTGTCACGAACCCAGATGATGGAAGGGTTTAAAGAGGAACGATACTATATCGGGATTGTGGTTCCCAAGGATTTTTCACGAAAAGCGGTATCGTTGGATAGCCCCAAACCGCTCAAAGGGCAGTTGGAGTATTACGTGGATGAAAGCACCAACTATCTTTCCGGGAAAATCGGAGAATCTTTGCGCCGCGAACTGGAACTCTCGCTGGAAGAGAATTTGACGGAAGCGTATGCGGAAGAGATTTTCGGTTCAATTGCCAAATCGGCACGCGACTTGGATAAAGCGGCTTCGGGTGCGGCGGAATTGCGCGATGGCTCAAAGAAGGCGATAACGGCCAGCGGCCAATTGGCAGCCGCGTTAGGGAAGTTGGAGAACGGTTTGTCGCAAATCGTGAATGGATTGCATCAGGCTGCAAGCAAAGTGGCGGCAAGTCAAGCGAAAATCGCTGCGAAGATCGCCCAGGCAATGCCCTATTTGGAAAAGGCTGACCAAGTGTTAACAAGGCTGGAGCAAGTGCTGAACCAGCCCATCGGCCAATCGGCCCAACAGGTGGGCAATTGGGTGAGCCAGTTGCGTGCGAGCCAAAGCGCCTTAGTGCAATCGGGGCAACAGCTGGACCAGTCGCAAGCGGCTTTGCAGCGTCTGATGGCACGGCATCCCGAGTTATTGGGAGACAAAGATGCGCGAGATTTGCAAGCGGCGTTGGGACGCGCGGAAGAATGGCAAGGACAGGGGCATCGACAGATCGGCGACATCGCCAAGCAGGCGCCGGCGATCAAGGATCAATTGAACCGAGTGGAACAAGCGCGGCAAAGGGTCGTGAATGAAGGGAAAGTTCGGGAACTCCACGCTAAGGTGAAGCAGGTTCAACAAGACCTGAACCAAGCCAATGCCCAGATCAATGCGTTGGCATCCGGCCTGAATCAATTGGAAAAAGGGGCCAATGAGGCTTTAAACGGAACCCGTCGCATTCATGAGGGTCAGAACGCCTTGGGCAAGGGCTTGAAGAAGATCCATGCCGGCCAGGCTGAACTCGCCAAGGGATTGAAAGAAGGGGCGGCCACCGCCAAGGAGAAGTTAAAAGGGGCGGACCTCAAAGAGAATATGTTGGCTGATCCGGTAGTGATCAAGGAGAAAAATCTTCACCCCGTTCCCAACTATGCGACGGGCTTTGCGCCTTACTTTATCTCCCTTTCGTTATGGGTGGGGGCGATGTTGTTATTTACTGTCGTCGATTTGTATCGGGCCATCAAGCGACCGGGCGGCGAGCCACTCAGTTTGTCCACGGGCGGACTGATCGGGGCGGCGCAAGCGGTGATCTTGTGCGGGATATTGATGTTGGCCCTCCATCTCCAACCGAAGTTGCCGGGATGGTTTTACCTGTTTACGATCATCATGGCGTTTACGTTTATCGCCATAAACCAGATGCTGGTTGCCCTCTTCGGCAATGTGGGCCGCTTCTTGTCCATTATCGTGCTCATGTTGCAACTGGCTTCCAGTGGGGGCACTTATCCACTCGAGCTAGTGCCGGAGTTCTTCCAAGCGATCCATCCATACTTGCCTATGACCTATACCATTCATGGGCTCCGGGCCATTTTGTCCAACGGGAATGTGCAGGCGGTGCTGCATGACACTTGGATCATGATTGCCTTTATGGCGGGATCGTATGCGGTGACGCAAGGGGTCATCCTGTTTGTGCGCCCGTGGTTAAAAACGATGATCGCCAAAGTGAGAACGAGAACGGCTCAGTGAAAGCATAAATGAAATGATGGAAAAGGTCGATGGAGATGTGTGCGGGGATCTTTAAGGGAAACCCCAACCACATCTCTTTTTTTCTCCTGAGATAGAAAAACATCCCCTGACCGATGGGGATGTTTTCTTATGCTTGATCGTCGGCGATGGCCACCCTCACCGCTTCGACAAAAGCGTGGAAGCGCGGGGTGGGGTGCATGCGGGCTGTGCGTCCCTTGCCTTGAAAGAAAGCGTGGCGGAGGGCGGTGGTCAATTCCAGTTGCACCCCTTTTTTGCGCCTGCCTCGGTTGACGATGTTCTCCGGTTCTTTGCCGCCCAGGTGAAGGGGGGGATCCGCTGCGACAAATCCGCGTTTGGCCAAGGATTCTTTGATGCGTTGGCGCCATTCGTTATCCAGCCCACCCACATAGACCCGCTCTTCCTTCCCGGTTGCTCCATGCAAGGCGATGATCCGTTCGCACTGCCCTGCCAATTGGCGAGCCAGCGGTTCGTCGAAGCGGGTGGAAGTCAGGTGAAGCCGGTGATTGTCGTTGGTTTTGTCACCGCTGAAGAGATAATAGCTCCAATCCTTGCCGGCGATGGCAAGTGCCAGTTCGCTTGTGCCTACTTCGATGCCTCCGCCATGGATGGCAAAGACCCCGACTCGGGCCGATTGGAAGCGGAGATGAATCGAATAATCTTTTCCGACCTGTTCATGCCGGGCCAACTCTGCATAATCGGCATACGTATCTTTCATGGCTTTCCTCCTTCTGTTCCGAATTTTACCAATTTCGTTCTCTCTTGGCGACGACTGGCGGTGAAAGCAATCGGTTTCCCGCCGTTATTAATGTGAAAGGAAGGATAAACTAGATGGGTAATCAATAATCGATCGACCAAATCGTAATATTTACGATTTACAACAAAGGAAGTTGGCGATATAATGATTAGAGGTCTTATATGAAAACGGAATATATCTATTGTAGGTGATGAAAGTGAAAAAATGGTTGGTGGCCTTGGTAGCGGTGTTGGTTATATTGACGGGCTGTCAGTCGAAAACCGCGTCCAAAAGCAATGGCAATCCTGACAAATTACAAATATATACTAGTTTATTCCCATTCGAAGATTTTGCCAAAAAGATTGGCGGGGAACATGTGGAAGTCACCAATTTGATTCCGCCGGGCGTGGAGCCGCATGATTTCGAACTGACGGCAAGGGACATGGCCGCACTCAGTGAGGCGGATGTGTTTATCTACAACGGTGCCGGCTTGGAAGCGTGGGCAGGCAAAGCCGTGACAAACTTGGACCCGAAGCAGACGTTGGTGGTGGAAGCGACCAAAAACCTCCCACTGTTGAAAATGGAAGAACATGAACATGGGAAAGAGCATGGCGCCGAACATGCCCATGGCGATGTGGACCCGCATGCGTGGTTGGATCCCAGCCTGGCCAAGAAGCAAGCGGAAGCGATCCGTGATGCTTTAATCAAGCGGGATTCGGCAAACAAGGCTGATTACAACAAGAACTTTGAACAATTGGAAGCCGAGTTGGATAAACTGGACAGTGAATTCCAAGCGATGGTGAAACGAGCACCGAAGAAAGAGTTTGCTGTATCCCATGCCGCCTTTGGCTATTTGGCCCATCGTTACGGTCTGGAGCAACTGGCGATAAGCGGTTTATCCCCTTCGGATGAACCAAGCCCGCAAGAACTGAAGCATATCATCGAAGAAGTGCGTGAGCACGAGATCAAGGTGATCTTGTTTGAAACGTTGGTAAGTAGTAAAATTGCGGAAGTAGTGAAGAGAGAGGTCAAGGCGGAAGCGCTTGTCCTCAATCCATTGGAAGGCTTAACGGAGGAGGAAAAGGCCCAGGGCTTGGACTATTTCAAAGTGATGCGCAAGAATAAGGATCATCTTGCCAAAGCGCTGGGCGCGACTCAATGAATGAACATGTGATTGAGATAAGGGATCTTCATTTCTCATATGAAGAACAAAAGGTGCTGGATGATGTCAATTTCGTGGTTGACCGCGGGCAGTTCTTGGGATTGGTGGGCCCCAATGGTTCAGGCAAATCAACGTTGGTCAAGTGCATTTTGGGTTTGTTGAAACCGGAACAAGGGGAGGTTCGGCTGTTTGGTGAACCTGTGCGATATTCGCGGGCAGGGAGCCGGCTCGGTTATGTATCGCAAAAGGCCAATAGCTTTAACTTGGGCTTTCCGGCCACAGTCAAAGAAGTGGTTGCTTCTGGATTGTATGGACAGCTGGGGTTATTCCGCCGGATGAAGCAGACCGATTGGGACAAAGTGGATCAAGCGATTGGCAAGGTTGGTTTAACCGAGTACCGCGACCGCAACATCGGGAAATTGTCCGGGGGGCAACAGCAAAGGGCGTTTATCGCTCGGGCCTTGGTGGCCGATCCCGAGTTACTCATATTGGATGAGCCGACGGTGGGGGTCGATGTGAAGTCAACCGAACAATTTTATCAGCTGTTGACGGAGCTGCATCGCCATCACGGCTTGACGTTGCTTTTGGTCACCCATGATATCGGAGTATTGTCCACTTATGTCGATCAAGTGGCCTGTCTCAATAAACGCCTGTTTTTCCATGGTGACCCGGATGAATTCGCCGAACGGGAACAAGAGATTTTGACCCGTGCGTATGGACACGATATACAAATCGTCAGTCACCATCACCATTAAGACTGAGTTGGATGGGAGGGAGGCGCCTAACAGTTGGGCGCCCTTTCGTATGTTTGAAGTGCTTTTTCAATATGATTGGATGAGAAATGCCCTGTATGCCGGTGTGATTATCGGCTTCATTTCTCCGTTGGTCGGAGTGTACCTCGTCGTGCGTCGTCTGTCCCTCATTGCCGATGCCTTGTCGCATGTCACTTTATCGGGAGTGGCCGCGGGGTTGTTGCTCAAGAAAGAAGTGTTGTTGTTTCAAGCCATCAATCCGCTGTATGTCGGGATGCTGTTTTCGCTGGCTGGCTCCTTGTTCGTGGAGAACATCCGCCGCCTGTACCGTTCCTATCAGGAATTGGCCATCCCGATTCTCCTTTCAGGCGGCATCGGACTGGGCGTGGTTATGATCAGTGCGGCGGATGGGTTTAATGTGGATATCGCCGGCTATCTGTTTGGCAACATTCTGGCCGTTGGCAAAGATGAGTTGGCCCTGATTGCCGGCATCGGTCTCGTCGTGACCCTCTTTTTCTTCTTGTTTTATAAAGAGATGTTCGCCCTGTCGTTTGATGAGGAGCATGCCGCTTTGGCGGGGATTCCGCGCAAGTTGGTCAATCTCTTCTTCGCCCTCATCGTTGCCTTGGTGATTGCCGCTTCCATCCGTGTGGTGGGAATCCTGCTTGTGTCGGCCTTGATGACGATTCCCGTGGCCGCCAGTTTGCAGTTCACCAACAGTTTTCGCCAAACGTTCATCTGGTCGGTGATTTTCTCCCAACTGGCTGTGTTTAGCGGTTTGTTTGCCGCTTATTATCTGGACTGGGCTTCCGGTGGGACGATTGTGCTCGTTTCCGTCATGATTCTGCTCCTGGTAGTGGCGTTGAAGCGCATCACTCGCATTTTCCGCAGCAAACCAGTATCATAGAAGGAAATAAACAGGATCAAGGATGGCCATATAGGAGCGATTGCGATGGATATCAAACAGGCGCTTGATATGCTGAAACAGCACGGATACAAGTATACGGGCAAACGGGAAATGATGGTGCAACTTTTCTTTGATGAAGGGCGCTATTTGACCGCCAAAGAGATTCTGGACTTGATGCAGGAAGATTATCCAGGCCTTAGCTTTGATACGGTGTATCGTAATCTGGCTTTGTTTGAACAGCTGGGGATCATCGAAGGGACGGAATGGAACGGTGAACGGCGCTATCGCATTCACTGCGGCGGTGATTCGCACCATCATCACATCATTTGCACGGCATGTGGACGAACTCGTGCCATCGAACTTTGTCCGATGAAGGCGATTTTTGGCCAACCGGAGAATTTTGAGATCACCGGTCACAAATTTGAAATTTATGGGATTTGCGCAGAGTGCAAAGAATAAGGAAAATAGGCGGAATCGTAAGGAATGGCAGCGTGTCCCCTTGTGGTGGATAAGGGGGTATCGCTGTTTTTTTATTCATCTATGCTATTGCATTTCTGTGTTTGTAATAGAAAAGAAGGGGGGGCCCTATCCTCTGTTCCCACAAAACTTTTTTCAATAAAAAGGAAAAAGCCAATAATTGTAGAAATTAACCATTCGCACAAGCCATCACCCGAAGTCATGAATGGATCGTGGGCGGTCAGAAAAACAGAGATAGAGGGGGAACTCATTCGATGAAAGAGTGGGCGAAGTTGGCATTAACTGAGGCGACACAAGCGGGGTGTGACTACGCGGACATCCGCATCGGACAGCTCGCCAATGAAGAGATACGCATTAAAAACGGAATTGTCGAGCATTTGCATCATCATACCGATCGGGGATTTGGGGTTCGTGTGCTGATTGGGGATGGCTGGGGATTTGCCAGTAGGCCGCAACTGGACGACAATGAAGTGGTCTCGGCAGTCAGGGAAGCGTGTGAGGTGGCCCTGGCCAGCCAAACAGTAAGGCGGGAACCGGTCAACCTGACCGAGTTGGAGGCGGTGGAAGCCTCATATCAGACTCAGCTTACGATTGATCCTTTCAACGTGCCGCTTGAACATAAACTCTTTTTATTAAAACGTGCGGAAGCCGCATTACATATCAATGAACACATTGTGGTTGGATTGGCCATGATGAAGTGTTCAAAAGAGAAAAAGTGGTTTTACAGTACAGCTGGTTCGGCGATTGAGCAAGAGACGGTGATCGTAGGGGCCGGCTTACAAGTGATTTCTTCCGATGGGAAGGATGTGCAGGTTCGCTCCTATCCCAATACGTTTAGTGGAAATTATGCGCAGGCGGGGTATGAGTTTATTGAACTGCTCGATTTGGTGCAACATGCCCCGCGCATCGCGGAAGAAGCGGTGCAACTCCTGACGGCTGAGCCTTGCCCAACCCAGGTGGGAACGCTGATCTTGCATGGTTCCCAGTTGGCGTTGCAGATTCACGAATCGTGTGGGCATGCGGTGGAGTTGGATCGGGTGCTGGGGGAAGAAGCGGGCTATGCCGGCAAAAGCTTCCTCACGATAGATAAGCTGGATTGTTATCGTTATGGGTCTGAGATCGTCAACTTGACGGCTGATGCCACCACGGCAGGGGGCTTGGGCACTTATCTGTACGATGATGATGGGGTTCCGGCTGGACGCGTCCCTTTAGTGGAGAAAGGAATCTTGGTTGGATATCTTTCCAGTCGTGAAACCGCTCCGCAAATCGGACGGAAAAGCGGGGGAGCGATGCGCGCCGTCGGTTGGCAAAACGTTCCGATTGTGCGCATGACCAATATCCACTTGGAGCCTGGGCAGATGTCCAAAGAAGAGTTAATCGCCACCACGGATGAGGGAATATATATGGAAGGGATCAAGAGTTGGAGTATTGATGACCGACGTTATCAATTCCAATTTGGCTGTGAAATTGCCTGGGAAATAAAAAACGGGAAGCGAGGTCGCCTGTTTAAGAATCCAGTCTACCAAGGCACAACGCCGGCGTTTTGGCAGAACTGTGATGGCATCGCCGATGAACAAGACTGGATGCTGTGGGGATTTATCAATTGTGGAAAAGGGGAGCCGATGCAGATGATTGCAGTGAGTCATGGCACATCCACCGCCCGGTTTCGTAATATTCAGATTGGAGTGGCCGAGCAATGAAGATAAAAGAACATATAGAAGGGAAGCGGCTGTTGCAGGCATGTGATTATGTGATGGATTACGGGAGACAAGTGGCGGATCAAGTCGCTTGTTCGTTGCTGGCGCAGTCGCATTATTTGACGCGCTTAGCCAATAACCAGATCGTTCAACATGTACGGAAGCGGGAACTGCAACTGGTGGTGAGGGTGATCCTTGATGGACGGATGGGTATGGCCTCTTGCAATCAACTGGATGAGGGCACGTTGCGCGATACGGTGGAACAGGCTGTTCGGTTAAGCCGATATGCCGAGGCCCTGCCTTTTTGGACGGGGTTTGCCGAGCCGGAGACCATTCCGCAGATCGTAGGATTTGATGAGGCCACCGAGCAAGTGACACCCCTGGAAATGGCCAAAAAGGTATATGTGATCGCCCAAACGGCGCAGGAAGAAGGATTGACTGCGGCAGGCGCCTGTCAGGTGGTCATCCAGGATCATGCCGTTGTGAACTCACGGGGCATCCGTCTGTACGGTCGGCGGAGCAAAGCCGAATTGCATGCGGTGGTGATGGGGGAGACGAGTTCCGGTTACGCTTCCGATACCAAGCGCTCCTTCTATGAACTGGAGGGGGAGCGGGTGGCGACGACAGCGAAGGATAAGTGCCTGGCGAGTCAACATCCGATCGAGATCGAGCCGGGAACCTATCAAGTTTTGTTGGAACCGAAAGCCGTAGCCGATCTGGTGTCGAACTGGGCTTGCTACAGCTTTAACCCCGTTCCATATCATGAAGAACGCAGCTTTGTGTCCGCTCATATGGGTGAACAACGTCTTTCACCGCTGCTCACTCTCAGGGAAGCCCCTTTGGAAGAATCCGGCCTCCCCTTTCCGTTTGATTGGGAAGGGCAAGCGAAGCGCCCCGTCACCTTGGTGGAACAGGGGAAGATTGTCGGCATGGTCTATGATGAGTGGACGGCGCGAAAAATGGGGGCCATGTCCACCGGAAATGCCGCTTTCCCATTGGAGGATATTCAAGGGGCGATCCCGTCTTACTTGGAAGTGGAGGAGGGAACCTCCCCTTACGAAGAGATGATTAAGCGAATGGACAGAGGCATTGTGGTGACCCGATTTCACTATCTGGCAACGGTTCATCCCAAAGAAACGATCATGACAGGCATGACCAGGGATGGCACCTTTCTGGTGGAGAACGGGAAGATTGTGGCACCCATAAAAAACCTGCGCATGACCGAGAGTGTGGTACAAGCCTTGCAGCAGATCATTGCGGTGGGGAAAGAAAGCCAAATGATTAGCCATGCGTACGGGTATTGCCGCACGCCCGCGCTGTTGATTGATCGTTTCCGGTTTACGGGTGGCACCGACCATTAACAAGAGAGCGTCCGCCGGACCGGGAGAGAGGGCCGTGCACCCGCTTTCGCGTCAACCGCCGTTCATATTTAGCCGGTTGGAAAGGAGTGTGATATAATCGCCGCAGAGGTGAACAGAGGTGGAACATGAACGTTGGATGCAGGAAGCACTACTCGAAGCCAAGAAGGCGGAAGCGCTTGGTGAAGTGCCGATTGGCGCCGTCATCGTGAAGGATGGCCAAGTGATCGGCCGGGGATATAATTTGCGCGAGATCCGGCACGACCCCACCGCCCATGCGGAAATGATTGCGATTCGCCAAGCGGCGGAGCATGTGGGTGGATGGCGTTTAAATGATTGTGATCTATACGTGACCTTGGAACCGTGCCCGATGTGTGCGGGTGCCATTATCCAAGCGCGCATCAGGCGAGTGATCTACGGGACGGAAGATCCTAAAGCGGGTTGTGCGGGGACGTTGATGAATATATTGACCGATGAGCGCTTCAACCACCAGACAGAGGTGGTGGTGGGTGTATGCAAAGAAGCGTGCAGCTCCATTTTGACCAACTTCTTTCGGATGTTGCGACAACGGAAGAAAGAGGAGAAGCGGCAACAGGCCCAATCGGCGGAGGAGGGAGCCTCTTTATAACCAGAAAGAGACTCCCTTCTCTTTTTGTATAAGAACCGGCAAATGATGTTAGATTATTCAGATCGTTCGGGTATAATATTCTTACATCTTTTATTGAAAGGGTGAATGGATATACAGGGCAATCGCGATCTGCTTTGGTTGATTGTGGTGGCGCTCATCGTGCCGCTTGTGGGCGAATTCAAGGTGAATCCATTTCAAGATGATTATCGGGTGAGCATGAGCATTCCTATCTTCTTTTTCTCCATCTTATGGATTCGAAGATACTCCCCGCTCACAATCGGCTTGGTTGTCTCATTGTCCGTGCTGGCTTGGCGAAGCGGTTATTATCTCTGGGACCATGGTTCCATCAGCTTGGAGCAGTTTCTAAGCAATCAGGTCCCCCCCTTTTCCTACTATCTGGTGTATGCGATTCTGCTCCACTTGGTCCGTGTGCGCGACTATCATGATCAACCCTTCGTCATTTTATTGATCGGTTTTGGAACAGAGATCATGAGCGGGCTGATGGAAATGACCCTGCGCAAGCAATTCAGCCCGGCTGAATTTGAGCTGAAGCGGTTTTTCTATCTGTGGGTTATCGCCATGATTCGCAATCTGACCGTCATTGGTGTGTATGCCATGATCATGTTTCAGCGGGAACGGCTGGAGAAACAACAAAAATTGATGTTGTTGGCCGGATTGTATGAGGAGGCCAATTACATGGACAAATTGTTGGCCCAAGCCAAACAAGTCTCCCATGACATCAAACATATCCAACAACAGTTGCAAGAGGGAGGCTTGGAACGGGAAGAGATGATCCGGCAGATGCGGCAAATCAGCGTGCAATGCCATGAAATCCACAAGCATCTGGAAGTGATCGATGTGGGGTTGTCCCGATTGATGAAGCGGGAACATGTGCCGGATGAAGTGAATGTGCATGAGCTGATGGAAATCGCTTTGTTGGCGGGGCGCAATTACGCGGAGCGGAAAGGGCGGCAGATCGACTTTGTGCGCCATGTCTACGGGGAGCATCCCACCTATCCGACCAACATGATGATATCCATTTTAAACAATTTGGTCAGTAACGCAGTCGAAGCGATAGAGCGGACAGGGATGATTAAAATCACCGCCATCGATGACACCGACTGGGTGCACTTTCAAGTGTGGGATAATGGGCCGGGAATCCGCCCCCCGGTTGAGCGCGTGTTTGCGGAGGGATATACGACCAAATGGGATGAACAAGGCAAGCAGTCTACGGGGATCGGCTTATTCCATGTGAAGAGCTTAGTTGAGCAGATGGGCGGGCAAGTGAGAGTGTGGAGCGATCAACAGCAGCGCAAAACCGAGTTTACGATTTCGTTGCCGCTCCCACTTCAGCGCTTGGAAAGAAAGGAGGAACGGGATGCGCATCTACCTTGTGGATGATGAAGAAGCGGTGAGATGGGTATTGTCTGATCTGATCGGGGATTATGAGCTGGGTGAAGTGGTCGGGGAAGCGGATGACGGGAATAAAATATCGACCGAGTTGTTGATCCAAAAGAAAGTGGACGTCTTGATCATCGACTACATCATGTCGGGCCGCGATGGGTTGGAAACGGTGGAGAGGTTGATTGCCGAGGGGTTTGACGGAAAAATCGTGATGATTTCCCAAGACCATCACATTAAGGATATCTCGTTGACCAAGGACGAAATTTACTACCATTTTGAAAAGCCGTTGAACCGCCTGAAAGTGCAACGGGTCCTTAAGAACATCAAGCGGGAGTTGGAAAATGAAAAGAAGCTGCGGGAAATCTTTCAGATTACCGCTCCGGCAGTTTCCGTTTTATCGCAGGCGACGACCAGTGCGGCGGATCGAATGCAACGGGCTGGAAAAACGATTTTGACGGAGTTGGGCATCTGGGATGAGAGCGGGCGGGTCGACTTGATGGAAGCGCTCCACTATCTCCATGAGCGGGAGCAAGCGGACCCTGGCCAAGAATTGCCGCAATTGAAGGAGATATGCCAAGTGCCGGTTAAGAAGCGGATGGGGTCGCAGATCACGGAAGATGAGTTGCAAAAACTGGAGAAATCGGTGAGGCAACGCATGCGGCGCGCCATTCGGGTCGCCTTTAAAAACTTGTCCGCAACGGCGGTCCATCAAGGATATGACCATGAGCATGTGGTACGGTACGGCGGGTTTTTCGGTGGAGCCGAGTTGAGCAAGATGATCCAACATCTGCGTCAGAACCAGGAGTATCATGCACGGCTGGATACGCGTAAGTTTCTCATCGCCTTTTACGAGTTGGCGAAAGAGGATAGCCAATCATAGAATGAATAACCGGATTCCCTTTCATTGGAAAGGGCAATTTTTTTTTACTAACCGTTTGATTCCTTTTGAAGCTTTTTGAAGTGCGCCAGGTACGATAAGGATACACTCCCGAAAAGAGGTGGGAAGGATGCGATTCTTAACGCAACTGGTGCAGCTCGTCTTGGGATTGGGAATTGGACTTTTGGGACTGGAGATGATGCGTGAAGCGCAAGTGGTTGAAGCAATCTCTCCGCTCAAGGAACTGTTGCTTCGCTTGTTGTCAGTCGTGTTTCCCTTGGTGTGGATAACGGTGATCGTGTGGCTTATCCGTCCGAGAAAAAACAAAAAATTCAGCTATCTGCGCCAAGTCGTTTTGTTGATGTTGCAGCTTCTCGTGATGGCAACCATCCTGAGTGGCTGTGTGGTTACCAAGACCGTCGACGCCTATACCGGACTGGAACTGTTGTTGCAGACGCAAACTGACCAACAACTAGGGTTTCAGGACGAGAAGAAGAAAAAAGAGTAAAGAGCGGAGAAGAGCTCGCGTCAGCTCTTCCTTGCTCTTCTCTTGGATCAAATCTCCGATGCGTATCTGATGGGGGACGCCGTTTCTTTCACGGCCCTGTCGATGCTGCTGTTGGTGTCGATGATCACGCTGTTGGCCCACGGCATCCCGATTTTCTCCTGTTGCCGCGTGATAGTCTTTGAACCCCGCCTATTTTTTGATCTGCGAAGGAGAGTCTGTTGGTTGATCATGAGGAAGAGCGATCCGGTGGGACGGAGAAAGAAAGGCAGTCGGTTGAAGCGAGAGTGGAAAAGTGTGACGTTACGACCTAATTGTATGGGGGGCAATTGAGTTGGTTGGTATTGTAAGATTCCCTGCGGGTGTCTCGGGCATGATTGGCATGCGGGTTCCTGTGTGCCCGAGAGCCGATGGGGGAAAAGTACGGGAACAGGCTTGATTTTTTTCTGTTTTCCTTTATAATATAGTATTGTTAACATCAAATTATATTGCATGGAGAGATGTCCGAGTGGTTGAAGGAGGCGGTCTCGAAAACCGTTGTGCGGGGTAACCCGTACCGAGGGTTCGAATCCCTCTCTCTCCGCCAAACACAAAGGGTTTCGCGATTGCGGAGCCCTTTTCATTTTGCCGAAATCAGGCAACCTTAACAATCTTATAACGTTAGTCTGCTAAAGTGTTTTTGATCTGAAAGCCAAAATAATATGAATGGAGGATATCATGATAATAAACAAACGAGAATTTTATGTTAATGGGTTGAATTATATTATCAGATCTGCAACCCTAAAAGATGCAAAAGATTTGTCTGAATTAAGATTACAGATTGATGGAGAGACTGAAAATTTGGACAGAGAAAAAGGGGAGGCGTTCATAGATATACCAGGATTTGAACAGATTATAAAAACGGACACTGAGAATCCAAGAAACTTATTTTTAGTTGCTGTAGTTCATGATCGGATCGTCGGGTTTTCAAGATGCGAAGGAATTTATTTAAATAGATTCTCTCATAAAGTAGAATTTGGAGTATGCGTATTAAAAGATTTTTGGGGATATGGGATTGGGAAAAATCTTTTAAAAGAATCTGTTTCTTGGGCTGACTCCAATGGCATTAAAAAAATTACTTTGAATGTTTTAGAAACAAATGATAAAGCCATTGAATTGTATAAAAGGTTTGGCTTTGAAGTCGAAGGCATATTAAAAAACGACAGAATTCTTTCTGATGGTAAATACTATAACACCATTATTATGGGAAGATTTTATGAATGATATCTTATAAAGCTGTAACAGAGATGTTTAACATAGCCTTTAAAAAAGCGCAATACTCGTTCCTTATTCATGGGCAGCCAAGTCTGCGTAATTCGCATATGTATCTTCCGCATAGACAGAGTTCCTCATTACTCTTTTCTTTTTATTTTGATATCTTGAGTTTGAGTTTAATTTCCGAATAAAAAGTTGTCCAACTTTTGGATAGCTTTTTTTGTATATTTGGCATTACGTGTGAATAGGGGTTTCGCGTTGGCGCAGCCCTTTTCATTTTGCCGAAATCGAGAAAACGGCTAATGCATACCACTTTTCCGAAAGACCTATTTTTGGATCTCTTCCCGTTTAAAACGACTTGCCAAGTGTCATTCACAAAACGTTCACTTCCTTAACGTGTCATAAAAATGCTCTTTCCGGTGTCTATGATATGGGACGGTTGGAAAGGAGGTTCAGAATGGAAGGGTTGGTATCTTTGCAAGAACAGCCGAGAGATGCCTTGCATGATTTTGAGGCGTTATTCAAAACCCACTATCCATTTGTTGTCAGACAAGTGATGCGTATCATTCCTTCACAATCGGTCGCGGAGGATATTGCCCAAGATGTATTTCTTCGGTTTTACCATGCGAACCGCTCCGGGGTTGAACATGTTGCCGCATGGCTGACGAGGGCGGCCATCAACGCTTCCTACAATTACTTGCGTTCCGAAAAACGGCATTCGGCTCGCGTCGAAAAAGAGACGATGCATTCTTCCGGCACAGCCCCTTCGACGGAAAGCAGATGGTTGGAACGGGAAGAGATTGCCGCGGTAAGGAACATCCTATCTCAAATGGATGAGCGGGAACGTAATCTGTTGCTGATGAAATACTCCGGCTTTAGTTATGATGAATTGGCAGAAGCCATCAACATAAAAAAGGAATCTGTGGGAACCCTTTTATCCCGCGCAAAAAGCAAATTCCGAAAACAATATAAACAGATAAGGGGGGATGACTGATGGTGTGCAAAGATCAAGCGCAATTACAGGCATATCTGGATGGGGAGCTGACCCGGAACGAACGGAAACAAATGGCGTTGCACTTGGAGCAATGCCCCGAATGCCAAGCGTTGCTTACGGAAATGAAAGAGTTGGAGGATTGGACTCGCATCAACATCAGGGAAAGCTTCCCTCATACCGACTCTTCCTTGGTGATTGATGGGGATGAAGCTTGGAGTCGCTTCACTGGGCGGTTGGAAACAAGTGAAAGTCAAATGAAACAACCGATACTAATACAAAAACAATCTGCAAAGAATGGGAGATGGAAGCATATGAAAAAATCAACAAAGCGTTGGATTTCCGGTGTCGCGGCGGCGGGAGCCGTGTTGGGAAGTTTAAGCATCCCACAGGTCCAGGCCGCCGCCAGTGAACTGCTCTCTGTTTTCCGTGTGGATCAGGTTGAGTTTGTGAAGCTGACGGAAAAAGACCTCGAGTCTGTGGAAAGGTTCCTCGAAAGCAAAAATGTCGGCTCATTGGATTTGAAAGGAATGGGGAAGATTCGGATCGAGGGGGATCAAAAGGAAGAGGGGGTTCGCCATTTCGATTCGTATGAGCAAGCGGTAAAATCGGGAGAGGCGTTACCGAAAATCCCGGCTGACGCGAAAGCGGTGGGCGAAGTCACTGTGCAGGAATCCAGGACGATCCATTTCCAGCTGGACACGGACAAAGTAAACAAATTGTTGCATCAATTGAACAGCGGGGTCAAATTGGATGACAAATTAAATGGGAAAACATTCAGTGTGGAGGTTCCCAAACAATTGGATTTGAATCTAATATCGGATAAGGGCGAATTTCAATACTCCATCACAAATATTC
This sequence comes from Laceyella putida, assembly GCF_042665195.1. Lineage (NCBI taxonomy): Bacteria > Bacillati > Bacillota > Bacilli > Caryophanales > Thermoactinomycetaceae > Laceyella > Laceyella putida. The sequence continues at coordinate 353,131 of NZ_JBHTBW010000006.1, forward strand.
CACAAATCCAAGTGGAGAAAGATGTGGACATCATCAAACTCCGCCAAACCATCCTTTCCCTTCCGTTTATTCCGGAAAACATCAAAAGCCAATTGGTGGACATCAATGATTGGCAGCACACGCTTCCGATTCCCGTTTATGGAGAGCGTGACAAAGTGCGCGAAGTGCAAATCAATGGGGTGAAAGGAATCGTTGTTCAAGGGCCTACGACGGGGTGGGAAACACTCATCTGGCAAAAAGACGGGAAGATCCATTCATTAACCAATTACAGCGATCAGGTTAAAATGGACCAACTTATCGAAATGGCTCGGAAAATGGGCAAATAGAAAGCGGAAAGCAGAGTGACTTCGGATGAAGTGACTCTGCTTCCATTTATTCAACAAGAGAGAAGGGAAGAAAACGAATGGGTCCGTATGTGATTGAAACCGATCGACTCACCAAATTGTATGATGGAAACAAAGGATGCCGGGATATTACATTAAAAGTCCCGAAAGGGGTGGTCTATGGATTTCTGGGACCGAACGGAGCGGGCAAGAGCACATTTGTCCGCTCCTTGCTGGGACTGATTCAACCGACGGGAGGAACCGCCACCATTTTGGGACAACCTATCTCTTCGCTTGCTTCCCGTAAACAGGTTGGATATCTCCCGGAACTGTTCCGCTATCCCGATTGGATGACGGGAAGGAAGCTGTTGGAATTTCATGCAAACTTGTGCAAAGTGGATCCCAAACAGCAAAGAAGGTTAATCGATGAGTTGTTGGACCGGGTTGGGTTACATAATCGGGGAGATGAAAAAATCAGCGGTTATTCCAAAGGGATGCAACAGAGAATCGGGCTCGCCTGCGCCTTGATTTCCGATCCGGAGGTTATTTTTTTGGATGAGCCCACTTCGGCCCTCGATCCAATCGGGAGAAAAGAGGTTCGCGAATTGATCTGTGAGTTGCGGGACAAAGGAAAAACTGTCTTTTTAAACAGCCATTTGCTGAGTGAGGTGGAAACGATATGCAACCATGTGGCCATTATCAATAAAGGGAGGTTGATTGTCCAAGGCGATTGGCGCGAGCTTACATCTATAGAAACCCAAGTGGAGGTCACTCTTTCTTCCGTGCCAAACCAAGTATTTGCTTCGTTGTCCGATCTTGTGCTCAACAGCGAAAAAATCCGTGATGAAAACGGAAAAAGTTGTTGGCTATTAACCCTCAAAGAGGAAGAAAGTATTCCTTCCTTGATCTCGGCGATAACGTCCCAACAAGGGAAAGTGTACCAGGTGACGCCCAAGAAGCAAAATCTTGAGGATATTTTTATGTATTGGGTCAATCGGAAGGAGTCAACGGAACATGTGGACCATTGCTAAGTTAACGATAATAGAAATCTTTTATAAGCGCATATTTCTCGTTATCTTATTGATGTCATTGGCCTTCCTTGTCTTTTATGGTTTAGGAATCCATTTCTTGGAAGGTAAAATGGCTCCGGCGACCGGGAATGGAACGAACGCTGTTTTGGAAAAAGGCTTTTTGTCTACACAATTCTACGGAATGGGATTATACTTCGCCTCTTTCATCACTTCCCTTTTGGCCATTTTCAGCAGTGTGGGAAGCATATCGAGAGAAATCGAGAGCCGGCAAATCGACCCTTGGTTGTCACGTGCCCTCGCAAGGTCATCTTTTGTTTTTGGGCGTTTTGTCGGATTGAATCTCTTGCTGGTTTCATACTCGATTTTCCTCTTCCTGGGGGTGACGGCGATCAATCAATGGGTCGGGGATCAGCTGAAAGCGGATGTGTCCATGTTTCAACTCGCCCAGGCTTTGGGATTGTTCATTTTGCAACCGGTGATTCTTGTTGCCGTTTCCCTCTTTTTCAGTGCTCGGATTTCCACTCTGAACAGTGGAATCATGATGATCATGCTGTATGTGATCGGCATGTTTGGCGGATTCATTGAGCAGTTTGGCGCCATGACCCAGGTGAAAGTGATGGTGAACATCGGGATCATAACCAGCCTGATCTTTCCGATCGACTCTTTGTTCAGGAAAATGACGATCTATTTGTTTGACGCGGCAGACAATCCCATTTCCTTAGCCACTCAAGGAATATTTGGGAGCGTATCAATCCCAAGTGACATCATGATGGTCTATGCTTGTCTGTATGGAATGATTGCTGTTTGGCTTGCGATTCGTTCATTTTCGAAAAGGGATTTCTGAATTGGGGAACGATGCGCCATATATGGGGTCAAAACATCTAACGCGCAGTATTGTTCGGGGGTTATTCAGGTTAAATCAAGATTGGGATGGGTAATGATTCCATCTCGGCGTGTGAGGTTGAATCCCTCTTGGATGAGTCAATATCTCTGACAATGATCAACCAATAAATGAAAATTTTTATATAATATTATTATACTAAAATGCCATCCGAATCTTTTTTGAGCGATATCTTTCCTTGTTTCTTCCCATCAATTGCCGTGACTATGAATAACCTGAGATAGAAAATTTTTCGTTTTAAAAGTGTACACATGTTTCAGCATAATCCAGCATTAAAAAATTATCTCCTATACGAATGAAATAATATACGGAGGTGATTGATAGATGTTTAGAAAAATGAGTCAAAAATCGTTCGTTTTTATGGTCGCTGCGTTTATGGTATTGGGAGCTCCCGCCATCGCGCTCGCCTGCAACTGGGGCGCAAAAGCAGAAGGTGATTGCAACCAATTATCGGTAACGGTTAACATTGCCAGAGGAAGTGAAGAGGCGGCCGGTACATATGATTTGTATTGGGCTAAAGAGGGAAGTGCCAAAAAGGGACAAATTATTGCATCCGGTGAGGTTCCCGCCTTGAAAAGCGGCGAGGTCCACAAAGTCGTTTATAATCCCAAAGATAACAAAAACGGAAATGAAGGAAACTACATTTTCCATCTGAAGGAACCAAGAGGCAGCATTTGGAGCAACCAGGTCAATGTCCAAGGTTGCAAAAATCAAGATGATAACAATAGACAAAACCCAGGCACTCCGGGGAATGGTGATACCCCTGATAAAGGACAAAACCCAGGTACCCCGGAAAATGGTGATATTCCTGATAAAGGACAAAACCCAGGCACCCCGGAAAATGGCGATACCCCAGAGAAACCGGGCAACCCTCATTCGCCAGCGAACGGAGATCAGCCGGTCGCTGAAAAGCCAAATAACGGTTCAGGTGGAAAAATGCCAAAAACGGCTACGAACTATCCAATCGCCATGGCGTTGGGAAGCTCTTTGCTCTTGGCTGGTGTAAGTTTGTTTTTCTTCCGTCGTCATACGGCTTAAGATAAAAGCAAAGCTTTCCTCTTTATGGAGAAATTAGAAAGTAAGACAATCTAAATCAGAGCGCACCAGCTCGCGAGGATGTACCTTCAAGCCCGCCCTAGCTAATATGGCTAGGGTTTTCTTCGTTTTCCTCCCCCAGGGAATATATGCGAAAAATTTTATCATTCCAGTGGAATCACGAACTTTTTGGGTATAACGGCAAATCGCTAACAACTGACTCAAATTTATCAAAAATATTTATCTAATTGTTAATAAAAATATTACTCGCTAAGTATCATTTATCCTATTATTTAATCATGAATCTGTTACATCGAGAAAGAGGGAGCCAGCATGAATAGAATCATGATTTGCGCCATGATGCTCTCGCTGATCGTCAGCGGATGTTCGTCCACGGATGCGCAGTCGGGAACGAAAGAACAGCCAATGGTGCAAGAAACGAATGGGAAAGAAAGCGATACGGCCCAACTTGATGAAGCGGTTGCCTCCACCGAACCGGTCAAGCAGAGTCCGCAAGTCAACCAGAGCGGGAGTTCTGATCAGCCCAAGGTGTCGACATCGAACCAAAAGCTGTTGCAAAAGGTGAATTACTATAAGAAATCGGATAAAAAGAAGCCAGCGCCTGAACAAACAGCCTTATCAGCCATTAAAAAAGCGGCGCAACAACACCAAGTCAATGTCAAACCGGATGTCAATGATGCGAAGTTCCGCGAGATGGTGATTGTCGCGGCAACCAATATCCAATCCCTCACCCCCGCTGAAGCAAAAGCGGTGACGGAATATGCCAAAAAAGTGGATGCTTACGAAAATGAAACAAAAAACAAAATCATTAAAAATATGGAACAAAGGCTGAAGATGGGGGCGACTTTGACGGAGGAAGAAAAAAGCACACTGGAAGCTTTAACCCCCATCAATCCGGGACAGAAGCTGGAGATGAGCTCAGACATGTCCGGCCAGGGTCAGGGCAAGCAAGAAAAACCGAATAACAAACAACCACAACAACCGCAAAACGAAAAACCAAGCCAACAGCCCCAACAGGAAAAACCAGGTCAACAGCTCCAAGCGCAAAAGACAAGCAATCAGTACAATCCAATTGCGGCCAGGGATTATGCATACAAGTGGTGGAACAAGCGGAACAACAAGGAGTATGGCTATTACTCGCGGGTAAGCGGCGGTTGCGAAAACTGCTGGCCGGATTGCACCAACTTTGTATCGCAAGCGATTAAAGCGGGTGGCATTCAGGAGAGAAGAACCGGCACTTACTGGTATTACAGCGACCAAAAACCTTCTTATGCCTGGGGCGTGGCAAACAGCTTTTACAAGCACTTTAAAGACAGAGCGCAACAGGTAAAAGATTGGAAGGATTTATCGGTGGGGGATGTTGTCAGTATCGATTTTGACCATGATGGGGATATTGAACATTCGGCGATTATCACGCGCATCGGAAGACATGATGTCTATGTCACCCAGCATTCAAGCGACAAAAAGGATTCGCCCATTTCCCCCTGGTTGCTGGCAGGCTATGACGTGTACGCTTGGAAGATGAGCACGGCAAATAATAAATAAGTAATATGAGCCATCTGTAAACTGATGATCTTACCCAAGATCGCCAGTTTACAGATTTTTTTCTGTTGTGGCAGAAGACCCCTTGTCAGAAGATGAAGGAACCCGATCCTTTTTCGTCATAAAAGGCCCAAATCCATGGTTAATTTCGAAATAAAGGGGTATTAGATGTTGAACAATAGGATTATTTCTGCATCAGCTAATGGGGGAATCTTATGAGGAATCTGATTGCGCCTTTCGGGAAGTTCGGTGTACAGTTTATTCTGCTTTGGCTCTTATTTGTCATCATTGGAGTTTGGACGAAAGGGGTCATCCTGTTTTACGGTTCGCTTGCAATCATCATTTATGCCGTTGTTCAGTTGGTAAAAAAGCAACAGAAGAGAGGAGTCATTTATTTGGGAATCGGTGGGGGGTTTTTCATTTTAAGCCTCATCCTTGGTTTTGTCTACATGGAAGACCTGAAATCCAGTCAAGCAGATCTGTCCAAACAGAAACAATCCAAACGCATGACGAAAAAGGAACAAACGAAAAAACCCCTTGCCCCAGCCAAGCCAGAGTTATCATTTGAGGCCACTTCCATCACCACCAGGGAAACGAAGAACATCATCAAGGGCACAACAGAACCGGGAGCAACAGTGATGGTTTATTTCGAAGATACGTTTTTGTACAATGATCAACACGTGGATTTGCGCACAGATGGCAAAGGCCACTTTCAATATGAAGCCTCCACCCCATTCCCCGGACGATACCCTGTAAGATTTCAGGTAGAACAGGGCGGGATGGTTGTGAACGAACAGGTGGTTACCATTAAGCGTGAAGATACGCCAGACTTTGAAGCCGCATTCAAACAATCTTCTAAGATGGTCAAGTATGGTTTGCTTGCCAAAAACCCCGACGCTTATAAAGGGGAACGCTTGAAAATCAAAGGCAAAGTCTTGGATATCCGCGAGTTCCCCCATGAAGGACAAATCATCCTCTCCACCACCCGCAAAGGAAATGGCGAATGGGAGCCTGATGATATCGTCAAGATCAGCTATAACGGAACCAATGATATCGTCAAACGGGATGTCATTACCGTGTATGGGATCGGGCATGGGGATTATGCTTACCTGACCTCATCAGATAAGGTCGTTTACATCCCTTTGATCAAATCGCTCTATATCGAGAAAGCAAGATAACGGAGCATTTTTATTTTGAATGGGAAATAAAAAAGTCCGTCCAGCCGATGAGGACGGATTCTGTGTGTGGAACCGTCGCCAAAAATGGATGACGCGGGATGGCGAAGAGTCATTTGTTTGACAAGCGGTTCCTTTGCTAGTCATTGCATTGGAACCAGTTCCAGATGGAAGGTTTGCATTCCGGTTCTTCTTTTTGCGGTTTATCGTCGTCTTGGGATGGGGGCGGATTTGTGGGTTCCGCCGGTTTCGTCTGGTCTGTCGGTTCGGGTGGCGGGGATGGTGGATGGACCGATGTCTTCGACGGCGCATTTGTCTCTGACGGTTTGGATTTGGAGATGCTTTCAGTGGCGTTTTTTTGTTTGGGGGATGGTTGGTTGATTGTTTCAGAGACAGGTGCGGGATCGAGATGTTGAACGGTCTGTTGATTCCGCAAATTAGTAAAAACGGTTGGTTTGCGCCCCCTTGCGGGATCCGTTGCAGGGCTGGATGGCGTTTTGGCAGTGATCTTGCTTTTGTTCTCTTGTTGAGCACTCAGGGCATACCAAGCCGCAATGATGAGGAGAAGGGAGAGTGCCGCCGCCATAACAGACCATTTTTTGTAAGAATTCTGGCTCTTTCCCTTTGCATGATCCGAAGTGATCTCCGCTTTTTTTTCTTTATAATGGTTTTCCAAAAGGTTGTGTTTGATGGGTTTGTGATTTGACAACAACATGTGCTGACGCTTTTTCCAACGAGTGTCCATTGAAATGAGCCCCTTCTGATGGTCTTAACGCCACTCAAATGGTAGCATAAATGATTGCCATTTCCAATCCCATTGTCCCACGTTTAACAATATCGTTATCGTCCTCATGTGGGGGGTTTTGTGTATTGGAAACGTAGAATAACGTAATTACATATTGACTTTGTCTTTTTGTTCATAGTAAAATATATAATTTATTTGTAAATAATCAACCTCTGTGTTATGCTTGATAAATAGCGCTGATTTGGGGGTGATTGCATTGTTTCGGGTTGGAGATAAAGTTGTGTATCCAATGCACGGCGCGGGGATCATCGAAGCGGTGGAAGAAAAAGAGATTCTGGGTGTAAAACAGCCATATTATGTGCTAAATATTACAACAGGGAACATGCAGGTGATGATTCCCGTAACGAAGGCAGCCGAATTAGGGATACGTTCCATTGTGGATTTGATGGAACTGGATGATATACTGAACAACTCTTCAAAAACAAATCTTGATCCATCCATTCAGTGGAATCAACGGCATCGTGTATTCATGGATAAGATGAGAACGGGCAATATCCAAGATGGGGTTGATGTGATTCGTGAATTGGCATTCAGAAGCCAAACGAAAACACTGAGTCGGGGAGAGAAGACGGTGTTGGATCAAGCAAGGCAGATTTTTATCAGTGAACTGGTGTTGGTGAAAGGAATCACCGAGGATCAAGCGGTTGATTTATTGGAGCAAATGGTTGACTGCTAGCGACAGGGAAGATGGGGTGCATGGAACAAGAAAGCTGTCGGCTTAAATCCGACCCCGGTCGCTTTCGGCGATTTCCCGATCAATCCATGCCTGTTTTACCGCACTCGAAGTCGTCTCCATGTGGGGCGGCTTTTTATGGTATAACCGCAAAAGCGGTCGGTGGAACGCAATTAGCGATAATTATATCGATGGAGCGTAAATCATTTCATTTTAGTGAAGGAATTGATTGTATATAGGAGAATTCATTTAAAAAAACACATATTAATCCTCGGAGGTCGTCCATGCCAGACACTTTTTCTTTTTCCAATCAGGCGGATCGCAAGTACGCCATTGTAAAAATGGATGCGATCCCTTCTTGTACCGGAGAGCCGAACTACCATGACGAGTACTATTTCGTGTTTGAAACCAAACTTCTCGAAAAGACGAAGCTGGTTTCCGGTGAAGACATAGAACCCAGTATTGTCAATGTGGACATCGTGCACCACAAATGCCTTCCCCTCTTCAAGAAAGGCGTCTATCAAGCTGATAAGCTGTTGTATCAAGGGGGAAGAATGCGGGTGAATGCGTTTATTGAGATCGAGGAAATCACAAGCGCCTATGATACCAAATATATCGCCGTGCTGAAAGATCAGTTGGTGCAAAGAGGGGAGAGCAAACGAATCACCATGCAAAAGGTGCTGTTGTTGCAGGTTAACAAAGGGGAGCAAGGCCAGCTTGACAATTGCGAGCTGGTGAAATATGCGGCGCAGTTCGAGTCCGCCATTGCCTACCAGGAGGGGAAGCGGCGGATCAACCGATATTACGAAACCTTTTTTTATTTGGATCATCTCTTGAAAGAGAAGGGGAACGAAAAGGATAAAGAGTACATAGAACGCGTGTTGGAGATGGTTCGGTCCGAAAAAGAGCATGAGGAAAAACGGGATTTGGAACGTTTGCATCGTTATGAGGAGTTGCGGCGCAGTTTGTAGGGCTTCAGTTGAAGGGATTGGATCCAGTCGGGGGTGTTGGAATGGTGTTTTCCCGCAAAGTTGCAACTTGCCAACATGACGCCTTTCTCCGGCGGAAAGCGATCAGTTAGGGCGTGTCTGATAAATATGTCGGCGGCTCAACTTGATTTGCCAGACATGCCCTAGTCGGGTTTGAGCTCTTCGCACTCAGCTTATTCCCCTTAAACCCGGTTGTCCCGCCTGAGTGAGGCGGCTTTTTTATGAAAGCGATTCCTGTTAAAATTAATTGAATTATCATTCACTTTGGTTGACGGAGGTAAATATGAACAAGAATCAAGTGACACTCAAGAAGTTCGGGGAAGTTGGTTCCATTCAAGGACGGTTTATCCGTTTTGGAACCCCTTTCACTTACTGCCTGTACTTCGTCGATGGCCTGTTGATTGACACCGGTCCACCCAGACACCGGAAAGAAATTACCCGATTAACCGATTCGCTGGATATCAAAATGATCGGATTGACTCATTTTCACGAGGATCACTCGGGTAATGCGGCTTGGTTGTCCAGGCGTTATCAAGTGCCTGTATATATGGGCAGAAAGACCGCTCAGATCTTGCAACATCCTCCTTTGATTCCTTTTTACCGGCGTTATGTGTGGGGGCAAATGGAGTCGGTGCAAGGAGAAGTGCTGCCAAACGAACTGGTGACCTCCAACCATCGATTTTTGGTCATTCCTTCGCCCGGACATGCCAAGGACCATTGTTGCTTTGTTGAGATGGAACGAGGGTGGCTGTTTGCCGGTGACCTCTTTCTTGGCAAACGGCTTTACTATGGCCTGCGCGATGAATCGGTTCCTGATATGATTCAGTCGATCGATTCGGTTTTGTGCCATTCATCGGTACAAACGCTCTTTTGCGGTCATGCCGGCATCGTGGAAGAGGGACGGGAGGCGCTCAGTGCGAAAAAAGCTTACTTGGAACAACTGGTGAAACGGACAAAGGAACTGGCGGGCGCAGGCGTTGGCGAGAGGGAGATTGCCAAAGAGCTCCTTCCCCGCCACCCCCTATTGGAATGGATCTCTGGCGGTGAAATGGCTCCCGTTCATTTAATCCGCTCCATTTTAAAGGAAAACCGCTGAAAAAAATACGCCGCACAGCGGTTTTTTTGATTGTGGCAAACTCGAATTGTCAAAAGTTGTTCTCATTTTCCAATGTCTTGTTGATTGACTTCTAAGGAATGGTATTTTAGTATATTAATCATTCGGATATCGAAGGATTAATAAGGCTAATCTTTAGAGGGAGAAAGGATATGAACGGAAGGGAACTTCTCTATACCTTGGTTCGACTTTATCGAGACAGCCTTTATCTCTATCATCAGAAATTGCAAACGGAGTTCAAGGATATCGGCATCTCCCTTTTGCAAGCGAAGATCATTCATTTGTTGAAGGGGGAAGGGCCGCAGTCATTGAGTGAGGTGAGCAAAAAATTGGGCATGCCCAATAGTTCACTTAGTGAAATAGTTGATCGGCTGGAAGAGAGAGGACTGTTGTACCGTGAACGGGACCGGAAAGACCGTCGAATCGTGTGGATCCATTTGAGTCAAAAGTGTGAGTCGTTCTTGCAAACACTGGAAGACAAGGAAGTAAGACGGTTGGAGCAGTTATGGCCGAAAGATCAAATGGATGGTGATATCCGGTTGTTGGCTGAGATGTTACAGAGATTTGTGGAGATACTAACTTCACTCAAACAAGATGAAAATTCATGAGCAAGGGAGTTACCGCTAGATGAAACGCGTGTTAATCGGTGTGATTACGTTGGTTTTTATCCTTGCGGCGGTTGGCGGAGGGGCGTATTACATCCAACAGCACTCGCAATATGTCATCACAGACAATGCGCAAGTGAAAGCGGATGTCATTCCGATCGTGCCTATGGCGGTAGGGAAGTTGACAGAGTGGTCTGTCCATACAGGGGATCGGGTGGAACAAGGTGCCCCGTTGGGAGTGGAAGAAGTGGCATCAGGGAACCCCTCCCCGACAAATGGCGCAAAAGCTCAAACTCCGAACGTTGTGACAACGCCCATCACTTCCCCGATTGCGGGCACGGTGTTAATGACCCATGCCGTACCGGGGCAAGTGGTGGCGGCGGGGCAACCGATTGCGGTGCTGGCCGATTTGTCCAAAACATATGTGTTGGCCTATGTGGATGAAGCTGAAATGGGTGACATTCATAAGGGGCAACAAGTGGATGTTCAGTTGGCCTCCGACATGGATCGGGTCATCACCGGCCGCATTGCCGAGGTTGGGCTGACGGCGGGCACGGTCTTGTCCGGCACTTCAAAACAAGCCGCGACCGGAAACGATAAAGAAGTGCAACGTGTCCCAGTCAAAATCACAGTGGGTGAAGATGAGACAAATAAGTTGATCCCAGGAATGAATGCAATGATCAAAATCCATCGGTCCTAAACATTACAGCAAAAAGGAAGGCGAGAGAGTGTGAAAACAGGGAGATTATTGTTGTTGAATGCCTTTATATTCTTGGTCATCGTGGCTTTGGGCATTAGTGGATATTATTACTATTACAATACGACCAATTTCATCGACACCGAGGATGCCCGGGTGACAGGGGATATCGTTCCGGTATCGGCAACGGTCGGCGGAATGGTGAAAGACTGGAAAGGGCAAGAAGGGAAGACCGTCACGGAAGGGCAAGTGTTGGGCAAAGTGATGGTTGGGAATCAAGCGACCGACATTGTGTCCCCGATCGCGGGCACGATTGTGCAGAGCAAATTGGTTGATGGGCAAATGGTGGCGCCGGGGCAAGTTGTGGCCCAAGTGGTTGACTTAAGCAAACTTTACATTCAAGCCAATATTGAGGAAACGGTCATCAATGATGTACGGGTGGGACAAGAAGTCGATATAGTCGTGGATGCGGAACCCGACACGAAGATTGAGGGAAAAGTGGCACAAATCGGCCTGGCCACCAATTCCATGTTCTCGTTGATCCCGCAACAATCGGCGAGTGGCGATTACACCAAGGTGATCCAGCGCATTCCAGTGAAAATCGAAATGGACAATTACTCCGAAGCGTTGGTTCCAGGGATGAATGCGACGATTCGCATCCACAAGTAAATCGGTCAGGCGATTGAAGAAAGGAGGGAAAACGCGTGGCTACCAATGGCAAATCAGGAATAGGCCAACACATTCCCTTGCTGACCGTTCTGATGCTGGGGATGTTTTTGGCGGTATTGAACCAGACCCTGCTGAATGTGGCGATCCCACACCTGATTCATGAGTTTAATGTGGAAGCGACGACAGCGCAATGGTTAATGACGGGCTATATGCTGGTAAACGGGATTTTGATCCCTTTGTCAGCCTATCTCATTGAACGTTTTGGGATCCGTACCCTGTTTTTGTTGGCGATGGTGTTCTTTACAGGAGGGGCGCTCCTGTGCGGCATTGCCCCCAACTTTTCGATCATGTTGATTGGCCGCCTGATTCAGGCGGTTGGCGGCGGGATCTTGATGCCGCTTGTCATGGTGATCATTTTGTCTGTCTTTCCACCGGAAGCCCGTGGGAAAGGCATGGGAATCTTCGGCTTGGGGATAATGTTTGCCCCCGCTGTGGGCCCCACTTTATCCGGCTGGGTGATTGAACATTACAGTTGGCGCATTTTGTTTAACGGCATGGTGCCTTTGGGGTTCATCGTGATTGTGTTGGCGGCGTTCATGTTGCGGGATACCGGAGAGCGGGAAAAACCAAGATTTGACATGTGGGGGACAATCACGTCATCACTTGGGTTTGGCTTGCTGTTATATGGATTGAGCGAGGCCGGCTCCAAAAGTTGGGACGATCCGATTGTGGTGAGTTCGCTGGCTTTGGGGGCATTTCTGGTGTTCTTGTTTATCGCGTTGCAGTTGAGGGCGGAGAAACCGATGCTCGATTTCCGGGTGTTCAAATACGATATGTTCGCCTTGTCGACCGTGATCAGCGCCATTGTGACGATTGCGATGTTTGCGGGGATGTTTTTATTGCCGATTTACCTTCAGAACTTGCGTGGGTTTACCCCATTGGAGTCAGGTTTGCTCCTGTTGCCGGGGGCGATCATCATGGGGATCATGTCTCCGATTTCCGGCTCATTGTTCGATAAAATAGGGCCACGTCCCCTTGCGGTTGTCGGATTGCTGATTACGACGATCACGACCTATGAGTTTACCCGTTTGACGCTGGAGACAAGCTATACTTTTATTTTGATCCTCAATATGATTCGTTCATTCGGGATGTCGTTGTTGATGATGACGATCATGACCGCCGGATTGAATCAGTTGCCGCAGGAGAAGAATAGCCATGGCACGGCGATGTCCAATACGTTGCGGCAAATTTCCGGTTCCATGGGCATCAGCATCATGACGACGATTTTTTCGATGAGAATGGACTTCCACTTGGGCAAATTGAGCGATCAAATGAATTTGATGGATCCGACGTTTAGCCAGGCGTTTTACGCCAAAGCGGGTGACGTTGCGAGCGCCACTGGCATGCCGGTCGCAAAAGCGCAAGAGACGGTGGCTTCACTCTTATACGGGCAAGCGAGCCAGCATGCGGCGGTGTCCGGGATTAACGATGCTTTTTGGTGGGCGACCGGTTTTGCCCTCTTGGGGTTCATCTTGAGCTTTTTCATGCGGGATGTGCGGAAAGATCAGCGTAAGGCGGTTTAGGTTGCCTTGGTCAATCATGTTGCAAAGGAGTAGTCAGTGATGAAAATCTTTGTGATATATGACAGTGAGAGTGGACATACCGAAGCTTTGGCCCAAGCGGTTGCGGAAGGGGCGCGCCAAGCGGAAGGGGCTGATGTGGTGTTGAAACATGTGCGTGAAGCGGAAGTCAGCGACTTGGCGGAAGCGGATGCACTGATTTGGGGATGCCCCGGGCATTTTGGCACGATCAGCTCCGGTTTGAAACAGTGGATCGATAAGTTGGGACACGTCTGGATGACGGGACAATTGGTCGGCAAAGTGGGCGCCGCTTTTTGCACAACAGCCACTGTGCATGGTGGGGCGGAGATGACGTTGTGGAACTTAATCACGCCCATGCTTCACAACGGGATGATTATTGTGGGATTGCCAAGCAACCTTCCGGAAAATGCCTTGGTCGGCTCCTACTACGGAGCGGCGGTGACTTGCCCTGTGGAACTGGAGGAAAGCACCGTTCCGCGCCAGCTGATCTCGGACAACGACCGCGCTCTCGGAAGGGCGCTGGGCGCGCGCGTGGCGGAAGTGGCGAAAAAATTGAAGTAAAGAGGAAGGATCGAGATGGTGGATAATATCACGTGGCTTATCCTGTTTTATCTGGTTCTCTTCGTCGTGGGCGGAGGGTTATTGGTTGGAGTCAATCGGCGAGCTGGCCAGACCAACGAACAGAGGGAACAACCACAGAAACATGATTCCAATCCGGGTCCCTCTTCGCCGCTGACAAATGAGCAACAGGCAGATTCCGCTCGCCTCCCCCAAGTACCGGCGCAAACGGGTGCGGGCATATCGGACAGGCAATACCGCGAAGCCCTTCGCAAAAGCTTGGGCGTGGGTGCGGAGTCTAACGCTAAGCCGGAAGAGGCGAAGGATGCCCACAGCAGTGATAAACAATACCGGGATGCTCTGCGCGCCATGCATCAGAAGCGAAACGAATAGGCAGCCGTCCTTGCTTTGGCAGTTGAACGACCTGGGGAAGGCCGCAGTCGACGGCGAGAAAGGAAAACGATGTGCAGTGGTATAGAAAAGGCCGCATAGCACAAATGCGGCCTTATTAAGAGAGGCTGACTGAGGTGTCTGGGTGTTACTTTCTAGACAAAAACATCATAATGCATGTTTGTTACAAATGTTATACAAATACTATACAAAATTGTATAAAAAGATTTTAAAGAAAAAAGATATCGACTAAGTCGAAGTATTTTCTTCATTTGACTTTTCCTGCACTTGCGCCTCTTGATTCCTCGGAAAGATCAGGCGGATGGTTGTGCCTTCTCCCATTTCGCTTTTGGCTTCCACCCGTCCGTCCATCGCCTCTACCATGTTTTTAACCAAGGACAATCCGAGGCCGGCTCCTTGGGTTCGAGAACCGGAATTTCCCTGATAATACCGCTCAAAAATATAAGGAAGATCCTTCTCCGGAATGCCGGTTCCCGTATCGATCACTTCGATTGCCACCGACTCTCTATCCGCCTGGCATGTTAACAAGATCAGGGCGCCTTCAGGCGTGTGGCGCAAGGCGTTCCGCAGCAGGTTTTGCAAAATTTGCTCCAAAATCCGTTCGTCCGCTTGAATCGGCGGCAAGCAAGGCTCCAGTTTCAACTCCATGACGATTTTCTTCTTTTGCCAAGCGATGACGGAGAAGCTGGCATGGAGTTGCTTTAATAGGGGGGGGAGTTCACATGTTTTGACCTGCAACAGCGATTCCAGCGAGCGCTGGTCATCTTCGATCGCGGCGGAGAACAATTCGTCAATCAACCTTTTTAAACGGATGGTTTCCCGTTTTAACATGTCGATATCCACTGGCGCGTGATCTTGGGGCTGTTCTTCCAATAGCTCCAAGTAGCCCAGCAAGATCGCGATGGGATTCCGCAATTCATGCGAAACATCGGCGACAAATTCCCGTTTGCTCAAGAGCAGGTTTTCCACTAGGCGCTTTTCTTTGGCCAAATGGTTGGTTGTTTCTTCCAAGTTGGCGGCCACTTGGTTGAGTTGTTGGCTCAGCACGCCCAACTCATCTTGTTGCCTGTCTTGAATCCGCGCTGACAAACTGCCGGATGACCAAGCCTGGGCCGCCGAGGCCACTTCGCTGATGCGACGAGTAAGGAGTTTGGCCCGCAGATAAGCGAAGGGGAGCGCCAGCAGCAAGGCGATGCAGATGGTCAACAAGGTAACGGGAATCGAGAGTAACAGGAAGAGAAACATGACCAATACCACAATGTCCACATAGAAAAAATCATCGAACTTAATGATTTGGTTGACCACCCCGACGATTTGCCCGTTTTGTCCGCGGATGGGCGCACCGGTCATGTAGACGCTGCCGCTTTTGATCGGAATGCTGTGCAATTGTCCCTTCTGCACGATTTGGTGCACAAACTTTTTTTCTTCCATGGAAATGGGCCGAGTGGAAGGTACCTGATGGACGGTGTGATGGCAGTTCGTGGCCAATAGCCTGCCATGGCGGTCATAAATTCTCCAATGCCGTTCCAACTTGTAGGTGGTGTATTCATAAATGAGTTGATCCCACTTCGTGGTGGGAACGTGCTTGATCCATTCGGGAAATTGGCTGGTCAGTTGGTTTGACTCCATCAAGGGAGCCGCCAAGTCCGCCATTTTTTCCGTTTCCTGTTCCCCCCGCACAACTTGGGGGATCAGAAATGAAATGATGTAGAAGAGAAACCCGCATATGAGCAACATGACAAGGAATAGGAATAACGAGATATGGGACAATGTCATTTGGCGAACCAGCTTTTTGGATGCCCATTTCCATAACTTGTTGATAAACAGGAACAAGAGCCGAAAGGTGACAAACATGGAAAAAGAAAAAAACAGCACGAACAGGAGATCTTCTGGCAGTTCCTTCTGTTCGTTTAACAGGGCGGGGTATTGCTGATAGATGGGAGAGCGGTACAGCAACCACTCCATGACCCATTCGGTGACGACCACCAGACCCAAGTAGGGAAAGAGAAACGAGACCCACCACCAGATAGTTACACTTCTCCCCGCCCCTTTTTTAAGGCGGTAGGCGGGCCATAGGGCCATCCAAAGCTCCGGAATAAAGGTAAGGACATAGACCCACACCAACTCATTGAACGTGTTGACATTCCAGATAAGCAAAACCAGGTACAACAAAAGAAAAGGACTAAATGCCTCAACCAACGCGCGGCCGATATCGGCGGACCGAAACCCTCTCGGAAACAAGCGATTCCCCCCTTGGCTTCCCTAATGAATCCTGCCTCATGCGACCGCACCCATTACGGATCAACCCGTTCGATGACAAACTTATACCCGGTCCCCCAGACGGTTTGCAGTGAGCTGGAGTAGGGTTTCAATTTGCCGCGCAAACGGGAAATATGCGTGTCCACGGTGCGGTCAAACCCCTCGTAGGTGATATCCCACACTTTCTCCAACAGGTACTTGCGGCTGAAGACCCGACCCGGATGCTTGAGAAAAAGATGGAGCAACTCATATTCTTTGGGGGTGAGCTCGAGCAGGCGTTGATCGATCGACACTTCCCTTTTTTCCGGATCGAGTTGGATGAAGCCGTAATCCAAGATCTTGGGCGGTTGGACGGGGGAAGCCCCATGTTGATGCATCATGGCCATCCGCCTAAGCAAAGACCGGACCCTCGCCCGCAGCTCCCCCATGCTGAACGGCTTGGTCATATAATCATCCGCCCCGACATCAAGACCCCAGATCCGTTCCATCTCATGTCCCCGGGCCGTCAGCATGATCACGGGGGTGACGGACGACTCTCTCATTTTCTGGCAAACTGCCACTCCCTCCATATCGGGAAGGTTCCAATCCAAGATCACCAAGTCCGGCTTTTTCTCGCGCCAAAGCTCCATCCCTTCCTGCCCGGTTTGGGCCAAGATGGTTTCATGCATATCCAGGTGCAAATGCCGGGCGATCAGCTGGGACAATTCACTTTCATCTTCCACGATTAAAATCATCGCCATTTGCTTCCACTTCCTATATCCCTTTTTCTATATAAGCCGTGTTTCAACCGTTGTTCACGGGAGGATAACCTGAAATCGACTTCTAATGAGTTTTGCTGTGGCCATCCCGTTGATTTCAAAAGGTTTGTTCCTTTCCAATGGTAACGGAGAGGGAGGGGATATTCAATCTTTAACGACTAGTTAAACGCTTAAAACAACAGTTTCTATAAACATTAGAAAAACTTTTGTAAAAACTGATGATTATACTTTGTTTGCATGCTTGAGAAGAGGGAAGGTTCAACGGTTGAAGTGAAGATGAATCCGGACCCAGCCACATTCATTGTCGATATTCGGGGAGTGTTTGGGAAGAGCGTGGCTGGTTCCAGTGCCCAAACGCGCTGTTGGTAATGCAGGAGAATGGCAAGGGATCGATGCCGATACGGGTGTGGCCGACCGTAACTTGACCCTGATGTATCCCACATATGACAAACGATCCACCAAGATCGTGAGGACGGAAGGAAAATCGTTTACCGTCCGGCAAGGCATGCGGGTGGAATCAAAGTCATTAGGGGAAGGCAAATACTTGTAGGGCATTTTATATTACCGATTATACGCAACAAACAGCATGGTCGGAATGGATTCCAATCAAATAGGTTAATGCTTTGGTTTTGGTTTGGTTTTTGATAGTGGCTTCCTTGTTTAAGGGAGCTTTTTTTTGGCTTGAAGTTGGCGCTTGATGCAATCGTGCCATGGAAGTGGAGAAAGAGACAGATGTTGAGGGGATTCCTGCGGGTTTTTATATGGAACCACATATTCCCTTTTATAAAATATATTTAGGGATGACAGGATATTTTTGTCTTGTTTCGTCCTCATTTTTTGATTTTCAAGGAGTTTAAAACGGAATAATCATTCTTTTATGATAAGGTTTAATAGATAAATTTATTGATTATCATGCAGATTAATTATTTAATTTAAATTAAAAGCAAGGGAGTCGAAAGAAAATCAGTGATTGCTCGATTGATGCGGCAAAGGAAATGAAGGAAGATAATTCTTTATTTATCTATCATTACACTGCTGATGAGGTCGATCGGGATAGGGAAAGCCCCTATCGGCAAACAGGGTGATGGCCTTTCTTTGATTGTTTTGTTTTATTGTATATTAAATTATTTGTTATTATTTTATTTCCCTTTTATATACAGGGAATATATGCTCGTAATGGTATTTCCTTCTTCAAAGGATATCTTTTCCTTATTTTTCGTTGCCGACGATATGCTCATTCTATAGATATAATGGAGATGATATATTGTGGAGGAAAAAAAGAAAAAAGGGGTAGGAGATAAGTTATTCGTTTTCATCGGGATCGGCTTATTTGCTATATTTATTTTAGTCATACCTGTTTTAATTAATATCGGTATCCTTTCTTTGCTCAAAAACGTTGGTTTTTTAGGCATAAATATCCGATCAACAACGGGTATGGCTCAGTTTGGGATTGGCATGATATTGTATTTAATGCTGCTTTGACAGTAGGATTAATTATAGAGTTTAGTTTGCAGTATCTTTTAGGTGAGAGAAAAAAATCAAAGCTTTACTAGATGTCTTTGCAAATTTCTTGTTAGTCCTTTCATATATTTATATTCTAGATATAATCATTAATGATTTATCGCTTTCTCTTTATGGGCTTTTAAGTTTATCCTTTATTTATTCCCTTATCTTTGACGCTCTTGAAAATCTAAAGGGACCTTGGGAAAAGGTGAAAAAATACAATCTTTAAGAATATCATTTGCAAAAGTGCCCGAGGCACTTTTTTGTTTTGTTCGGGGGATTAACTTGCCTGTTCTATCATATTTAAGTAATATTCAGTCTTGTATCGATTTATTGTTTCGGTTATTTCATTCCTTTTTTCTATAGGACGAAATAAACAAAAGGCAAGAGCATAAACAGCTACGGAGCCCGTCTCGGACCCGTAGCTGTTTATCGCCAATGTGAAGATTTCGCTCGCCACAAAGCAACTGGTTCCCTCTTTGTAAGCGGTTAAGCGTTTCCTGCTATGCAGAAGGGGTCCTCTTGCGATGGCGGGTGGGGATCTTTTTTGGTGCCTATGCCGAACCTTGATGAACCACTTGATCGATGGTTTGAACAACGGCACCGGTATCGCAGGGAGCCAACTCAACCAGGTCGACGGCGATGTCCAATTTTTGATACAGGTTCCGAAAGTAGGATTTCGCTTCGGCGACATCTTTGCAGATGGCGAGCAGAGTCGGACCGGCGCCGCTTAACGCCACGCCATAAGCCCCATGGAGGGGGGCTTCCGCAATCGCTTCCTTCAATCCTGGAACGAGGGAAAGCCGGTAAGGCTGATGAAACAAATCATCCATCGCCACAGAGAGGAGATCCCAACGCTCTTGCAACAAGGCGGCCACCAACAGATTGGCCCGACTGCTTGACAGAACCGCTTGGCCTTTGGGGTAGGCGTCGGGCAATACCCCGCGAGCATGTTCAGTGAGCAAGGCCTGTTCCGGAATAACGGCGAGGAATGGCAGGGATGGAGACGGGCAAGGGATGATATGCACTTGTTCACCGTCCCATGAACCGACCACCACTCCGCCATAGAGAGAAGCCCCCACATTGTCGGGGTGCCCTTCCCACTGAGTCGTAAACCATAATAACTCTTCCTTGGACCACCGTCCGCCCAACATATGGTTGACCGCCACATAACCACCGACGATGGCTGCGGCGCTGCTGCCGAGTCCTCGTGCCAAGGGGATCTGGTTCTTAATTTCCAATGCGAACGGAAAGAACGGAACATCGGCTTCGGCGAAGGCTTGCTTCATCACTTTGATCACCAGGTTGCGTTCATCCAGCGGAATGTCCTCCGCATCTCCGTTGACGACGCGGATGTCGAGGGTGGGAGACGGGGAAAAGCGCAAGCGCAGGTAACGGTTAAACGCCATGCCGATGGAATCGAAACCGGGTCCCAGATTGGCAGTGCTGCAAGGTACGATCACTTCAAAAGGGGCAAATGGATTCATGCCAATGAACCTTTCTCTTCCTTCACGAATTGGAGGATGGCCTCTTTGCTGCAAGGGATGACTTCAGGTTGGACATCAACGGTTTCCAGGGCGGTGGTCGGATCTTTTAAACCGTTTCCGGTCAAGACACAGACGATGGTGGCACCCGCGGGGCATCGGCCTTGTTTGTGCAATTTGATGACACCGGCGACAGAGGCAGCGGAAGCCGGTTCACAAAATACCCCTTCCATACGTGCGATTTTGCGGTAGGCGGATAAAATCTCATCATCGGTGACGCTGTCGATGAAGCCATTGGATTCGGATGCGGCGGCTACAGCTGTTTTCCAACTGGCCGGATTGCCGATGCGGATGGCAGTGGCGATGGTTTCCGGTTGATCGATCGGCTCCCCCCGCACAATCGCGGCGGCTCCTTCCGCTTCAAATCCCCACATTTTGGGTAAGCGCTGGATGCGGTTTTCTTGGGAGTATTCTTTAAATCCTTTCCAATAAGCGGTGATGTTACCGGCGTTGCCGACGGGGATGGCCAAGATGTCCGGAGCTTCACCCAGTTGTTCACACACTTCAAAAGCGGCTGTTTTTTGTCCTTCAATGCGATACGGATTGACGGAGTTTACCAGCGTGATGGGGTATTCCTCGGTGATTTTCCGCACCAATGACAAAGCTTGGTCGAAGTTCCCTTCGATGGCCAAGACCTTGGCGCCGTACATGACGGCTTGTGAAAGCTTGCCGAGCGCAATATGATTATGCGGCACGACAACATAGCACTGAAGCCCCAATTTGGCGGCATAAGCGGCCGCGGAAGCCGAGGTGTTGCCCGTTGACGCGCACATGACCGCTTGGCTGCCCGCTTCCTTCGCTTTGGCGATGGCCATCACCATGCCACGATCTTTAAAGGATCCTGTTGGATTGGCCCCTTCAAACTTGAGATGTAGATTGACCCCCAGTTCCGCCGATAACCGGGTGGCATGATATAGAGGGGTTTCCCCCTCATATAGCGTCAAGGCAGGGGTTTGTTCAGTGACTGGCAAGAACTGACGGTATTTTTCCAAAATTCCTCGTCTCATCTCATCTTTTCCCTTCTGTATGATGGTTTGGCTGTTGTTGAAAGGTTGGATCTGTACTCCCAGAGCAAACAACTGTATGGTTATTGCGCACATTTTACCCTTTGTAAGCGGTATTGTTCAAGATGTTTTTGGTGAAATTTTTGTTTGTTTCGACGAAAGGTATTTTATTTCATGAAGCAAACATTATTTCTTGGAGATGCATCATGGCCCTGCAACTCTGCTAGCGGGAAAAAAGTCATATGGGTAAAGGGGTAGATTCATATATTAAATAAAAAATTGCTTTTGGAGGACAAAAAGGGCGGTTGCGTTCAAACGGGGGGAGTAAGGCGTATTTATTGGAAAAATTAGATGGTATAGTGAAGGATTCCTAATTAGAGTGTGAATTGGATACAAGATATTGTGGATACTGTGGATAAATATGTGGATATATTGATCGGGTTGGGGATAAAATCATTTGTATTGTGTATAAGTTGAGTTGGTGGATTGTTTCGGTGTATCACACGATAAGGGATTGGGTGCCAATCCGGGGAGGGTCCAGGGGATGAATCAGCAGACGGTGGTTGAGAAAACGGTTATCTATGTGAAAAAAACATTGCAACAGCAAGAGGGGAGCCATGACTGGTTTCATATTGAACGGGTGTGGAAAAATGCCGTCAAGATCGGACTGGCGGAACAAGCAGACATGTTTGTGGTGGAATTGGCCGCCCTCTTGCACGATATTGCTGACCATAAATTTCATGGCGGGGATGAAACGATGGGCCCCCGTGTGGCCAGGGAGTGGTTAACTGAGTTGGGTGTGGATCGCGAAGTGGTGCAGCATGTGTCACAAATCATCGCGGATCTCTCGTTTAAAGGGGCCCACACCCAAACGGTCATGAAGACCAAGGAAGGCATGGTTGTACAAGATGCGGATCGTTTGGATGCGATTGGGGCGATTGGTATTGCTCGTGCGTTTGCTTATGGGGGATATAAGGGGCAAGCGTTGTATGATCCGGAGATCCCGCCAACGTTGCATGCTTCGTTCGCCGAATACAAGCAAGCGAAAAGCACGTCAGTCAATCATTTTTATGAGAAACTCCTTTTGTTGAAAGACCGCATGAATACAGAGGCGGGAAGGAAAATGGCGGCAGAACGCCATGCATTCATGGAACAATTTTTGGAGCGGTTGCAAGCGGAATGTGGAGTGACGTTTGAAAGACCTGAAAGATAACGGGAATCCCCCATTAGCTAGGGAAAGCGGTGTCGCTCCAGAAAAATGAAGCTCCGCCGAGAGTGGCTGGGTTGGAATGGATCACACGCGGTTGCTTTGAAGGGACGTTCTTTCACCCTTCTCACATCTCTTATTC
The DNA here is from genome assembly GCF_042665195.1 of Laceyella putida. Classification (NCBI taxonomy): domain Bacteria; kingdom Bacillati; phylum Bacillota; class Bacilli; order Caryophanales; family Thermoactinomycetaceae; genus Laceyella; species Laceyella putida. Next base: position 375,698 of record NZ_JBHTBW010000006.1, read on the forward strand.
ACACCATCACCGCCCTTTCCTGTAGCGGCTGCTTTTTCGGCCATAAAAGGAGGAATAATTGTGAAAAAGGCAGTCATGCTGTGGATAGGTGGGATTTATGTTGTCGGTTTGCTCAGTTGGTGGGGATACGAAGCATGGCAAAGTCCCGAGCGGAATGTCATGATTATGGCGGACCCCGTCGTGGCGCATGACTTGAAGCAGATGAGCCAAGAGGCCTCCTTGATTGTGGTCGCGATCAGCGAGGGGGAGGCGGGGCAAAGGTCAACCGCGTCCTCAACCGAGGTGAAGACGTTCTCTTTTGCGGTGCACGAAACGTTAAAGGGGAAGGCGCCGGCCAATATGCAAGTCCGTGTGCCCTATCGCCGTGTGGAGACGCTGTCCATGGATGGCGAACGAGCGAAAGTGGCTTTGAAGAAACCGATGGTTGTCGCTCCTGCCGTGGGAAAGAAAGTGGTGTTGTTTTTGGATCGGCGCTCAGCCGATGGCGCTTATCACGTCGCCTTTCAACCTTATCTGATCGAACAGGATGAACAGGGAAAAGCGAAGCTCATAATCAGTAAAGAAAGCCAAGCGACTGTGGAGCTGGAAGATGGAACGCGCGTCACGTTAAAAGAGGATGCGCAAATCAAAGACACGATTACGGGTCGGCCTTTTGCCGATGTGGTCAGGGAGATTAAAAACATGGCAGTAAAGCGGTCTGGTTCTTAGCGCCAGACCGCTTTTCTTATTGTTAATCTTCCAATTCGAGATCGAGATCCAAGCCATCCCCATCCAGTTCCAATTCCAATTCCACATCGCCAATTTCAATCTCCAGTTCATCTCCGTCGATCTCAACATCAAATGGTTCAAACAGATCCATTTCATTGGCTCCTTCAATGTGAAGTTTGATACATTTCCATTATAGACAGTCGATTGGAGCAAAAGTTGATGGGAATATTAAAAAAGATTGAAAAGAAGCGGATGGCAAGGGCAGCCTGTTTTATCCAGAAAAAGAACAGGTTGACTCGCATCCCATCTTTACCGATGATATGAATTGCGTTACAATAAACTTAATCACATAAACGAACGACATGGAGGAGCCTGTCATTTGACGGGCTCCTTTTGTCTTTTTAGGGGGAGTGGAGAAATGCTGAATCCAACCTTGATCGCGGTTGCTGTCTTTTTGATTGTGTATGGATTTATTATTTCTGAAAAAGTGAATCGGGCCGTGATTGCCTTGTTGGGAGCTTCGGCCATTATCATGCTGGATGTGCTCGACACGGAAAAGGCGTTCAGGTACTACATTGAATGGGATACGATCGTTCTCCTGATCGGGATGATGATCTTGGTTGGGATCACCAATCGGACGGGTGTGTTTCAGTACGTGGCGATCAAATCGGCCAAAATGGCCGGGGGGAATCCGGTTCGCATCTTGGTCATTTTCTCGTTGCTCACCGCGGTGCTGTCCGCGTTTCTGGATAATGTCACCACCGTTTTGCTGATTGTTCCGGTCACTTTCTCAATCACAAGGATTTTGAAAGTGAACCCCGTGCCTTACCTCATTTCGGAAGTGCTCGCTTCCAATGTGGGGGGGACGGCGACGCTCATCGGGGATCCGCCCAACATCATTATCGGTTCCGCCAACAAACATCTCACATTTAACGCTTTTTTGGTCAACTTGGCTCCCATCGTCATCCTGATCTTGGTGGTTATCCTATATCTGTTGTATCTTATCTATCGGAATCAGCTGAGAGTGGATGAGGGGCACATTGAAAAATTGATGGAGATGGATGAGAAGAGCTATATTCACGATGTGGCCCTCATGAAGAAATCCTTGTTCATCCTTGGCTTGACGATCCTTGGCTTTTTGTTGCACTCCGTTCTCCATCTCGCCGCCTCGGTTGTGGCGATGCTGGGCGCCACTTTGCTCCTGTTGATTGGGTTGAAAGAAGAAGAGATAGAAAAGACCTTTGACTATGTGGAGTGGCAAACGATCTTCTTCTTTGCCGGTTTGTTTATTCTCGTGGGCGGGTTGCAGGAAGTGGGCGTCATTAAATTGTTGGCCACCCGGGCATTGGACATCACGGGCGGCGATGTGGCATTGGCGGGAAGCCTCATCTTATGGGTGTCAGGGATCGCCTCCGCATTTATCGATAATATTCCGTTTGTCGCGACCATGATTCCCTTGATCAAGGAGATGGTTGCAGGGCTTGGATTGGCTGCGGATTCCGCACATGCTAATGCCTTGTGGTGGTCCCTTGCTTTGGGGGCCTGTCTGGGGGGCAACGGCACGGTTATCGGCGCCTCGGCCAATGTGATCGTGGCGGGACTGGCCGCTCGGGAGAAGCACGGGTTTAGCTTTATGGAGTTCTTTAAAGTGGGGATGCCGATCGCCCTTGTCTCCTTGGTTCTGGCACACGCGTATATTTACCTGCGCTATCTGATTGCCTTGTGAGCGGGCGTTTCATTTACCCTGTTTCGTTATCCTAGTATAATTGGAGGAGTAAAGAAACCATACTAATAGGGAGCCCTTTCTTTTGTCTGGGCTCCTTTTATCTTGCAGAGAGGGGAGAGAAACCATGAGCCCAACTTTTATTGCGGTTACTGTCTTTCTTATCGTTTATGCTTTGATCATTTCGGAAAAAGTAAATCGGGCTATCGTGGCTTTGCTCGGCGCATCCGTGGTCATCGTCCTCGGCATACTGGACACGGAAAAAGCGTTTCATAGGTACATAGACTGGGAGACCATCATTTTGTTGGTGGGGATGATGATCCTGGTGGGGATCATCAACAAAACGGGAATCTTCCAGTACCTCGCCGTCAAATCGGCCAAACTGACTGGCGGAAGCCCGATCCGCATCCTGATTATGCTTTCGGCGTTGACCGCTTTGATTTCGGCCTTTTTGGACAATGTTACAACGGTGCTTCTGTTTGTGCCGGTCACTTTTTCGATTACGCGGATCTTGAAGGTAGATGCGACACCATTTTTGATCATGGAAGCGATTGCATCCAATATTGGGGGAACCGCCACATTGATTGGGGACCCGCCGAATATCATCATCGGGTCGGCCAATGAACATCTGACCTTTAATGATTTCTTGTTGAATTTGGCGCCGGTGGTTATCCTCATCCTGATCGTCGTCCTGTTTCTCGTGTATGTGGTTTACCGTCGCCGCATGAAGGTGGATCAGGCGTTGACCGCGCAACTGATGGAGATGGATGAGAAAAGTTATCTAACCGATGTTGCGCTGATGAAGAAGTCGTTGGTTGTGTTGGCCTTGACGATTGTGGGATTTGTCCTGCACTCCGTGATTCATATTGAACCGGCGGTCATCGCCATTACCGGGGCGACGCTGTTGATGCTGATCAGTGTGAAAGAGGCCGACATGGAGAAAGTGTTCAGTTATATTGAGTGGCAAACGATCTTCTTCTTTGCGGGTTTGTTTGTGTTGGTGGGGAGCTTGCAAGAAGTGGGGGTCATTAAGCTGTTGGCAACTGAGTTGCTCAGGGTGACAGGGGGGGATGTTTCGGTTGCGGCGGTGCTGATCTTATGGGTATCCGGGATCGCTTCCGCCTTTATCGACAACATTCCGTTTGTCGCCACGATGATTCCCCTGCTTCAAGATATGATAGCGAGTCTCGGCTATCCGGTGGATGGCGTACACGCTGAGGTTTTGTGGTGGTCCTTGTCCTTGGGAGCGTGTTTGGGCGGAAACGGAACCATCATCGGGGCGTCCGCCAACGTGGTGGTGGCTGGCCTCGCCGCTCGAGAAAAGCAAGGCTTCACTTTCTGGCAGTTCTTGAAGGTGGGCATGCCCATCACCTTGATCTCGTTGGCGATTTCCCATTTATATGTCTACCTGCGCTATTTGATTGATCTGCCATAAGCATGCCGACCGCTCATTCGTTCCAATGGGCGGTTTATTTCGTTTGCCGCAAAGATTTTTGCGCTGACGGATGCGATGGTGTCATAAAGAGAAGGGAAGTGAGAGTGCTCAGGAAAGGAATGCAAAGTGGTGGGCGCATGGCTGGCAGCCCAATAAAAAAGAGCCCTTGGTCATGCCGATTGGCACAAACAAGGGTTTAAGCGTGTGCAGGGATAGGGATTCGTCATCCCTGCCAGATTACTTAATCAAACCGTTGAAGTAGCTTTGGATACCGGTAGAAACAGAATCGGTGCCACCCAAGATGTACACGACATCCGTGTAGTAGTCTGGCAACTCATTTTGCAGGTAGTTGGTGACGCTGGCATCGATTTTGGTGGCCGTCGTCAACAGGATGGGCGCGTAACGGTTAGCCGCGAGCGGACCACCTGGCAGCGCATCGGAGAAGATCATTCCGTTGGCCACGACCAAGTTGCGTGGGTCCATCCCGAAAAATTCGGTGTCAAAGAAGTATTTGATCAAGTTTACGCCAACGGCAAAACGATTTGCGCCACCCACGCGGTCCACATTTCCGCCGGTCAGTGTTTTCAATCGGTTGAGCACATTGTCGGACACGGTGTCCGATCCGCCGACGATGACAAAGTCTCTAATGCCGTTCTGTTTGATATACGCTTCCACAGAAGCTGGCACTTTGTCCGTGCTTACTTGCAGGATCGGATAGAAGTATTGTCCCGCTGGGCTGGAAGCAGATAGCGCATCCGGGAAGTTCAAGCCGCTGGCGATGATAGCCTTTTGCGGTTCGAAGCCAAGATCAGTCAAGGCTTGCCCCACATTGGCGGAAACGGCGAAACGGTCAGCGCCGTCGATCCGTTTGGTTTCCAGGCCCAAATCTTTCAGTTGCTGTTCTACGGCTGGGGTGACCGAATCGATTCCTCCCAGCATGATCGCTTGCTTCGCGCCCAACCGCGTGATCTCCGCTTTGATGGGGGCCGGCAACGATTTGGGGTTGGTCAACAGCACAGGCGCTTGCAGCGCGGCTGCCAATGGGCCGCCGGACAGCGCATCGGTATATAAGTCCCCACGGGCAATCAAGATGGTATCGGTGCCATAGGGGTAATTTTCTTTGCTGATATTAGCGGATACGGCATAACGATCCGCCCCGTCAATCCGTTTTACCCCTGGATTGGTGATCTCCAACGTTTTGAAGACCATGTTTTCGGAAGCCTCTTCCGCCATCATATACACCGTGTGGTCTCCGATTTCGAGCGTCAGTGTTTTGTTGAACGTGGTTCCCAACTGTTCGTCATTTGAACCGTCCACGCTTAAATAAACGGAAGCGGACTCGGATACTGATCCGGTCAGATTAACCGTTTTGGCCCCTTTTGCCATCCGGAACGGGTTTTTCGCGGGGCTGGTCAAATTGATTTGCGGAACCGTCGTATCAACGGTCATGGTGACGCCGTTCACGTTGTATCGATAAGGGACCGACCATTCCTCCAGGGATTCCACCATAAAGTAGTAGTCTCCAGCGGGAATGGTATCGCCGTCAAAATACATCGCAGGCATGTCGGGATCGGAATCGACGGCTGAAAGGGGGATCAAGGTATAGAAATGTTCGCCTTGTTCCGCATTGGAGTTGATGTGGATCGTTCCGCCTTGGGAGACGTGGATTTTGTATAAGTGAGCCCCGGAGAAGTCAATGGAACCGGTAAAGGTGGCATCCGTCACTTCTTGAGCCGTTACGCTGCGGGTGCTTAGTTTGGCGGATGATTTGTTCTCATAAAGATAACGCTCAACCTGTTGAATGGTTTTGGTACGATGAGCTTTTTCTACATCAGACGCATTGTGCGCTTTTCCTTCCGCAGAACCCAGTCCTGGGAAAGCGACAACGGTACCCAACACGGCTGTTGTAAGCACGCCAGCAAAAATCTTTTTGCGCAAATGATTATCCCCCTTCACAACTGTGGTAAAATGCACTCAGTATAAAGATTCGTATGCTTTGCCGTTTTTTGATGTCGAAAAAAATGGCGAAATGTCGAACGCGAATGACATCATCGGAGGGATAAATAGATGGAGGAGCGGAAAGCGCGGATTCGCGAACAGGCCAAGCGATACCATGCCCAATTCAAAGGCAGGGATGAGATGGAGGAGTATGCGGGAAACACCCGGGCTTGCTGCGAGTATTGCGACAAGGATGTGAAGCCATGGGAAATCCATATCGTCACTTCGGCGGATAAAGAACGCTGGGCATGTCGGACATGTGTGGAGAAAGAGGGGCTTACGCTATCGGAGAGTGAACAGGCGATTCACTTTGAAGCGGTGCGGTTGGCCAGTAAGTGGATTTATATTCGAGGATAATTATTTGGTTTTTGGAACATATTTTTAAATGGATGATGAAGAAGAGGTTGATGCACAATACAATTACTATATACCCAAGCTATATATTCATCATATTTCAGTAAAATATATCCACCCCGTTGCTCTGGCCGAATGCTTGTGTTATGATAGAAACACCGCGCTAGATGGGGAGCTGGCGGTGCCCTGTAACCCGTAATCCGCCTTAACGGGGTTGAATTCCTATCTGAGGCGCATCTTGTGCGAGGTCTGGTCTGGATGATCAGTGTTGATGATTGGGTCCTACGCAACGAAGCCTTCCGAACCGTGTCAGGTCCTGACGGAAGCAGCACTAAGGGAGAATCTTCGTGTGCCGTAGGGGTGCCTGGTTTGAGCTGACGATCCAGCGCCCGCTCGGGCTCGATGCGTCAAAGGTAGGTGCGCGGCTACATAAGATGAAGCCAAACCCAAGTTCCAATATTGGAGCTTGGGTTTTTTTGTTATTCCATCGGTTATTTTGTTCGGTAAAATGTAAAAAAAGCCCATTTTCTTGAAGGAAGAAAATGTAAAACGGCGAATTAGAAAATATCACAATTTTGACAAAAAAGTTCGAATCATAAATGTGTCGCGAATGGAGGTGACTCGTACCGAGAGGGGTTCGTCCTGTTTTTCTTGATTGTAGCGAGACGGGCGAATGACACTTGGCACGTTTGATATCTGTCAGCGATGGATAGCAACAGTCCGAATCAGCGGCTTGTCCGAGGCGACATCTTGTGCAAGAACCGTATTCACGCTGGAAAAGCGAGTACAAGAGAAGAAGGGAAGCGACGATGTGGCGGTGCGATTATGATTAATATGAACATGAAAACCTCAATAGAACATGCTGATCATCCATCTTGCCAGTACCTGCCTTTTTATCCGATGACAACGGTTGAGCGCATGACCGCCCAGATGATATCGAAGATTCATCTTGGGATCATTGTGCTGGATGAGTGTAGCCAGGTGTTGGAGATCAATCCTGTGGCCGCTGCGCTGTTAGGATTGGATCGCGCACAGGTGCTTTATCGTTCATTTGAGGAATTGGTAGCTCAGCTGGGCTTGCATGCGCATGAAAAAGAACGGTTGACGTCATTTGTTTATTCCGTCCAAGACGGACGAGAGATGGAGTGGGAGTGGCATGATGAGGGGGAGGCGCGGTATCTCACGCTCCGGATGCAAGCGATCAAGGATCATGAGCTTCGGTTGCAAGGGTACATGTTGGTGATAGAGGATGTCACCGCGCTTCGATTATTGGAATTGCAGGTACGACGTAACAATCGTTTAGCGACCATTGGACAAATTGCAGCCGGTACGGCGCATGAGATTCGCAATCCACTGACGGCGATAAAAGGGTTCTTACAAGTGATCGGACACAAGTTGAAAGATGACGGGCAAGGCAAGGAATGCGGCTATATCGAGATTATGTTGAAAGAAATCGAACGGATCAGCAACTTGGTCGGCGAAATCCTGCTGTTGAGCAAACCTCGCCAAACAGATTTGCGCGCTGTGAATGTGACCAAAGTCCTAAGGGAGATCTTGCCCATTATTAAAAACGAGGCCTTATTACATAATATAGATGTTTTTTTTGAGAAGAGTGTCTCCCCCCTTCCGGTGGTCATCGCTGACGGGGAGATGTTGAAGCAAGTGTTTCTCAATTTGTGCAAAAACGCGATTGAAGCGATGAAACAAGGGGGGCTGCTGACCATTCGTTTGGCCACGATGGTATCGGAGCGGAAATTGCGTGTGGAGATTATTGATTCGGGAACGGGAATTCCCGACGATGTGCGAGAGAAAATTTTCGAGCCATTCTTTACGACGAAAGAGAATGGCACGGGTCTTGGACTTCCGATTTGCCGTCAAATCCTGCTGGAGTTAGGGGGGACGATCGAGCCGGACTCAAGCGAATCGGGGACGACGATGCGAGTCTATTTGCCCCTGGGGATGAAACCGGAATAACCACATTCTGGTGGTGGTAATCGGGATCGGGCCGGGGGTGATTTTTGAACAAATGGATGTGGTTTTCTCTGATTTCGTTTCAACCCACTTTCATGGTGGGTTTTTGTTGTTTCTGCGAAATGTCGCCTTTTGGAAAAAAGAGAGTCAGTGTAGTATGATAATAAGGATCATCAGATTTTGCCCCGCATGGGGAAGGCTGGAGTGTTGGTTGTGTCCTATCGGGCATTATATCGGGTATGGAGACCGCAACGTTTCGAAGATTTAGTTGGGCAGGAACACGTGACAAAAACGCTCAAAAATGCCTTGAAAGAGAAGCATCTCTCTCATGCTTATCTCTTCAATGGCCCGCGAGGCACAGGGAAAACCAGTGCCGCCAAGATCTTTGCCAAAGCGGTTAACTGTGTGCACGGCCCTGCGCCCGAACCGTGTAACGAGTGTGAAGCATGCAAGCGGATTACGGAAGGCGCGATCATGGATGTGGTGGAGATTGACGCCGCTTCCAACCGCGGGGTGGATGAAATCCGCGAGCTGCGGGACAAGGTGAAGTATGCCCCGACAGAAGTGCGCTATAAGGTGTATATTATTGACGAGGTGCACATGTTGACGACGGAGGCGTTTAATGCCCTGTTGAAGACATTGGAAGAACCTCCGACACATGTGATTTTTATTTTGGCAACGACGGAACCGCACAAACTTCCTCCGACGATCATTTCCCGCTGTCAGCGTTTCTCTTTTCGCCGCATCTCTTTTGAACACATTGTCGCTCGCATGAAACTGATATGCGAATCGATGGGGATTTCCTATGAAGAAACAGCCTTATATGCGGTAGCGCGAGCGGCTGATGGCGGCATGCGTGATGCCTTGAGCCTGTTGGATCAAGCCTTGGCCTTTGCCGGGGATCGATTGGATGAGCAAGCCGTCATGGCCGTTACCGGGGCCGTGTCAAAGGAGATCGTGCTCCACATGCTCCAAGCGGTCGCGGATGCTTCCGTTCCCGAGGCGTTGAAGCGGTTGGATGAAGCCGTCATGGCCGGAATGGAACCGGAAAAGCTGATTCAGGATTTCATTCATGCAGTTAGGGACGTTCTGTTATATAAAACGGCGCCACAGTTGGAAGGAGTCAAATCGAGCTTAGGGTATAGCGAGCTTTTTCCGCGTTTGAGCGAACGGCTTTCCATCGGACGTTTAACACAGATGCTTGATCTCTTACTCCATTACCAGCAGCAGATGAAATGGGTTGCCCATCCGCGGATTGTGTTGGAAATGGCGTTGCTTCGTTTGATTGAAGCGGGGGAGTCTGAAGCAAAACAAGACGCCTCTGTTCCGGTAGCCAAGTTGGAAGAGCGGATTCGTGAGCTGGAGCAAGCCCTGCGCAAGTTGCAAGCAGCTCCCTCCGCGTCTGCTGAGCGAACCGCGCCTTCCACACCGGAAAGCCCAAAACAGCCGGCTATTGGCAAAAGCCAACCAAGGTTTACCTCCTTGAATGAGCAATGGTTCACAAGGTTGTCCGCTGAAAAGTTGAAGGAGGTTAGACGTGTCTGGCCGGAAGTCTTGCATCGGGTCAAAGAAGACAAGATCATGGTGCACGCCTGGTTGGTGGATGGCGAAGTGGTAGGGGCGACGCAAGATACCGTTGTCGTTGCCTTCCGCAGCAAAATCCACTGTGAGACAGTGGAGAATAAACATAAAGACTGGATTCAACAAGTGATGGCGCAAGCGATGGGAACGCCGATGCGACTCAAAACCATCATGATGCCGGAGTGGCAAGAATTTATGAACCGGCATGGCAAACAGGCGAAAGATGAACCGGAGGAACCCGATGAACCAAGCGGGCAAGATGATATCATTAAGAAGGCTATTGGTTTGTTTGGTGAACAACTGGTGAAAGTGATTGACCAAAATTAGTGTGGGGAGGCAAATCCTTATGATGCGTAATATGAACCAGATGATGAAACAAGTGAAAAAAATGCAACAGGAAATGGCGAAAGCGCAACAAGAACTGGAGCAAAAAGAAGTGGTGGGCACCGCGGGTGGCGGTGTGGTGAAAGTGACGATGAACGGCCACAAGCAGTTGAAAGGGATTGAGATCGCACCGGAAGTGGTTGATCCAGATGATGTGGAAATGTTGCAGGACCTGATTACGGCCGCGTTTAACGAGGCAATGAAACAAGTCGATGAGCTTGTGGCGAAAGACCTGGGCAAATTTACGGGCGGGATGAACATTCCCGGACTGTTCTAGTGAAAAAGCTAGGGGTGGCGAACGTTGTATGTGCCTGAACCAATATCAAAACTGATTGAAGGATTTATGCGCCTGCCGGGGATCGGCCCCAAAACAGCGCAAAGATTGGCGTTTTATGTGTTGACGATGGAAGAGGATGATGTGCTGGATTTGGCCAAAGCCTTGGTTCGGGCCAAACGCGATCTGCATACCTGTTCGATCTGCGGAAACATTACCGATCATGACCCATGTTATATCTGCTCAGACAAGCACCGGGACCGTTCCGTCATCTGCGTGGTTCAAGATACCAAAGACTTGATGGCGATGGAACGCACGCGGGAATTCAACGGGTTATACCATGTGTTGCATGGGGCGATTTCCCCCATCGAGGGAATCGGGCCCGAAGAATTGAAAATCCCTGAGTTATTGAAGCGTTTGGAAGATGATCGCGTGCAGGAATTGATCTTGGCGACCAATCCCAACATTGAGGGAGAAGCCACGGCCATGTATCTGTCACGCTTAATCAAACCGTTTGGATTGAAAGTGACGCGAATCGCGCATGGGTTGCCGGTGGGCGGTGATTTGGAATACGCGGATGAGGTGACCTTGACGAAAGCGCTGGAAGGCAGACGTGAGGTTTAATCTGACAAGCCCGCGCATATAGTAGAGCGACACTCTTTTTCTTGGAAAGGGGCGTCGCTCTTATTTTTTTCAAAGCGGGTGAACGAATATTGATCAATATGCTAAATGGTGGATGGACGATAGTGGATCAGCTTCGACACGGGGTGGCTTGGTGTTTGTGCGCAATGTTTTTTCTTATGGTTCCCCTTGAATTTGCCTCATTGGAGTGGCGTTTGACCCCGCATGGGACCTGGTTGATCACGCCGGCGGAAGCTTCTTCTGCCCCTTTGGCCTTGGTGATGGCAATCTGTTCGATCCTTGTGTTGGTGGGCAGCTTTGTCTTTGTGTTGTGTGGGTGTTTGCGACGGTTCACCCATGAACAAAGGTTGTTGGAATCGACACTCCAGGCGAGGGATATCGCTTACTTTACGGCTTGGGTTCAGACCTTCAATTTGTTTTTCACTCTGATGCTCCTGTTGTTTCCCGGACTGGGTGAAGCGATGGCTTTATCTTTGTTCACCCCATACCTTCCCTTCTGTTGGATGTGTTTGTCCGCAGCTTGGATATTGAAGGGAAGATGGCGGCAAATCGGCTTTGTCCAGTTGGATTCGGCCTTTTGGGTGAAAGTTCCTTTGGCTGTCATTGGCATTTATCTCCTCTTTGTGTTTGTGGTGGATCGCCACTTGACCGAGTGGTTTGCCGATGTCTGCTCATTGGAGCTGTCATCCTGGCGTGAAGACAGCATCAGCGAGGGGATTAAACAGGCGAGCGGGCTGAATCCACTCTTGGTGGTTTTGCAATTGATCGCGATTGGATTGATTGGGCCGATGGCGGAAGAAATCCTGTTTCGGGGATTCTTGCAGGATTGGCTGACGAAGGATTGGGGGGCAGGCGTGGGAGTGATGGCATCGGCGCTGTTGTTTGCCTTGTTTCACATCGATGTGCCGTTATTGCCCACCCTCTTTTTGTTGGGAATGGCGTTGGCCTTGCTTAAAAGTTGGACAAAGAACCTTTGGGCGCCGATCTTGTTTCATTGTTTCAACAACACCATTGCGACCTTGGTCGACATGAGCGGAAGTGGGCTGGTGGGATATTTTTGAAGTTGGGGACATAGGTATGAGAATAGCTTGTCTATTGCGGAGGGATGAAGATGTTGGAGATCAAGTGGTGGGGGTTGGCGTTGGTTGGGGCGGTTATGGTGTTTATGTTGATCAATCGTTCCGTCACCAAACCGTTGTATTGGATATGGCGTGGTTTTTTGTACTCTGCCATCGGCGGTTTGGTTTTGTTTTTGATCAACTTGGTCGGACAGTTTGCGCACTTCCATATTCCCATTAATCCGGTGACCGCTTTTGCAGCGGGCATATTGGGGGCGCCGGGGGTTTTTTATCTTGTGGTGGTCAAACTGATCTTTATTTCATAAGAAAAAATGAAAAAAAGTGTTGACGAGTGTAAAAGATGGTGGTAATATCTTATTTGTCGCCGCGAACGAGCGGTGAGTTGAACAAAATGAAGTGTTCCTTGAAAACTAAAGAGTGAACGTGACCTGTCAATTCAATGTGACACTTCGGTGTTACCAATGAGCATAGACTCAAACCTCAAGTCTGGCGCTTAGCGCTAAGACCTTTAACGGAGAGTTTGATCCTGGCTCAGGATGAACGCTGGCGGCGTGCCTAATACATGC